>JAYRQF010000228.1:0-9695 GCA_041910735.1 Limnohabitans sp.
CGACGCGGACTTCATCCACGCGCGCATCGCCCAGGCCGTGGCTGCACGCCAGTGGGTTGACATCCGCAGCGACGGTGTGCGGCTGGTGCATGGCGAGGCCGATGGCCTGCCCGGCCTGGTCGTGGACCGCTACGGCGACACGCTGGTGGCGCAGTTCGGCAGCTGCGGCACCGAAAAATTCAAGAAAGCGATTGCCGACGCACTCTTGCAGGTCACGGGTCTGACGCGCCTGTACGAGCGCTCGGACGCCAGTGTGCGCCAGCTCGAAGGCCTGAGTGAGGTGACCGGCTGGCTGCGGGGCGAAGGCGCTACCGAGTTGACCATCCGGGAACACGACTGGCAGCTCACGCTGGACGTGGCCACCGGCCACAAGACCGGTTTCTATCTGGACCAGCGCGACAGCCGCAAACGCTTTTTCGAGCACACACGCCACCGCCAGTTCGGCAAGGTGCTCAACTGCTACTGCTACACCGGCGGCTTCACGGTGGCCGCGCTGGCGGGCGGGGCAGGGCATGTCACGTCGATCGATTCGTCCGGCCCGGCACTGGAGCGTGCCCGCGCCCATGTGCGCCTGAATGGCTTTGAAGACAGCCGCGCCACCTTTCTCGACGCCGATGTGAACGCCAGCCTGCGCCAGTGCATCGAGCGTGGCGAGACCTTTGACGCCATCGTGCTGGACCCGCCCAAGTTCGCGCCCACGGCCGCACACGCCGAGCGCGCGGCCCGTGCCTACAAGGACATCAACCGCCTGGCCTTCAAGCTGCTGGCACCCGGCGGCGAGCTGTTCACGTATTCGTGTTCGGGCGGCATCAGCGCCGACCTGTTCCACAAGATCGTGGCCTCGGCCGGCACCGACGCGGGCGTGGACGGCTTCATCAGCGAACGCCTGCAGGGCGCGCCCGACCACCCGATGACGATCGCCTTTCCTGAAGGCGAATACCTCAAGGGGTTGGTTGTCGTGCGACGCTGACCCGGTCCCGGCAAGTCCATCGCCTGCCCGATACACTCACGCCTTTTGCGCAATCTCCCGGAGCATTCCATGGCCCTCATTCCCGCCACCATCCTCACCGGCTTTCTTGGCTCGGGCAAAACCACGCTGCTCAAGCGCGTGCTGTCCGAGAGCCACGGCATGAAGCTCGCGGTGATCGAGAACGAGTTCGGCGAGGAAAACATCGACAACGAAATTCTGGTGTCGGAGACCAACGAGCAGATCATCCAGATGAGCAACGGCTGCGTGTGTTGCACCATCCGCGAAGACCTGCGCGCCACACTGCAACTGCTGGCCGCCAAGCGCCGCAAGGGCCTGCTGCAGTTCGACCGTGTGGTGATCGAGACCACGGGTCTCGCCGACCCCGGCCCGGTGGCGCAGACCTTCTTCATGGACGACGAGATCGCCGAGACCTTCCTGCTCGACTCCATCCTGACTTTGGTGGACGCCAAACACGCCCAGCAGCAGCTCAATGACCGGGTCGAGGCCCAGCGTCAGGTGGGTTTTGCCGACCAGATCTTCATCAGCAAGGCCGATCTGGTCTCCGCCGACGAGCTGGCTGCGCTGCAGCACCGTCTCAAGCACATGAACCCGCGTGCGCCGCACAAGGTGGTGCATTTCGGCGAAGTGCCGATCAAGGAGGTCTTTGACCTGCGCGGCTTCAACCTCAACGCCAAGCTGGACATCGATCCGGATTTCCTGAACGCCGGTGACCATGACCACCACCACGGCCATGATCACGAACATGGCGAGCACTGTGAGCACGACCATGCGCATGACGAGCACTGCGGCCACGACCACCATGACCATGAACATGGCGAGCACTGCCACCACCCGCACCACCACCACCATGACGACGACGTCAAGAGCTTTGTCTTCAAATCCGACCGGGCCTTCGATCCGGCCAGGCTTGAAGATTTCCTGGGCGCCATCGTCAACGTGTACGGCCCCAAGATGCTCCGCTACAAGGGCGTGCTGAACATGAAGGGTACCGAGCGCAAGGTGATTTTTCAGGGCGTGCACCAGCTCATGGGCAGCGACCTGGGCCCGGTCTGGCAGGACCACGAGCAGCGCACCAGCAAGATGGTGTTCATTGGCATTGATCTGCCCAGGGACATCCTTGTGCAGGGGCTGGAGCAGTGCCTGATCTGAGGTCTTTGGTATCCATTTCCGGACGCAAATCGAATTTATAAAACCTGTCCGGATTTTGAGGGCTTCCATCGCTACAATGCCCGCCCTGAAAGGCTCCCCATTTCCGGGGAGGCCAGCCCAGGAAGGTCGAACAAAGGCTAATCCATGCAGGTGAACAGGACCCCGGCGCACCTGCACGCTACGGCAAACCACCACGGATGCGTCTGTGCGGCGGTGCCAGGAGACACGAAGTGAAGACACCTGCCAAGAAAGCGACAAAAGCCGCAGCGAAAGCGCCGGCCAAAGTCGCCGCGCCCGCCAAAAAGGTGTCCGCCAAGTCACCCGCCAAAGCCAAAGCCCCGGTGGCCAAGCCCAAGGCCGTGAAAACGGCGGCGGTCAAGGCCAAGCCGGCCGCCAAGGCACGGCCGGCCACCCCGGTCAAAGCGGCTGCCAAAGCCAAGCCTGCAGCCAGGACCAAGCCTGCAGCCAGGACCAAGCCCACGGCCAAAGCCCCGGCCAAGAAAGTGGTCGAAGCGAAAAAACCAGCCACCCCATCCGCCGCAGTGGCCAAAAAGCCCGCTGCGCCCGTGACCAAACCGGTGTCCAAAACCCCGGTCAAAGCGGTAGCACCGGCCAACAAGGCGCCAGTGCCTGCCAAAAAACCTTCTGCGGTCAAGCCGACCCCGGTGGTTGCAGTCGAAGTCAAGCCGGCCGTGGCCGCTCCGTCTGCGTCCGATCTGCCTGTACGTTCCAGTCGCCCTTCGGCGCGGCTGGCCCAAATCACTGTGCCGTCCATGCCGCAAGCCGTGGCATCGACGGCCGCCAAAGCGAGTTTCCTGCCTTCCATGTCCACCACCGTCATGCCTGCACCCGCAGCGACCGTCAAAAAAGACCCCAAGCTGGCCAACAACTGGAAAAACAAACCGGTTGAACAGCTGACCGATGCCGAAGTGCTCGCCATGCCCGATAGCGAGTACATGAACGATGCGCAGATGGCGTTTTTCCGTCTCAAACTGGTGCAGCTCAAGCAGGGCATCCTGGCCAATGCCGGCGAGACCACCGAGCACCTGCGTGAAGACACCGTGGTCGTACCCGACCCGGCCGACCGCGCCACCATCGAAGAGGAGCACGCGCTGGAACTGCGCACCCGCGACCGCGAGCGCAAGCTGCTCAAGAAGATCGAGCAGTCGATCGCCCGCATCGATGCCGGCGACTACGGCTACTGCGACGAGACGGGCGAGCCCATCGGTGTGGGCCGCCTGCTGGCCCGCCCGACCGCAACCCTGTCGCTGGAGGCGCAGCAGCGCCGTGAACTCAAGCAAAAGATGTTCGGCGATTGATTTTGCCGCCGCACATGCATTCGGGGCCCCTCTTGCAGGGGCCTTTTTCTTGCTCCCCTGAATCATGTATTTCGAGATTTTTACAATTTGATTTGTCCTTCAGGCGTTACTTTCAGTGCCCTCTCTAAGTGTCTGGTTTACAAGGAAAATTTCCGTAAAAGTTTCTATCAATGTTGCTCTAAGCTGTTGATTTCATTGAAAAAATCCTGATTCGTCCCCTTGTGGGCAGTGGATTTCCTGATACAGTGCAAAAAAGTGCAATTAAGTGGGGAAAAGTGTCTCCACCTCGTGCTTTCCACTGGAAAAGGTTGTTGCAGTGTTTCAAGGGGCTTCATCGCTGAGTCTGGATGCCAAGGGGCGGCTGTCTGTGCCGACCCGGCACCGTGACGTCCTCAGCGCCATGGCCCAGGGGCAACTGACCATCACCAGGCATCCGCATGGTTGCCTGATGGTGTTCCCCCGACCCGAATGGGAGAAATTCCGCGAGCGCATCGCCCAGCTGCCCATGTCGGCCCAGTGGTGGAAGCGCATCTTTCTGGGCAACGCCATGGATGTGGAGATGGACGGCACCGGCCGCGTGCTCATCTCCCCCGAGCTGCGCCAGGCCGCCGGCATTTCCCGCGACACCATGCTGCTCGGCATGGGCAACCATTTCGAGCTCTGGGACAAGGTCACCTACGAGGCGCAGGAGGCCGAGGCCATGCAGGGCGAGATGCCCGATGTGTTCAAGGACTTTTCGTTCTGACGGACATGAGTGACGCGGCCCTCATCCACACCACCGTCCTGCTCCACGAGGCTGTTGATGCCTTGCTGGGCGGCGTTGCAGGCGCGGGTGGCAGCTATGTGGATGGCACCTTCGGGCGCGGCGGGCATTCGCGCCTGATCCTGTCGCGCCTGTCGGCGCAAGGGCGTTTGCTGGCATTTGACAAGGACCCGGATGCGATCGCCGAAGCCGGCCGCATCCAGGATGCGCGCTTTGCGATCCGGCACGAAGGCTTCTCGCATCTGGCGGACCTGCCCGATGCCAGTGTCGATGGGGTCCTGCTGGACCTCGGGGTCAGCTCCCCCCAGATCGACAACCCCGAGAGGGGTTTTTCTTTTCGTTTTGACGGTCCGCTGGACATGCGCATGGACACCACGCGCGGCGAAAGCGTGGCCGAGTGGCTGGCGACCGCTACGGTCGATCAAATCACGGAGGTGGTGCGTGACTATGGCGAAGAACGGTTTGCTTTTCAGATTGCAAAGGCGCTTGTGGCTCGCCGACAGGAGCGGGGCCCAATTTCAAGCACCGCTGAACTGGCCCAGCTCGTGGCTGACACGGTCAAAACCCGCGAGCCGGGCCAGAACCCTGCAACGCGGACATTTCAGGCTCTTCGGATTTTCATCAACGCCGAGCTTGAAGAGCTCGAACAGGCGCTAGAGGCCAGCCTGCGCGTGCTGCGTCCGGGCGGTCGCCTGGTGGTGATCAGCTTCCATTCGCTCGAAGACCGCATCGTCAAGCAGTTCATCGCCAAACACTCCAAAGAAGTGGTGGACCGCCGGGTGCCGTTTGCGCAGCCCAAACCCATGCGGCTGCAGGCGCTGGACCGCATCAAACCCTCCGAGGCTGAAGTGCAGGCGAATGCGCGTGCCCGCAGCGCCATCATGCGGGTGGCCGGGCGCACGGAGGTGCCGGCATGACGCGTCTGAGTGTGTTGCTGCTGCTGGCCGTGGTGGCCAGCGCGCTGGCGCTGGTGCATTCGCAATACGAATCGCGCCGCCTGTTCATGGCGCTGGAAGCCGAGGGCAAGGAAGCGAGCCGGCTGGAGATTGAGCATGACCGCCTGCAGGTCGAGCGCCGTGCGCAGGCCACGCCTTTGCGTGTGGAGCAGATCGCGCGCCAGCAGCTGCAGATGCGCATGGTCAGCCCGGGCATCACCCAATATGTGAATGCGCCTCAGGGTGCCGGCAAGCAGGAGGCTCGCCCATGAGCCGCAGCGTGCAGCTCAGCTCCAGCCCGCTGCTGGCCAGCAAGACGCCGGTCTGGCGCAGCAAACTGATCGTGGGCGCCATCGCGGTGGGCTTCATGGGCCTGATCGGCCGTGCGGCCTATGTGCAGGTTTTCGAGAACGATTTTTTCCGCCGGCAGGGCGAGGTGCGCTTTGCCCGCACGCTGGTGCTGCCGGCCAACCGCGGCCGTATTCTGGACCGCAACGGCATGCTGCTGGCCTCCAGTGTGCCGGCGCCCAGCATCTGGGCCAATCCGGAAGACATGGAGCGCGACCCGGCCAAATTGCGTCAGCTGGCCAGGCTGCTGGAGATGAGCCCGGCCGAGCTCGACAAAAAGCTGGAAAACGAAGACAAGACCTTTGTCTGGCTGCGTCGCCAGCTCGATGAGCCGGTGGCCCGGGAAATCCTGGCGCTGGACATCAAGGGCGTCTACAGCATCAAGGAATACAAACGCCTCTACCCGGAGGGCGAGGCGGCTGCCCACATCGTGGGCTTCACCAACGTGGAAGACCAGGGGCAGGAAGGTGTGGAGCTGGTGTTCCAGAAGGCCCTTTCCGGCAAAGCCGGTTCGCGCCGCGTCATCAAGGACCGTCTGGGCCGCGTGGTTGAAGCCGTGGGCGATGCGGTGCCGCCCGAAGACGGGCAGGACATCCAGCTGTCCATTGACAGCAAGATCCAGTTCTTTGCCTACCAGAAGCTGCGCGACGCGGTGCTCGACAACAAGGCCAAGGCCGGCAGCGTGGTGGTGCTCGATGCCCAAAGCGGCGAAGTGCTGGCGCTGGCCAACTACCCCAGCTACACGCCGTCCAAACGGGTCAACCTCAGTGGCGAGCAACTGCGCAACCGTGCCCTGACCGACACCTTCGAGCCCGGCTCGACCATGAAGCCCTTCCCGGTGGCGCTCGCCATGGAAAAGCGGCTGGTCAAGCCCGACACGCCGATCCAGACCGCGCCCGGCCGCATCACCATCACCGGCTCGACCATCACCGATGCGCACCCGCACGGTGTGCTGTCGGTCAGCGAGGTGATCCAGAAGTCCAGCAACGTCGGTACCGTCAAGATGGCGATGCAGATCGAGCCGCGCGAGTTGTGGGAGATGTACAGCGCCGTTGGTTTTGGTCAGAAGCCGCAGATCCCGTTCCCGGGCGTGGTCAGCGGCCGCCTGCGCCCCTACAAGACCTGGCGCCCGATCGAGCAGGCCACCATGAGCTACGGCTACGGCATCTCGGGCAGCCTGTTTCAGGTGGCACGCGCCTACACGGTGTTTGCGCGCGATGGCGAGGTGGTGCCAGCCACCCTGATCAAGACCGAACAGCAGGTGCAGGGCGTACGCGTGTTCAGCCCGGAAAACGCCCGCGCCATGCGCAAGATGCTGGGCATGGTGACCGGCCCAGGCGGTACCGCGCCCAAGGCACAGACCATGGGCTACTCGGTTGGTGGCAAAACCGGCACCGCGCACAAGCAGGAAGGCAAAGGCTACGCCGGCAAGAAATACCGCGGCTTCTTCGTCGGTATGGCGCCGATCGAGCAGCCGCGCATCATCGTGGCGGTGATGATCGATGAGCCCAGCAACGGCCGCTATTTCGGTGGCGATGTGGCTGCGCCGGTGTTCAGCACCACGGTGCAGCAGACGCTGCGCCTGCTGGGCATCCAGCCCGACCTGTCGGTCAAGCCGCAGGTGGTGGCCAAGGCGGTGGAGGAGTCGTTCTGATGGTCGAGCTCCAGACTCCGATGCAGGCCGCGCAGTGGCTGCGCCAGCACGTCACGGGCGAGCTGCGCACCGACAGCCGCCGGGTGCAGCCCGGTGACGGCTTCATCGCCTGGCCCGGCGCCGCCACCGACGGCCGCCAGTACATGGCACGCGCTTTTGCGCAGGGCGCCAGTGTGTGCCTGATGCAGCGCGAAGGCAGCGAGCCCTGGCAGGACCTGCAGCCCACTGACCGCGTGGCCGCCTTGTCGCAGCTCAAGGAGCGCACCGGCCAGGTGGCCGATGCTTATTACGAACAGCCCACGCAGACCCTGCGCGTGGTGGCCGTGACCGGCACCAACGGCAAAACCTCGACCGCCTGCTGGCTGGCGCAGATGTTGGCCCACCCGGTCATCGCCCAGCACTGCGGCGTGGTGGGCACGCTGGGCGTCGGGCTCTGGCCCGATCTGCGCTACACCGGCATGACCACGCCCGATCCGGTGCTGCTGCAGTGCAGTTTTCGGGAGATGCTGCAGGCCGGCGCGCAGTTGTGCGCGATCGAGGCATCGTCGATCGGCATTGCCGAGCACCGGCTCGACGGCACCCGCATCCGCACCGCGGTGTTCACCAATTTCACGCAGGACCACCTCGACTACCACGGCTCCATGCAGGCTTACTGGGCGGCCAAGCGTCGCCTGTTCGACTGGGAAGGACTGGAGTCGGCGGTGATCAACATCGATGATCCGCAAGGCGCCTTCTTGGCCGCCGAGCTGGCGGGCCAGGGCCTGGACCTGTGGACCTGTTCGCGCCGGCAGGAGGCGCGTCTGCGTGCCTGGCCGCTGCCCAGCCGGGAAGGTTTGAGCTTTGAACTGCGCGAAGGCGACGCGTTGTGCCGCGTCGACACGGCGCTGGCCGGCGACTACAACCTCGACAACCTGCTGGGTGTGATTGGCGCCCTGCGCGCCCAGGGCGTGCCACTGGTGCAGATCGCGCAGGCCTGCACCGGCCTGCAGGCGGTGCCCGGCCGCATGCAACGCGTCATGCCCGAAACCGGTGCAGCGGCATTGCCGCTGGCGGTGGTGGACTATGCCCACACCCCCGACGCACTGACCCAGGCCCTGCTGGCCTTGCAGCCCATGGCGCGCGAGCGCGGCGGCCGCCTCTGGTGCGTGTTCGGCTGTGGCGGTGACCGCGATCCGCACAAGCGACCGCTGATGGCGGCGGCCGCCGAGTCTTTGGCCGACCGGCTGGTCTTGACGAGCGACAACCCGCGCAGCGAGTCCGCTGCAGCCATCCTGGCGCAGATGCGCGCCGGCCTCAAGCGGCCTCAGGCGGCCTCGGTGCTGGAAGACCGCGCCGCCGCCATCGCGCTGGCTGTGCACGAGGCTGCTGCAGCCGATGTGGTGCTGGTGGCCGGCAAAGGCCATGAAACCACGCAGGAAATTGCCGGCGTGTTCCACCCGTTTTCGGATGTGGCGCAGCTGCAGACGGCCTTGCAGTGCAAGGCGGGGCAGGAGGTGCGCGCATGAGCGGGCAGCATCTGGACCCCATGAACCTGTCTCTGACGCAGGCGGCCGGTTGGCTGTCGGGCGTGCGCGCCGAGCGCGGCGACGGTGTGGTGGTGGCGCGGGTGCACACCGACTCGCGCAGCCTGCAGCCGGGCGACCTGTTTGTGGCCCTGCGCGGCGAACGTTTTGACGCCAACCAGTTCATCGAACAGGCTGCGGCGCAAGGCGCCACGGCCGTGGTGTGCGAGCCGGCGGGCGAGGCCGCGGCCCGCGCCGCAAAGCTGCCGGCCCTGATCGTGACCGACAGCCGCTTCGCGCTGGGCGAGCTGGCCGCTGGCTGGCGTGCGCAGTTCCACCTGCCGCTGATCGCCGTGACCGGCAGCAACGGCAAGACCACGGTGACGCAGATGATTGCCAGCATCCTGCGTGCCCATGCCGGCGACGCGGCCCATGCCACCCGGGGCAACCTGAACAACGACATCGGGGTGCCGCTGACGCTGCTGGCCTTGCGCCCGCACCACAGCATCGCGGTGGTCGAGTTGGGCATGAACCACCCCGGCGAAATCGCATGGCTGGCCAAACTGGCGCAGCCCACCGTGGCGCTGGTCAACAACGCGCAGCGCGAACACCAGGAATTCATGCAGACCGTGCAGGCCGTGGCCGAAGAAAACGGTGCCGTGCTGCAGGCTCTGCCCCCGGACGGCGTGGCCGTGTACCCGCAGGACGACGCCTGGACCGCCCTGTGGGACGGTCTGGCCGGCACGCGTGCCCGTTGCCGCTTCGCTTTGGCGCAAGGGGACGTGAGTGCCGCCGTGGTGCTCTGGCATGCCGGCGCCTGGCAGTTCACGCTCAAAACGCCGCAGGGCACGGCGCCACTGACGCTGCACATCGCCGGACGCCACAACGTCAAGAACGCGCTGGCCGCTGCCGCCTGCGCCCTGTCGGCAGGGGTGCCGCTGCCGGCCGTGGTGCAGGGGCTCACCGCTTTCGAACCGGTGCAAGGTCGTTCGCGCGCCCTGAGTCTGGCTGCCGGCAGCATCTCGCTGGTGGAC
>JAYRQF010000229.1:0-21268 GCA_041910735.1 Limnohabitans sp.
AGACCCGGCTTGTCGACCGGGTCGCGTCGGCTGCCGGCATCCAGATCGATTTGCACATCGACCATGGGGATGTTGTGGCTCTCCACCAGATAGACGCGGGCACCGCCGGGCTGCTGCCAGTGCTGGATGGGCAGGACGGCATGGGCCGACTGCACCAGCCCCATGGCGGCGGTGAATACGAGGGCAGGGAAGTTCAGAAATTTCAAAGGGTTTTTCATCTCTTCTCTCCCCTCAGTGGCGTGCGCCGGGGATGGCTCGGCGCGGCGGTGCTTTGGTCGACAAAGGTTGGGGCCGCAGGATGGCCACGGTGAGCGCATCGTCGCCAAAGTATTTGCGGGCCACCGCCTGCACCTGCGCCGCCGTGACCTGACGCAGGCGGGCGATCACCTGTTCATTGCTGTCGGGCGGCAGGCCCAGCGCCCAGGCCACGCCCAGTTCGCGCGCCTGGTTGAAGACCGAGTCGAGCTTGTAGACCTCGCTGGCCACCCATTGGGTTTTGACGCGCTGCAGCTCGGCCTCGGTCACGCCTTCGTCGGCCACCTTTTTGACCTGCGCACGCAGTGCTGCTTCGAGCGCCTCGGGCGGGGTGCCTTTGGCCGGCACACCGTCCAGCATGAAAAACTGCGGGCCGCGCCCCATCAGGCCGTTGTCGGCCCCCACGTTGTCGGCCAGCCGGCGCTCGCCCTGCGCCAGGCTGCGCTCCAGCCGCGCGCCGCTGTAGCCGTCGAGCACGGCGGCCAGCACCGTGAGCGCCAGCGCGTCGTCGTGCCCGGGCGTTTTGTCCAGCGAGGCCAGGCGCGGCACCTTGAAGGCCAGCGCCACATAGCTTTGTTCGGCCGGCGCCTTGAGTTCGATCCGGCGCAGGCCTTTTTGGAGCGGTTCCAGCTGCGGCTTGCGCTCGGGTACGGCATGGGTGGGCAGGCTGCCGTAATGCTTTTCGGCCAGCGCGCGCACCTGCTCGGGGTCCACGTCACCGGCCACCACGACCACGGCATTGGACGGGGTGTACCAGCGCTGGTAGAAGTCGCGTGCATCCTGCGCCGTCATGGCGTCCAGATCGCTCATCCAGCCCACGATGGGGCGACGGTAGGGCGAAGCGCTCAAGGCGGTGGCACTCAGTGCCTCGTGCAGCAGGGCGCGCGGATCGTCTTCGGTGCGCAGGCGGCGCTCTTCCTTGACGACCTCCAGCTCTTTGGCGAACTCGGTGTCGGGCCAGCGGTTGTTGACCAGGCGGTCGGCTTCGAGCTGCATCACGTCTTCGAGACGGCTGGCCGGGATCTGCTGGAAGTAACCGGTGTAGTCCTTGGAGGTGAAAGCGTTTTCGCGCCCGCCCAGCGCGGCGACGCGGCGCGAGAACTCGCCCGCCGCCAACTTGTCCGTGCCCTTGAACATCATGTGTTCAAGCACATGGGCCACGCCGCTGGTGCCGTCCACCTCGTCCATCGAGCCCACGCGCACCCAGACCATGTGCACCGCCGTGGGCGCGCGCCGGTCCGGCCGCACCCAGAGCTGCATGCCGTTGGACAGGGTGTAGGTGAAGGTGCTGCGGGCAGGCTGCGCGGTCGCCGGGGCGGGGGCGGATCCGGTTGCGGACAGGGTCTGGGCCGACAGGAAAGGGACTGGTGCCAGCAGGGCGGCCAACAGAGCGGTCAGGAAAGGCAGACGGGGTTTCATAGAATGGATGATCCTTGAAAACCGGACAGGTATCGGGCCTTCGCCCGAAAAAACCGTTTCCAGTTTTGACTTTTTCCCACCCATGTTCAGTTTTTTCCGCAAGAAATCCCCGGCGCCGGCGCCTGAAGTGCCTGCCGCGCCCTCCCCGGCGCCGGCGTCTTCTGACCTCGCCGCTGTCGCCCCCCCACCGGTCCCAGCCACGACTGCAGCCGCTGTGCCAGTGCGTCAGGGCTGGCTCGACCGCCTGAAAAACGGCCTGCGCAAAACGGGCTCCAGCATCGCCACCGTCTTCACCGGCACCCAGATCGATGACAACCTGTACGAAGAGCTGGAAACCGCCCTGCTGATGGCCGACACCGGCGTGAAGGCCACCGAACAACTCCTTACTGACCTCACACGCCGCGTCAAGGAAGCCAAGGCCACCGACCCCGCGCAGGTCAAAGGCCTGCTGATGGATGCCATCGCCGACCTGCTCGCCCCGCTGCAGAAACCGCTGGAAATAGGCGCGCAGCAGCCCACCGTGATCATGGTCGCTGGCGTCAACGGCGCGGGCAAAACCACCTCGATCGGCAAGCTGACCAAGCACCTGGCCGACAGTGGCGAAAGCGTGCTGCTGGCCGCCGCCGACACCTTCCGCGCAGCGGCCAAAGAGCAGCTGGCCGTCTGGGCCGACCGCAACACGGTCGAGATCGTCAGCCAGCAGGGCGGCGACCCGGCCGCCGTGAGCTTTGACGCCGTCAGCGCCGGCCGCGCCCGCGGCAAGGACGTGGTGCTGGTGGACACCGCCGGCCGCCTGCCGACCCAGCTGCACCTGATGGAAGAGCTGAAAAAGATCAAACGCGTGGTGCAAAAGGCGGATGCCACGGCTCCGCACGAAGTCCTGTTGGTCATTGACGGCAACACCGGACAGAACGCGCTCGCGCAGGTCAAGGCCTTTGACGAAGCCCTGGAGCTGACCGGCCTGATCGTCACCAAGCTCGACGGCACAGCCAAGGGCGGCGTGCTGTGCGCCATTGCCCGCGAAAAGCCGATCCCGGTGTACTTCATCGGTGTGGGCGAAAAGCTGGAAGACCTCGAAACCTTTGATGCCCGCGAATTCGCGCAGGCGCTGTTAAGTTGATGACTTTGGGTGACAGATCTTCAGCTCTGTCACATTCCGATGACTTTGCGTGACAGATCTTCAGCTCTGTCACCAACTGACTAAATATGAACGAACCTCGTCTCACCTCCCTTTCCCACGGCGGCGGCTGCGGCTGCAAGATCGCGCCGGGCGTGCTGTCCGACATCCTGCGCGGCACCAACGCCCTGCCGGTGCCGCCCGAGCTGTTGGTGGGCATCGAAACCGCCGACGACGCGGCGGTCTACAAGCTCAACGACGAGCAGGCCCTGATCGCCACCACCGACTTCTTCATGCCCATCGTCGACGACCCCTTCGACTTTGGCCGTATCGCCGCCACCAACGCCATCAGCGACGTCTACGCCATGGGCGGCACGCCCATCATGGCGCTGGCGCTGGTGGGCATGCCGATCAACGTGCTGTCCACCCAGACGATTGGCCGCATCCTCGAAGGCGGCGCCAGCGTCTGCAAGGCCGCCGGCATCCCGATCGCGGGTGGCCACACCATCGACTCGGTCGAACCGATCTACGGTCTGGTGGCGCTGGGTCTGGTCCATCCCAGCCGCATCAAGCGCAATGCCGATGCCCGTGCCGGCGACGTGCTGGTGCTGGGCAAGCCGCTGGGCGTGGGCGTGCTGTCGGCCGCCCTCAAGAAGAACGCGCTGCCGCCCGAAGGCTATGCGCAGATGATTGCCAACACCACCCGCCTGAACACCCCCGGCCCGGCACTGGCCGCCCTGCCCGGTGTGCACGCGATCACCGACGTGACCGGCTTCGGTCTGGCTGGCCACGCGCTGGAGATGGCGCGCGGCAGCGGCTGCACGGTCGAGATCGACTGGGCCAAGGTGCCTCTGCTGTCCGGCGTGCGCGAACTCGCTGTCCAAGGCATGGTCACCGGGGCCTCCGGCCGCAACTGGACCGGCTACGGTCAGGATGTGCAGCTGCCGGCAGGCTTTGCCCCGCAGGACCAGGCCCTGTTGAGCGACCCGCAGACCAGTGGCGGCCTGCTGGTGGCCTGCAGCCCGGACACGGTGGACCAGGTGCTAGCCACCTTCCGCAGCCAGGGCTTTGCGCAGGCGGCGGTGGTGGGGCGTGTGACCCGGGGGCCTGCGCAACTCACCGTCCACGCCTGAGCCCCAACATACCTGTAACTCCTTGTCACAGCACCGGTTTTCCGGTTTGGCACTCTCTCCACGGGAGTGCTAACATATGCACATTGAAAGGAGTTCTGGAATGACAACTCAATCTGGTTCCCCGTCCACCGCGATGACCCTGAGCAACCCGTGGGCGGTCGTGCCCTCACTGGGCCACCTCGACGCCTACATCACCGCCGTCAACCGCATGCCCATGCTCACCCTTGAGGAAGAGCAGGCAGCGGCTCGGCAACTCAAGGAAAACAACGACCTCGAAGCCGCCCGCAAGCTGGTGCTCTCGCACCTGCGTCTGGTGGTGTCCGTTTCGCGCCAGTACCTCGGTTACGGCCTGCCCCATGGTGACCTGATCCAGGAAGGCAATGTCGGCCTGATGAAGGCCGTCAAACGCTTCGACCCCGATCAGGGCGTGCGCCTGGTCAGCTACGCGCTGCACTGGATCAAGGCCGAAATCCACGAGTACATCCTCAAGAACTGGCGCATGGTCAAGGTCGCCACGACCAAGGCCCAGCGCAAGCTGTTCTTCAACCTGCGCTCGATGAAGCAGGGCTTCAAGGCAGATGCCGAAGAAGGCACCCACCGCGACACGCTCTCCAGCGCCGAGGTCGACAAGGTCGCCAGCCAGCTGGGCGTCAAACGCGAGGAAGTGCTGGAGATGGAAACCCGCATGTCCGGCGGCGATGTGCTGCTGGACCCGACCCCGTCGGACGATGGCGAGCAGGCTTTCGGCCCGATCGCCTACCTGTCGGATGCCGGCCACGAGCCCACCGCCATGATTGAGGCCCGTCAGCGCGATGTGCTGGCCAGCGACGGGCTGGTGGCTGCTTTGGAGAGTCTGGACGAGCGCAGCCGCCGCATCGTCGAGGAGCGCTGGCTCAAAGTCAACGACGACGGCTCGGGCGGCATGACACTGCATGAACTGGCCGCCGAATACGGCGTGAGCGCCGAGCGCAACCGCCAGATCGAAGTGGCCCCCATGAAGAAGATGAAAAAGGAGCTGGTCGAATACGCCTGAGCCCTCAGGCCTGACAAGTGAAAGAGCCCGGCATGCCGGGCTCTTTGCTTTGGGATGCACCGGTGGCCGAAGCCACCGCCCCTCACTGCACGTTGGCGCTCAGGCGCGTGATGGCGCGACCATCCTTGCTGGTGGTGCCGGTCGTGACGGCCATGGCCTTGAGCGTGCTGACCACATTGGCCGAAGTGGTGGCCGGGTAGCGCCCGAGGTACAGGGCCGCTGCGCCGCCCACATGCGGGCTGGCCATGGAGGTGCCGGACATGACGGTGGTGCCACCGCCGACCTTGAGGGAGGTGATGTTCACACCGGGCGCCCAGATGTCCACACAGCTGCCGTAGTTGCTGAAGGAAGCTTCAAGGTCGCTGCTGTCCGTGGCCGCCACCGTCATCACGCCGGCGGTGCTGCCGCCACCCACACGGGCGGGCGAGGTGGTGCAGGCATCGGTGCTGGAATTGCCGGCGGCGATGGAGAAGAAAATGCCTTTGGCGGCCGCGTTGCGCACCGCATCGTCCAGCATCTGGCTGGCGCCACCGCCCAGACTCATGTTGGCCACGGCAGGCAGCACGGCATTGGCGGCCACCCAGTCGATGCCCTGAATGACCGAGGTGGTGGTGCCGGAGCCCTGGCAGTTGAGCACTTTCACGCCGTACAGCGCCACACCCGGGCCCATGCCGACCACGGCTGCAGTGTTGTCGTACGCGGCGACGGTGCCCGACACATGGGTGCCATGGCCATTGCAGTCGGTGTTGCGGCCATCACCCGTGAAGTTGATGTGGCCCATGCGGTTGAGGTCGGTGTTTTTGGTGTCCAGCCCCGTGTCGATGATGTAGGCACGCACCCCCTGCACCATGCCCGAGCCATTGCCGGCCAATGTGTAACTCTGCGTGGCCAGCGTCTTGCTGATGCCCCAAGGGATGGTCTGGGTGGTACTTGTGCCAGTTCCAGTCACTTTGCCCAATGCCTGCTGGTCGCGCGCATCGCGGCTGCTGCCTTCTGACTGGGATACTCCCTCTTGAGTGGAAAAGACCTGCTCTTCTTCCATCGCCTGCACCGACGGGTCGCGGCGCAAAGACTCGTATTGTGCGGGACTGAGGCGAACGGACATGCCCTT
This sequence comes from Limnohabitans sp., assembly GCA_041910735.1. Classification (GTDB taxonomy): domain Bacteria; phylum Pseudomonadota; class Gammaproteobacteria; order Burkholderiales; family Burkholderiaceae_C; genus Limnohabitans_A. Next base: position 6,069 of record JAYRQF010000229.1, read on the forward strand.
GAACACCGTGCCGAAGGCCGCATCGGCTTTGACGTTGTGGCGCTTTTCCAGGGTCTGCACATGCGACACCACGCGCTCACCCACATGGCCCCAACGCTCGGGATCCCGGGCCAGACGGTCATCGCGCACCGAACCCGCCTTGACCTGCGGCACCGCCGCTTCTTTGAAGCGCACAATGTAGGCCTTGTCCTGCGCAAGTGCCTGCAGACCCATCGCGGTCATGGCGATGAGGACGGACAGACGCATCACTGGCTTCATGTTGGAACTCCCCTGAACATTGATTGCATTGGCTTATTGCCAGAGTTGTCATTTTCAAAGATCGAAAACAACAAAACAACCCCTAATTGGACCACAAGGACATTGCCATGAAAAGGAATTGGAACCGTCGCCAGACCTGCGGTCTGCTGTTTACCGCACTCGCGGCGCTGACGCATGCCGCCAGCGCCGCCGACTGGCCCAGCCGCCCGGTGCACCTGATCGTAGGTTTCCCTGCCGGCTCCAGCCCGGACCTGACGGCCCGTGCGCTGGCAGAGCCCCTGTCGCGTGCACTGGGCCAGCCCGTCGTGGTCGACAACAAAGTGGGCGCGGGGGGCAACATCGCGGCGGACGCGGTGGCCAAGGCCACCGACGGCCACACGCTGGGTTTGATGATCAACGGCAACATGACGATCGCCCGCATCCTCAACCCCAAGGTCCCCTACGACCCACTCAAGGACCTGGCCCCGGTCAGCCTGATAGGCACCGCGCCACTGCTGCTGACGGTGCCTGCCGGCACTGCGGGCGAGACACCGGCGCAGTGGCTCGAACAAGCCCGCAAAGCGGGCAACAGGCTCAGTTACGGCTCGCCCGGCGTCGGCACCGTGGCCCATCTGGGCATGGAGTTGCTCAAGCAGAAGGCCGGTATTGACCCAGTGCATGTGCCCTACCCCGGCAACCCGCAGATCATCAACGCCATGCTGGGCGGGCAGGTGCAACTGGCCCTGCTGCCCCCCGGGCTGGCCATGACGCAGGTGAAGGCGGGCAAGCTGCGCGCCATTGGCACCACCAGCAGTGGCCGCAGCGCGCTGGTACCCGAAGCGGCCAGTCTGGCAGAAGCCGGTGTGAAGAACTACCAGCTCGAAATCTGGAACGCGGTGGCAGCGCCAGCCAGCATGCCGGCGGCGCAGGTGCGCCAACTGTCGGGCATTGTCAGCGACATCGTTCGCAGCCCCGAAATGCGCCAGCGCCTGTTCCAGCAGGGCTGGCAGGTGGTGGGCTCCTCTCCAGAGGGCCTGAAAAACCGCATCGATGCTGACACCCGGGCGCTGGGCGACATCATCCGTCAGCAAAAAATCGAGCTGAACTGATCAGGCCTTGTCGATCGTGCGGCGGGCACGCCGCACGATGTAACGCGTGGCTTCACTCGGGGACTCTTCAAGCCAGCGCGCACAGACCGCCTCGACCCACGACCCCTGCGTTTTGGAGGCGTCATTGAGCCAGTTGGCCACCGAGTTCTGCACATAGCGGCTCGGGTCGGCCCGCAAAGGTTCGAGCAGTTGCAGCGCCCGCTGCGGCTCGGCCTGCAAGGCCTGGATGGGCGCACACCAGACGCCTTTGGGTCGGGTCAGTTCACTGGCAAAGCGGCGGATGTTCTCGTTGGTGTCAGTCACCCAGCCCAGCAACAGGTCGAGTGCCGTGTCCAGATCGGCCACCACCTCGTCGCGCACCGCCGCCCACGCCATCTCGCGCACACCGAAATGCGGGTCGGCCGCAAAGCGGATCTGGGCCTGCAGCTGACGCGCCAGCGGCCAGCCACTGTAACGCACCCAGTCGCTGGCCCAGCAGCGTGCCACATCGCTGGGGTGCGAAATCAGGCGCTGCGCCACGGCATCGGGATCGTGGCTTTGCGCGGCCATGTCGTAGAGCGCATGCGAGATCAGACCGTGCCGCTTCATGGGCTTGAAGCTGCCGAGCATGGCCAGCGTGTCCTGCAGGCGTTCGTGCGCAGGGTCCAGTCCGATGCTTTGCGCCACCGCCGCCACCAGTTGCGCCAGATCGATGGCCAGAAACTCGTTGAGGTTGGCTGTCGGGATGGCACCGGCATTGAGGGCTTGCAGCACCTCGTCAGGGATCAGTGCAATGCGGGCTGCGCCCTTGCGACCCAGCAGGTGCGCATGTTCCGCAGCCACCGGGCGCAGCACCGGCGTCATGCTCACAGGCCCTTGAGCAGCAGGCGGGCGTCGTCGGCCACGGCCTGCGCGCCGCTGCCGTATCGGTTGTACAGACGCAGGCGACCCTGCGGGTCGTACAGATAGCTCTGCGCCGAGTGGTCCATGGTGTAGCTGGTGGCGCTCTTGCCTTCCACCTTCTTGGCGTAGATCTTGAAATCCTTGAGCAGGGGTTGCAGCTGTTCGGGCGTGGGGCGCAGCGCCACAAACGAAGGGTCGAAGTTGGCCATGTAGGCCTTGAGCAGCTCGGGTGTGTCGCGCTCGGGGTCCACGGTGATGAACACCGCCTGCAGCTTGTCGCCATCAGCCCCCAGCAGGCGCCGCACTTCCAGCAGCTCCTGCAGCGTGGTCGGGCACACGTCGTGGCACTGGGTGTAGCCAAAGAACACCACCACCACCTTGCCCGCAAGGTCCTTGATGGAGCGCGTCTGGCCGTTCTGGTCGGCCAGGGCAAAGTCTTTGGCGTAGTCGGCGCCGGTGATGTCCACGCCCTTGAAGGCGGGCTTGTCGGGGCTGCAGGCCGTCAGCGCAGCGGCGGCCAGCAGACCCAAAAATTGACGCTTGAACATGGGCACCTCAGAACAGGTAGTGGTCCACCAGCAAGGCGGCGAACAGCACGCTCAGGTGGATCAGCGAGAAGCGGAAAGTCTTGCGGGCCAGCGCGTCCGAGTAGTTGCGCCACAGGGCCACGGCATAGCCGATGAAGCCGATGTTCAGCACCACCGCAAAGAACAGGTACAGCCAACTGCTCATGCCATACAGAAAAGGCATCAGGCAGGCGGCCAGCAGGACGAAGGTGTAGAGCAGGATCTGCAGACGGGTGAATGCGTTGCCGTGCGTGACCGGCAGCATGGGCAGGCCCGACTTGCGGTAGTCCTCCACCCGATACAGCGCCAGCGCCCAGAAGTGCGGCGGCGTCCACAAAAAGATGATCAGGAACAGGATCAGCGCCTCGGGGCCGACTTCGCCGGTCATCGACGACCAGCCCAGCACCGGCGGCATGGCACCGCTGGCACCGCCGATCACGATGTTCTGCGGCGTGAGCGGCTTGAGGATCACGGTGTAGACGATGGCGTAGCCCACAAAGGTGGCAAAGGTCAGCCACATGGTCAGCGGGTTGACCAGCACATACAGAATTGCCGAGCCGACGGCGCACAGCACCGTCGAGAACAGCAGGGCCTGGCGGTCGCTGAGCTCGCCCTTGGCGGTCGGGCGCCAGGCGGTGCGCTTCATTTTGGCGTCGATGGACTTCTCGACCAGACAGTTGAAGGCAGCAGCCGCACCAGCCACCAGCCAGATGCCCACGCAGCCCCACAGGCCGAGCAGAAACTGCGGGCCGTCGGGCATGCCTGGCACAGCCAGCACCATGCCGATCAGGGCACAAAAAACAATCAGCTGCACAACGCGCGGCTTGGTCAGCGCGTAGTACTGGCGCCAGACGGTCGGCGCGGGCAAAGCGGGGGCAGAAGTCATGCGACAGGCCTTGAAGATGCGTTCGGTACACGCCCGGATGCGTCGCTGCGGGCGGTGGTCGTGCGGGTGGATGGACGGCTGAGCGCCAGACTCCAGACCAGCACCACAGTGAGTGCGCTGGCGCCGCCGGTGTGCAGCACGGCGGACAGCAGGGGCCAACCCAACACCACGTTGGACAGACCGGTGAGCAGCTGCAGGGACAGCAAAGCCAGCAGCAGGCGGCCCTGCAAGGCAAGGCCGTTTGTGCGGCGCAGGCGCAAGCCCGTCCAGCCCAGCAGCGTCAGCACCAGCCAGGCCATGTTGCGGTGAACGAAGTGGATCGCGGTCAGGGCCTCAAAGGGCAAGGGCTGGCCATTGGCGGCATGGCCGAGCTCGCGCCAGAGCGCAAAGCCTTCTGCGCTCATGGGCGGCCACCACTGCCCTTGGCAGGTCGGAAAGTCGCTGCAGGCGAGCACGGCGTAGTTGGTGCTCACCCAGCCCCCCAGCGCGGTCTGCAGCACCAGCAGCGCCAGCGCCACCCACAGAAGTGAACGCAGCCCGGTGTTCACTGCCACGCTGCGCCAGCCCGCATAGCGCACCGCCTGCAGACACAGCAGCGCCAGCAACCCAATGGCCAGCAACAGGTGCATCGTGACGATGGCGGGAAACAGTTTCATGGTCACCGTGAGCGCACCAAAGGCTCCCTGCAGGCACACCCAGAGCAGGGTGAACGTCGGCCAGAGGGGATGCACTGCGTGGCTCCGGTCACGGCGCCAGACGCGCCAGGTCCAGCCACTGAGCACGATGATCAGCACGCCCACACCGGTGGCCATGTAACGGTGCACCATCTCCATCCAGGCCTTGCCGTGCGTCACGGGGCCAGTGGGCATGGCACTTTGCGCCGCATCGATGTGCTGCGCAGCGCCCAGTGGGCTGGCGCTGCCGTAGCAGCCCGGCCAGTCGGGGCAGCCCAACCCGGAATCGGTCAGGCGGGTAAAAGCTCCCACCAGCACCAGCTCGAAGGTGAGCATCAGGGTCAACCAGGTCAGGGCCTGAAGGCGCGATGCATCACCCTCATGCCGGTGCCGGCGCCAGAACCACAAGAAGGGCAGGCCTGCCACGAGCAGGCCCACACCCATCAGTTCCAGGGCGGGCGCCAGGTTGTACAGATCCACTGCGGTCATCGTTCAACGCCCCGCCTGATCCCAGGAACTGGAGGCTCTCATCAAGCGTTCGAGATCGCGTTTGGCCTTGGAGGCCGAAGACACATTCATATGGGCCGGGAATCGCATCATCCAGTTGCCCATGGGGTCGACCAGGTACAAGTGATCTGCCAGCGCATGGTCAGCCGCAGGCTTGAGCCAGCCCTGCAACGCCTGGGCGTTCAGCCGCAACACCTGGGACTGGTTCAGGGCAGGCAAAAGGCTCTGCTTCACCGGCGCATCGTCGGTGATGAACCAGACACGATCCAGACGGTCCTTGTCCTTGCCCAGGGCTTCACGCAACTGCCTCTGGAAATACAAATTCTCCTGGCAGGCGGCATCGCATGCCCCATCCCCCACTGCAACCAGCAACCATTGGCCCTTCAGACCCGTCAGCGGCACCACCTCACCGCGCGCATTCCGAGCCTGCAGGTCAGGCATGTCAACAGGTGGGGTGATCAGCTCTCCGTAGTTGCGACGGCCTTCGGGTCGGACAACGTAATAGGTGAAATACGAAGCGATCACGGGTGCTGCACACACCAGCAGCACCATCAACATCTTCAATCGACCGGTCATGGTCCGCTGTTCATCGCGTTGCGCCACATCGCCTGGGGAAGGCATGTCATGAACGGTCATGGCCAATGGCGAGTCAACGGTTCGGGTGTTTTCTTCGGGGTTGGACAATTTGGAACCAGACATAAAGTAGGGCAATCAGGCCGCTGAGCCCGAACCACTGGAAGGCATAGCCGTAATGCTTCTCGACGCCGCTGGCGATTTCGGGCCATGCGCGCAGCAGTCCGTCGCTGTCGGCATCGCTTTGCTGGACGCTCAGCTCCAGCAGTGGCAGGCGGGTTTGCAGGCGGTAATCTTCGAAGACGAGATTTTGCCGCATCGGGCCTGTCTCCATCTCGCCGAAGTCATAGACCTTGGAGGGCCAGGGGACGAGCTGGCCATGAACTGTCACCACTCCCTCTGGCGTTTGCAGGGCAGGCAAGGCTGTACGGTCCTGGAAATTGCGTGGTATCCAGCCCCGCTGAACCAGCACCACCGAGTCCGAGTCCTGCAGGCGCAGGGGCGTGAGCACATAAAAGCCCGGGCGCCCATGCATCTGCCGGTTGTCCAGATACACCGTGTGCCCGGCCAGCCACACGCCGGTCAGGGCCAGACGCCGGTACCGCAGGGCCTCAAGCTCCACGGAGGCCTGGGCGTGCTGTGCGAGCGTGCGGCCATCGAGTTCGGGCAGCGCGACCTGATCGTGGCGGGCCTGGGCAGTGACTTCTTTCTGCGCGGCGCGACCGAGCTGCCAGCGCCCCAAAGAAGCCGTCACCCCTACACCCAGCAGCGCGGCCAGCAGCACCAGCACGCGCATCCATGGCACGCCTCGCGCGCTCATCGGATAATTCTCCACATGAAAATCCTCGTTGCTCTGGCGTTTGTCGCCATCCTTGGCTCTCTGGCTTTTGCCCTGATGTACATGATGCGCGGCTCCAAAGACGATGACACCGCCCGTTCGCCCGCACCCAAAGGCCGCATGGCCACGGCGCTGGCTTTCAGAGTCGGATTTTCCGTCCTGCTGTTCCTGTTCATCCTGCTGTCGTGGAAGATGGGCTGGATTCAACCCACCGGCATCCCGGCCGGCGCCTGAGCGCCATCGTTCACCTGAGCCCACCAACAAAAAAGCGCCCGAGGGCGCTTTTTTGTTGCAGGCACACCAGCCATCACATCCAGTAAACCAGGATGTACAGACCCAGCCAAACCACGTCCACAAAGTGCCAGTACCAGGCGGCGCCTTCGAAACCGAAGTGACGCTCGGGCGTGAAATGGCCTTTTTGCAGACGCAGGGTGATGAACAGCAGCATCAGCATGCCCACGAACACGTGGAAGCCGTGGAAACCGGTCAGCATGTAGAAGGTCGAACCGTAAACACCTGACGACAGTTTCAGGTTCATGTCGCTCCAGGCGTGGGCGTATTCATAACCCTGCACGAACAGGAAGACGACGCCCAGCAGAACCGTCATCCACATGAACTTGATGGTCTTGGCGCGTTCACCGTGCTGGATGGCATGGTGGGCAATGGTCAGGGTCACGCCCGAGGACAGCAGCAGCGCGGTGTTGATCGTCGGCAGCCAGAACGGGGTCATGGTCTGGAAGGGCTCGATGATGCCGGCCGGCGAGGCGGTGGCACCAGCGGCCAGCGTGGGCCACACGGCCTTGAAGTCGGGCCACAGGAGCGCGTTGTCCAGACTGCCCAGCGCGGGCACGGAATGCACACGGGCCCACCACAGCGCCGAGAAAAATGCGCCAAAGAACATCACTTCAGAGAAGATGAACCAGGTCATGCTCCAGCGGTAGGACAGATCGATCTTGTGGCTGTACAGACCACCTTCGCTCTCGGCAATCGCGTCCTTGAACCATTGGTACAGGACCACCAGCCACCAGGCCAAGCCGAAGAACAGGGAATACATGCCCCACTCGGCACCGTTGATCCACTGACCTGCGCCAAGAATCACGAAAAACAGGCCAATGGCCGCCATCACCGGGTGACGCGACTCGTGTGGTACGTAGTAATAAGGCGTGGTGCCGTGTGCGGTCGAACTCATGGGGACTCCTGCTCTCTTTTCTTGGAACTCAATTTCGAAATTAATGACCGGTGGGCTGAACCACCACCCAGTTCACCAGGGCCATCAGCCCCAGCACAAACATCAATGCAACAACAAGGCCCACCGCAATCAGAATGAAGGGATTGAGCCGCTCTGTGTCTTTCTGGTATTCGGCATTCTTGCGAATGCCCAGAAAAGACCATAAAACTGCCTGAATGGTCCGCAACACCGCGCTCATGCCCCCTCCTGTTTTGCAGGCGAGGTTTTTGCGACAGGGGCTGCAGGCGTTTTCCCGCCTACTTCGAAAAATGTGTAGGAGAGCGTGATGGTGGTCACGTCCTTGGACAGTTTGGGATCAATCACAAACGAAACAGGCCACTGCTTTTTCTCACCAGGCTCCAGTGTGTATTGATTGAAACAAAAACACTCGAGCTTGTTGAAATGACTGGCGGCCTGCGATGGTGCATAGCTCGGGATCGCCTGGGCAGCCATGCGGCGGTTCTGGACATTCTGGAATTCGTACATCACCGTGGCCAGTTCTCCGGGATGAACCTGAATGGAACTTTGCTGCGGCTTGAAATCCCACGGACCACGGGCGTTGGCATCAAATTCAACAGTGATGGTACGGCTGGTGTCCACCTGTGAGTTGGCCGGCAACTTGACATCCTTGCCTGCCGAACCCGTCCCGGGCACCGAACGCTCGGAAAGGGACAGGATGTTGATGCCAGTGATCTCACAGATGTGTTTGTAGATGGGGATCAGCGCATAACCGAAGCAGAACATGCCAGCGGTCACAACCACCAGCTTGCTCACCATCTTCAGGTTTTCAGTGCGCGAGCCCATACTTTTTCCTCAACGCCCCAGCAGCACCATCTTGACCATGAAGCCGATGAAAAAGACCACAGCCACCGAGGCGAGGATCAAGCCCAGGCGCACGTTGCTTTTCTTTTGCTCGGGGGTCATGTTGCAGTCTGCCTTCAGCCAATCACGCGGGTCGCAGACTCATCGAGCTTGGGCGGGTTTTCAAAGGTATGGAACGGCGCCGGAGAGGGCACTTCCCACTCGAGACCTTCAGCGGCTTCCCAGGGCTTTTGCGCTGCCTTGGCACCTTGACCACGCATGGCTGGCACCACGATGAACAGGAAGAAATACACCTGAGCAAAGCCGAAGAAGAAGGCACCCACCGAAGCCACCATGTTGAAGTCGGCGAACTGCATGGGGTAGTCGGCATAGCGCCGCGGCATGCCTGCCAGACCCAGGAAGTGCATCGGGAAGAAGGTGACGTTGAAAGAAATCAGCGACCACCAGAAATGCAGTTTGCCACGGGTTTCGCTGTACATCACACCGGTCCACTTGGGAGCCCAATAATAAAAACCGGCAAACAGAGCAAACAGGGAACCAGCAACCAGCACATAGTGGAAGTGGGCCACCACATAGTAGGTGTCCTGCATCTGGATATCAATGGGGGCCATCGACAGCATCAGACCTGTGAAACCGCCCATCGTGAACACGAAGATGAAGCCCACGGCAAACATCATGGGGGTTTCAAATGTCATGGATCCGCGCCACATGGTCGCAATCCAGTTGAAAATCTTCACAGCGGTAGGCACAGCGATCAGCATGGTGGCGTACATGAAGAACAGCTGACCCGTCACCGGCATGCCGGTTGTGAACATGTGGTGAGCCCACACGATGAAAGAAAGAATCGCAATCGACGAAGTGGCATACACCATGGAGGCGTAACCGAACAGCTTTTTGCGCGAAAACGCTGGCACGATCTGGCTGATGATGCCGAAAGCCGGCAAGATCATGATGTACACCTCAGGGTGACCAAAGAACCAGAAGATGTGCTGGTACATCACTGGGTCACCGCCGCCAGCGGGATTGAAGAAGCTGGTGCCGAAGTGGCGATCGGTCAGCGTCATGGTGATGGCGCCAGCCAGCACAGGCATCACGGCAATCAGCAGGTACGCGGTGATCAGCCAGGTCCAGGCGAACATCGGCATCTTCATCAGCGTCATGCCGGGGGCGCGCATGTTGAGGATGGTCACGATGATGTTGATCGAGCCCATGATGGACGAAGCGCCCAGGATGTGCATGGCAAATATGCCGGCATCCATGGAGGGGCCCATCTGCAGCGTCAGCGGCGCGTACAGTGTCCAGCCAGCGGCAGGGGCGCCACCGGGCATGAAGAAAGACCCAGCCAGCATGAGACCGGCGGGGATCATCAGCCAGAAGCTGAAGTTGTTCATGCGGGCGAATGCCATGTCGGAAGCGCCAATTTGAAGCGGCAGCATCCAGTTCGCAAAGCCCACAAACGCGGGCATGATCGCGCCGAACACCATGATCAGGCCGTGCATGGTGGTGAACTGGTTAAACAGCTCCGGGTTCACGATCTGCAAACCGGGCTGGAACAGCTCTGCACGGATCAGCAGGGCCAATACGCCACCGATCATGAGCATGACAAAACTGAACAGCAGGTACAGGGTACCGATGTCCTTGTGGTTGGTCGCGAAGACCCAGCGACGCCAGCCCGCAGGCGCGTGACCGTGGTCGTCGTGAGCGTGATCGTGATGGTCGAGAACGGCACTCATCTTGACTTCCTCTTTTCTAAATCTGCGGTACTGGCTTACTTGCGGGCGGCCAGGACTTCAGCTGGCTGCACGATCTGCCCGGTCTTGTTGGACCAGTTGTTCTTGGTGTAAGTAATCACGGCAGCGATGTCGGTGTCCGACAGCTGCTTCCAGGAGGGCATGGCGCCGTTGTTCTGGCCATTGAGCAGCACGGCCACCTGCTTGAGCTTGTCAGCGTCCAGCACCACAGGTGAACCATCGAGCGGCTTGATCGGGCCAGCGCCCTTGCCGTTGGCTTGGTGGCAGGCGGCGCAGTTGGCCGCGTAGACCTTCTCACCACGCTTGGCCAGATCATCCAGAGCCCAGACCTTGGAAGGATCGTCAGCCTTGGCTGCCATCTTTTTCTTCTCGCCTTCGACCCACCTGGAATAGTCTTCAGCGGACAGCACCTTCACATGAATGGGCATGTAAGCGTGCTCTTTGCCACACAGCTCAGCACACTGTCCGTAAAAATCACCGGTCTTTTCAGCACGGAACCAGGTGTCTCGGACGAACCCGGGAATGGCGTCCTGCTTGATGCCGAACGCAGGCACCATGAAGGCGTGAATCACATCGTTGGCCGTGGTGATCACGCGCACTTTTTTGCCCACCGGAACAACCAGAGGGTTGTCCACCTTGAGCAGGTAGTCGTCACCTTCGGGCTTGCCGGCATTGGACATGGCGCGCTGGGTGGTGTCGAGCGTGGAGATGAAGCCAATGCCCTCACCTTCACCCTTGAGGTAGTCGTAGCCCCATTTCCACTGGTAACCCGTGGCCTTGATCGTGAGGTCGGCGTTGGTCGTGTCCTTCTGGGCGACCAGCACTTTGGTGGCAGGCAAAGCCATCATGATCACAATCAGGAAGGGGACCGCAGTCCACAAAATTTCAACGGTGACTGACTCACTGAAGGTCGCAGGCTTGTGCCCAAGAGACTTGCGGTGCTTCCAGATCGAGTAGAACATGACCGAGAAAACGGCAATGAAGATCACCGTACAGATGATCAGCATCATCCAGTGCAGCCAATGCTGCTGTTCGGCAATCCTGGTGACTGGCGGGGCAAAGTTCAGCTGATTGACCGCCGGGCCACCGGGCAGATCATTGACGGCGTGGGCGGCTGTCGCCAGCGCCATGCCCGTGAAGATGCCCACACGGGACAGCAGCGAAGCCAGTTTTCTGGAAATGTTCTTCATGGTTCTCACAAACTTCCAAGTCTCGGTTAGATCCCACACCCACAGCCCCGAACCCTTCCGGTCCGGAACCGGCCCTCACGCAGCGCGCAAGGCCCGTCTGATTTCCCCCGCCAGCACCTGACGGAGTTCGGGCCGCACAAAGCGACCCACTTCCATTTTTCGCCCCCTGCCAGACAACGCAATCAGGCTGTGCTCGCCGGCCACGGGTTCCACACGAACCCACTGCCGCTCGAACTCGGCCCGCTCGCGGCGGCCTGCAGTCTCGCGCTCCACCACAAGGCTTGCGCCCTGCAGGGAGATCCATTCGCCATCCGTGGCGTGTCGGGCATAGACCACAAAGGCCCAGCCCACCACCAACAGCTCCAGACCGGCGAAGCCGGTGACGAAGGGCGCCCCCTGAATCCAGAAGAACACGCCGATCGTCAGCGACAGGGCGCAGAGCATCAGGTACACCAGCAGCAGTTGCGCAGGCGTGACCGAACAGTTGCGCCGCAGCCGCCAGCTCACGCTGGGACCCGACACCTGAGCGAACTGGTATGCCGGATGAGACACGGATCGACTTTCAGTAAACCTGCGCACTGAGGCATGGCAGACGGATGAAATTCCGTCGGATTTTAGCCCACTTGCAAAGGGGCTTTGATATTTCTCAAAGCTTACGGCCGAGAGGCGCGCCGGGAGGCCAACATTTGACGCATGTCATCCAGCCCGATCTGGCTTTCTGGCAGCATTTTGGTGCGTGCCACGGGCTTGAGCGCATGGCCGTAAATCACCTCAAAGCTCATCTTCAGCCGGCCGTCACGGTCGCGTTCGCCTTTTTCAGCGAGCGCCTGCAGCCACTGCTGCTGCCAGCCACGCCCCCGCAGGCCGGTAAAGCGCCCGGCATGCAGGTTTCGGCCCAGTTCGCGCAACTCCTGCAACAGCCGCTCGGGCGTCTCGAACGTCAGCGTGATCCGCTCCATGTCCATCACCGGCTCGGCAAAACCGGCCTGCACCAGCATGTCGCCCCAGTCGTGCATGTCGGTGAATTCGTGCGCGGGCGCCGGCCATCCCATGGCCGCATGCACCGCCCGCAGCTCGCGCAGGGTGTCCGGTCCGAGACAGGAAAACATCAGAAAGCCATCAACCGCGAGCGCCCGGTGCCATTGCCCGATCAGGGTTTGCGGATCGGCCACCAGGTGCAGCAGCATGTTGGCCCAGACCATCTGCACCCCGCCTTCGGGCGGCTGGCCGGCCTGCACCTTCGGCCCGGTCCAACGCGAGGGCTGCCACCATGCGGTCGCGGACTGCGCCTGCACCCGCTGCGCTTCTACAGCCTGCCCCACCACCTGCCAGACGGCCGCCTGCGGGTAGCGCGCACGCAAGGTCTGGTGGGCCTGCAGACCACCGCGCAGGGGCTCCCAGTCGGCCCAGGCCTGCGGCTGCAGCTTGATGACGTCCAGGCGCTCCTGCATGCGCCGGGCCACCTCCTCGTGCAACCAGGCCGAAGCCGGCAAGGGGCGTGCCGCCCAGCGGCTGGCGGCCGCCGGGTCCAGGGTTGGGGGTTTGTCGGGAGTGCTCATGGGAAGAGCGGGCAGTATATTGACCCGATGGGGGGACTCGGACACTGGCTGCACAAAGCTTGGTCCAGCGCGAGGGGCATGGGCACGGGGGTGCACATGCCCAGCCGCTGTGCCATCTGCCGGCATTGGCCGGCCGAACCGGTGTGCGAGACCTGCGTCACCCGCTTTGCGCACCCCGTTCTGCGTTGCCTCACCTGCGCCTTGCCCGCGCCCGAAGGCGCGCTGCGCTGCGGCGCCTGCATTCAGACCCCTCCCCCACTGGCACGCTGCCTGAGTGCGGTGGACTACGCCTGGCCCTGGCGCGATCTGGTGGCACGCTTCAAGTTCCGCCAGCAGCCGGGCTGGGACCGGCCACTGGCCTGGCTGATGCACAGCGCCACGGGCGCCGAAGACGCCCTGCACGACGCAGACCGGGTGCTGCCCATCCCACTCTCGCGCGAACGCCTGGCCGAGCGCGGCTACAACCAGTCCTGGTTGCTGGCACGCCGTCTGGCGCCTGGCAAGGCCGACCCGGCTTTGCTGCTGCGCATCCGCCACACCCCGGCGCAACGCACCCTGCCACGCTCGGGGCGGCTGGCCAACCTGCAGGGGGCTTTTGCCGTCGACCCGCTGCGTGCCAGTGAAGTGCGCGGGCGCCGCCTGCTGCTGGTGGACGATGTGATGACCAGCGGGGCCTCGCTGCATGCCGCCGCGCAGGTGCTGCTGCAGGCCGGCGCAGCGCAGGTCAGCGCCCTCGTACTGGCGCGCACCGGTCTGGGCGAGGACGACGCCGGGGAAGATCTTTTGTGAGCGGCTGCGACAATCGCCGCATGTTCCGCATCGTCCTCGTCGAACCCGAAATCCCGCCCAACACCGGCAACGTGATCCGGCTGGCCGCCAACACCGGCTGCGCCCTGCACCTGATCGAGCCTCTGGGCTTTTCGATGGATGACAAGCTCATGCGCCGCGCAGGACTCGACTACCACGAGTACGCCGACGTGAAGCGCCACGCCAGCTGGCAGGCTTTCATCGGTGCCGAACAACCGGACCCGGCAAGGCTGTTTGCCCTGACCACGCGCGGCAGCCGGCACGCCCAGGAGCTGGCGTTTCAGAGTGGCGACTGGTTCGTGTTTGGCGCGGAAAGCCGGGGGCTGGCGCCCGAACTGCGGGAAAGCTTCCCCCCTGCCCAGCGCATCCGACTGCCCATGCGGGCCGGCCAGCGCAGCCTGAACCTGTCGAATGCCGTGGCGGTCACGGTGTTCGAGGCGTGGCGGCAAAACGGCTTTGCGGGCGCCGTCAACCCTTCGCTTCAAACGTAAAGCCGGGCCAGCGATTCGGCGACACACACCGGCTTGTCGCTGCCTTCGCGCTCCACGCTCACATTCCACTGGATCTGCAGGCCGCCATCGATCGGCGTGGCCTCGGCCAGCTTCAGATGCGCGCGCACCCGGCTGCCCACCGGCACCGGGGCCGGAAATCGCACCTTGTTGAGCCCATAGTTCACCCCCATGCGGGCCTGCTGCACATGCACCGCATCGCCAAAAAATTTGGACAGCAGCGACAGCGTGAGGAAGCCGTGCGCGATCGGCGCGCCAAACGGTCCCTGCTTCGCACGCTCCACGTCCACATGGATCCATTGCTGGTCATGCGTCGCGTCGGCAAACTGGTTGACTTGGTCCTGGGTGATGGTCAGCCATTCGGTGGTGGCCACATGCTGGCCGACGCAGGCGGCCAGATCGGAGAGTTGGGCAAAGACTTTCATGCACCCAATGTAGGCAAAGACATGCGAATTCGATGTCGATGCGGTGACAGGCTTGAGCGCCGTCATGCACACCTGCGGACTTCCGCGCGATACTGTTCCCATGCCCGACACCCCTGCATCGCCCGACCTCGGCGGCCTGAGCAGCGCCGAAGCCGCGCAACGCCTGACCCGTTTCGGCCCCAACGCGGCGGACACCGAACCGCCGCGCACCCTGCTGCACCGCATGCTGGACATGGCGCGCGAGCCCATGTTCATGCTGCTGGTGGCCGCCGCGCTGCTCTACATCGTGCTGGGCGACATTGTCGAAGGCCTGACGTTGTCGCTCTTTGTGCTGGCGGTGCTGGGCATGACGTTCTGGCAGGAAGGGCGCGCCGACGCCGCCCTGCAGGCCCTGCGCGGCCTGACCCAGCCGCAAGCCCGGGTGCTGCGCGACGGACAGGTGCAGCGCATCGCGGCCCGAGAGGTGGTGCCCGGTGACCTGCTGCTGCTGGCCGAGGGTGACCGCATCGCCGCCGACGGCTGGCTGCTGCAGGCGCAGCACCTGCAAGTGGACGAATCGCTGCTGACCGGTGAATCGGTGCCCGTGGGCAAAAGCGCCGCCCCCGGGCGCCAGCCCGAAACCACGCCCCCCGGCGGC
>JAYRQF010000230.1:0-6815 GCA_041910735.1 Limnohabitans sp.
GGCGGGAAAAGGCCACTCCAAAGCACAATCTGAGGCCTCAAAAGGGCGAGAATTTCAAAGTGCAAAATGAAAATCAGCCAAATGGCCCAGAGGGGCAGCACTGTCCCTCTGGCGTGGGTGGTATTTCAGCAGCCTGTTAAGTTGCACAATTTCTTGCACGTTTGGAATTTGTCGCGTAAGTTATTGATTTATAAGAAGAATTTTCAACAAGTTCTTCTCATAATCCCTTGGTCGGGGGTTCAAGTCCCTCACGGCCTACCAGACACCCGAAAAACGCACGGACAACGGAAAGCCCGAAAACCTGTGCTACAATAGCGGTCTTGCGCGGCTGTAGCTCAGTTGGATAGAGTACTTGGCTACGAACCAAGGGGTCGTGGGTTCGAATCCTGCCAGCCGCGCCATTTATACAAAAAGCCCGCAACGCAAGTTGCGGGCTTTTTTCTTGGCTGCAGGTATTGGTCAGGCGACAGAGCATGAGCAAAGCATTTACCCGGGAGTCCGATTCGGACGATGACGAGGACATCGGCCTGCCCGCCTTGCCCTCAGGCACGCGCAACTACATCACGCCTGCCGGCTATGCCCAGCTGAGGGCCGAGTTGCTGGACCTGATCGACAACGAACGCCCCAAAGTGGTCGAGGTGGTCCATTGGGCGGCCAGCAACGGTGACCGTTCCGAGAACGGTGACTACCTGTACGGCAAGAAGCGTCTGCGCGAGATCGACCGCCGCATCCGCTTTCTCACCAAACGTCTGGAGATTGCCGAATTGGCCGATCCCTCGGTGCACCATGGCAACGATCAGGTGTTTTTCGGGGCCACCGTCACTTATGCCGAGGTCGATGGCACCGAGCGCACCGTGACCATCAAGGGCATCGACGAGGCCGACAGCCTGCAGGGTGAAGTCAGCTGGATTTCACCCATCGCGCGCACGCTGCTCAAGGCGCGGGTGGGTGATGAACTGAAGCTGGTGACGCCGTCCGGCGTGGTGGACATCGAGGTGCTCGATGTGCAGTATCCGGCGCCAGCCTGAGTTCAGCTGCGGGGCAGCAGGCGCTCGACCTTGATGACCGAGGGGGTGCGTTTGAGCTGCCGCAGCACCGTGTCCAGGTGGTGCACATCACGCACCGACAGGATGAAGCGCAGTTCGGCCGCGTCCTGCAAGGTTTCCTGTCCCATGTCCACATGCACGATGTCGGCTTCGGCCGAGGCCATGGCGCCCGCAATGCGTGCCAGCACGCCTTTGCCATTGACCACAGTGACTTCGATGGCGGTCTCGAAGGCACGGCTGGGCTCGTCGGACCACTCCACGCTGATGAAACGTTCGCTGTCTTTCTGGCGCAGTTTGCCGGCGGTGCTGCATTCGGACCGGTGCACGGCCAGGCCTTCACCGCGTCCGAGGTAGCCTACGATGTCGTCGCCCGGCACCGGCCTGCAGCAGCGGCTGTAAACGACCGAGGCGTTTTCGCTGCCATCCAGCGTGATGGCGCCCTGCGACACGGTCTCGTGCGCCGTGAAGCGCTCGCGTGTCATCAGCAGAGCGTCGGGTTTTTGGCCCTGCTCGGCCAGCAGCACCACCAGCCGTTTGGCCACGATGCTGGCGATGCGCTTGCCCAGACCGATGTCCATGAGCAGGTCCTGCCGGTTGCGGTTGCCCGTGAAGCGCAGCAGCTTGTCCCAAAGAGGCTGCAGGGCCGGATCGTCGTCCGGCACTTTCTGGATGCCTTCGGCCCGCAGGGCCTGGCTCAGCAGTTTTTCACCGAGCTGGGTGGACTCGGCCTGTGCCATGGTCTTGAGGTGGTGCCGGATCTTGGAGCGGGCCCGGCCGGTGCGCACAAAGCCCAGCCAGGCCGGGTTGGGGGCGGAGACCGGTGCGGTGATGACCTCGATCACGTCGCCGTTGTTGATTTCAGTGCGCAGAGGCACCTGATCGCCGTTGATGCGGGCGGCCACTGCATGGTCGCCCACACGGCTGTGGATGGCATAGGCGAAGTCGACCACCGTGGCACCGCGCGGCAGGGCCATGATCTGGCTCTTGGGCGTGAATACGTAGACAGCATCCGGGAACAGGTCCACCTTGACATGGTCCCAGAACTCGGCGGCATCGCGCGTTTCGTTCTGGATGTCGAGCAGGGATTGCAGCCACTGGGTGCCCAGCCGCTCGGCCTGCGCACCGGAGTTGCCATTGGCCTTGTAGAGCCAGTGCGCGGCCACGCCAGCTTCGGCCACCAGATGCATGGCTTCGGTGCGGAACTGGAACTCGACGTTCACCCCCGCCGGACCGACCAGCGTGGTGTGCAGCGACTGGTAGCCGTTGACCTTGGCGATGGCGATGTGGTCCTTGAACTTGCCCGGTACCGGCTTGTAGAGCTGGTGCAGCAGGCCCATGGCGGTGTAGCAGTCGATCACCGTGGGCACAATCACCCGGAAACCGTAAATGTCGGTCACTTGCGCGAAGCTCAGGTGTTTGCTGTCCATCTTTTTGTAGATGGAGTAGAGCGTTTTTTCGCGTCCGCTGATGCGCACGGGCATGCCTGCCTCTGCAAACACCGCCTCCACTTCGGTCTGGACTTTCTGGATCAGGTCGCGGCGGCGGTTGCGGGCGCGGGCCACTGCCTTGGTCAGCACGGCGTAGCGCCAGGGCATGAGGTGGCGGAACGACAGGTCCTGCAGCTCGCGGTAGATCTGGTTCAGACCCAGACGGTGCGCGATCGGGGCGTAAATTTCCAGCGTTTCCGACGAGATGCGCCACCATTTGCTGCGCGGCATGTCGCCCATGGTGCGCATGTTGTGGGTGCGGTCGGCCAGCTTGATGAGGATGACGCGCACATCGCGCGCCATGGCCAGCAGCATCTTGCGGAAGGACTCGGCCTGGTTTTCTTCGCGGGTGTTGAATTCGAGCTTGTCCAGCTTGGTCAGGCCATCCACCAGTTCGGCCACCGGGGCGCCGAATTTTTCCACCAGTTCGGCCTTGGTGACGCCGCAATCCTCCATGCTGTCGTGCATGAGGGCGGCGGCCAGCGCCTGGGCGTCAAGCTTCCACTCGGTGCACAGGGCCGCAACCGCGATCGGGTGGGTGATGTAAGGTTCGCCGCTTTTGCGCGTCTGGCCCAGGTGTGCCTCGTCGGCAAAGCGGTAGGCGCGCCGCACCAGCTCCACGTCCTGCTGGCCCAGATAGTCCAGCCGGTCGACCAACGCGGCAAAGCTGGCCGCCGCGGCGTTGACCGCAGCGGGGCCGGCCGGCTGGGTGCGGGCCGGTGGCAGGCTGGAAGGGGGCACGATGGCGCTCATGGCAACTATGTTAACGGCTCCCCGGGCCGGGTTTGGTCAGCAACAGACACAAAAAAGCCCCACTGAAGGGGCTTGCTGGCGGGCAGTCCGTTGGGGACTCAGTTGACGCGCTTGAGCATTTCAATGCCGACCTTGCCGGCAGCGATTTCACGCAGGGCGGTCACGCCGGGTTTGTTCTTGCTCTCGATCTTGGGGGTATGTCCCTGGCTGAGCATGCGGGCGCGGTAGGTCGCTGCCAGCACGAGCTGGAAACGGTTGGGGATCTGCTGCAGACAATCTTCAACGGTGATGCGGGCCATGATGTGTTTCCTTTGGGTGGTCAGGCAATGTGCAGTGCCTCGAAGGTACTGGCCCGGGCGCGTCGCTGGGCGATGTAGCGCAGGCGCTGGGCATGAACAATGGCTTTGAGGTCGAACAAAGCCCGTTCAAATATCTCGTTGATTATAACGAAGTCGAATTCCCGGGCCTGGGCCAGCTCTTCGGCGGCGTTCTTCAGGCGCAGCTCGATGATGTCGGGCGCGTCCTCGCCACGGCGCTCCAGACGCGAGCGCAGCTCTTCCCAGCTGGGCGGCAGGATGAAGATCAGCACCGCGTTGGCGTACATGCGCTTGATCTGGATGGCGCCCTGGTAGTCGATTTCGAGCACCACATCCGCGCCTTGGGCCATGCGGTCCTCGATCATCTTCTTGGAGGTGCCGTAGCGCTGGCCGTGCACATGGGCCCATTCGACAAAGGCGTCGGCCAGCACCATGCTGTCGAACTCCTGCGGCGACACGAAGAAGTATTCGCGACCATGCTTTTCCTGACCGCGCGGGGCGCGGGTGGTGTGCGAGACCGAAGGCTGGACTTGGCTGTCCAGCTCCATGAGCGCCTTGACCAGGCTGGACTTGCCAGCCCCACTGGGGGCGGCCACGACAAAAAGGTTTCCGGGGTATTCCATGGCGTCTCTTGTGGCCGGTTATTCGATGTTCTGCACCTGCTCGCGCATCTGCTCGATCAGCACCTTCATGTCCACAGAGATGCGTGTCATCTCCAGAACGGCGGACTTGGAGCCCAGGGTGTTGGCTTCGCGGTGCAGTTCCTGGATCAGGAAATCCAGCCGTTTGCCAATGTCGCCACCTTTGGTCAGCAGGTGATCCAGCTCCTGCAAGTGTGAGCGCAGGCGGGTGACTTCTTCGGCTACGTCAATGCGGATGGCAAAGGCGGTGGCCTCCGACAGGGCGCGGTCCTGCGCGGCTTCAGGCAGGGTCTGGCCGTCGGCCAGAGCCATCGCGTCTTTCCAGCGTTCCAAAAAGCGCTGGCGCTGCTGTTCGACCAGCTGCGGCACCAGCGGTTCCGCCTGGGCGGCGAGCTGCTGCAGCTGGGCGATATGGCCCTGGAGCATGGTGGTCAGGCGCTGGCCCTCGCGTTCGCGGGCGGCGCGCAGGGCGTCGATGGCCTGCTGGCCCAGCTGAAGCCAGGCGGCGTCTTCGATGGCCGGAGCGCTGGCGCTGCCAGCCGCCAGGCGCAGCACATCGGCCACGCTCAGCGGGCGGGCTTCGGGCAGCCAGTCGCGCACCTTGTCCTGCAGGGCGGCAATGCGCTGCAGGGTCTGGGGGGAGGGGGCTTGGGCGCCGCCGGCTTCGCAGGCATCGACACTGGCGCGGACTTCGACCTTGCCGCGGCGGATCTGTTTCGTGACCAGCTCGCGCAGGCCCGGCTCGAGCTGGCGCAGCTCTTCGGGCAGGCGGAAAGAGAGGTCGAGGAAGCGGCTGTTGACCGAGCGGATTTCGAGACCGAGCCGGGCCGGGGAAGGGCTGCTGTCGGCGTCGGCCGGCGCCGCGCTGTGCTGCACGCTGGCATACCCGGTCATACTGTAAACTGGCATGGAATGTTTCCTTGGGGCCTTCACCCGTCGCGCGTGCAGGCCTGAAACGCCCAATTATCTCAAACTCCATGACGGCCCCGAGTCTGCACCCCGTCAGCGCTTCGGCCCCTACCCCACCGACCCCAGCATGAGCAACACCGCCTACCAACGCACCGGCCGCGCCTTTGATGCCCTGCGCAACGTCCGCATCACCCGTGGCTACACCATCCACGCCGAAGGCTCGGTGCTGATCGAGTTCGGCAATACCCGCGTGCTTTGCACCGCCTCGGTCGAGGAGAAAGTGCCCGGCCACAAAAAAGGCAGCGGCGAGGGCTGGGTGACGGCCGAATACGGCATGCTGCCGCGCGCCACCCATACCCGTGGCGACCGCGAGGCTGCACGTGGCAAGCAAAGCGGCCGCACGCAGGAAATCCAGCGCCTGATTGGCCGCTCCATGCGCGCCGTGTTCGACCTGAAAAAGCTGGGCGAGCGCACCATCCACCTCGACTGCGATGTGCTGCAGGCCGACGGCGGTACCCGCACCGCCAGCATCACGGGTGCCTTTGTGGCCGCGCAGGACGCGGTGAACTGGCTGATGGCCAACGGCAAGCTGAACGAGTCGCCCATCCTGGACCATGTGGCCGCGATTTCGGTGGGCCTCAAAGACGGCACAGCCTTGCTGGACCTGGACTACCCCGAGGATTCGGCCTGCGACACCGACATGAACGTGGTGATGACCGGCGCCGGAAATTTTGTCGAAGTGCAGGGCACAGCCGAAGGCGTGGCCTTCACCCGCAAGGAGATGGACCGCATGCTGGCTCTGGCCGAAAAAGGCATTGGCGAGCTGGTGCAGCTGCAGAAGCAGGCCTTGGCACAGGGCAAGAAGGGTCAGTGACGCGATGAAGATCGTTCTGGCCTCCAACAACAAGGGCAAGCTGGCCGAACTGCAGGCCATGCTGGCGCCGCTGGGCCTGGAGTTGGTGCGGCAGGCGGATCTGAACATCCCCGAGGCCGAGGAGCCTTACCGCACCTTTGTGGAAAATGCCCTGACCAAGGCCCGGCATGCGGCCAAACTCTCGGGTCTGCCCGCGCTGGCCGACGACGCCGGTTTGTGCGTGGACGCCTTTGGTGGCCAGCCCGGTGTGGACACGGCCTATTACGCCACGCGCTTCGGCTACGCCAAAAGTGACGACAACAACGTGACGGCTTTGCTCGAGCAGATGCAGGGCATCACCAACCGCCGCGCGGCCATGGTCAGCACGCTGGTGGCGCTGCGCTCGGCGGATGACCCGGAGCCGCTGATCGCGGTCGGGCGCGTGACGGGTGAAATCGCCACCGAGCGGCGCGGCAGCAACGGTTTTGGTTTTGACCCGGTGATGTTCATCCACGAGTTCGGCAAGACCTTTGCCGAATTGCCGGTGGATGTAAAGAACGCCAACAGCCACCGCGGCCGAGCCGTGCAGCAGATGCTGGCGCTCATGCGCGAACGCTGGCTGGGCGCCTGAACCCATGAGCCACCCGCTCGATCCGGTCCACGCGATGCGCCCGGGCCTGTTGCAGCTCCCCGGTCTGCCGCCGCTGTCGCTGTACGTGCACCTGCCCTGGTGCATCAAAAAGTGTCCCTACTGCGATTTCAATTCGCACGAGTGGCGCGGCCCGGAAGATGCCCGCAGCGTGCAGGAC
>JAYRQF010000231.1:0-9015 GCA_041910735.1 Limnohabitans sp.
CGCCTCCATCCGCAACAAGGACCAGTTCCTGATTCCCTTCATCAACGCGCTGACCGACCCGGACTTCCACACCGGCACGCCCGAGGCCGACCAGTTGCTGCTCAAGTCGCTGATCGTGTTCGCCTGCCTGATGGAAGGCCTGTTCTTCTATGTCGGCTTCACCCAGATCCTGGCGCTGGGCCGCCAGAACAAGATGACCGGCGCCGCCGAGCAGTACCAGTACATCCTGCGCGACGAGTCCATGCACTGCAATTTCGGCATCGATCTGATCAACCAGATCAAGCTGGAAAACCCGCACCTCTGGACAGCCGAGTTCAAGGCCGAGATCAAGTCCCTGTTCCAGAAAGCGGTCGAACTCGAATACCGTTACGCCGAAGACACCATGCCGCGCGGCGTGCTGGGCCTGAACGCTTCCATGTTCAAGGGCTATCTGCGCTACATCGCCAACCGTCGTGCCACGCAAATCGGCCTCGAAGCCCTCTTCCCGAACGAGGAAAACCCGTTCCCGTGGATGAGCGAAATGATCGACCTGAAGAAGGAACGCAACTTCTTCGAAACCCGCGTCATCGAATACCAGTCCGGTGGCGCGCTGTCCTGGGATTGAGCCCCTTTTGAAGATGCTCCAGTTCAAGCCCCAACCTGCCAGCGCCCTGAGGGCGTTTGCGGTGGGGCTTTTCCGTGTTCAGGGTGTTGAGGCCGGCCTCAGCACCCTGAATCGCTTGGTGCGGCCAACACGCACCGAGTGTTTTTCGTCCGATGATTCTTCCCATTGAATAAGGAGAAAACCATGGCAACTGCAAAGAAAGCAGCCGCAAAAAAAGCTGCACCCGCCAAGAAAGCCGCTGCTAAGAAGCCGGCCGCCAAGAAAGCCGTAGCAAAGAAGCCCGCAGCCAAGAAAGCTGCACCGGCCAAAAAAGCTGCCGCCAAGAAGCCCGCAGCCAAGAAAGCTGTCGCCAAGAAGCCCGTGGCCAAAAAAGCCGTAGCGAAGAAGCCCGCAGCCAAGAAAGCTGCACCGGCCAAGAAAGCTGCTGCCAAGAAGCCCGTAGCCAAAAAAGCTGCAGCCAAGCCGGCAGCCAAAAAAGCTGCAGCCAAAAAGCCTGCCGCGAAAAAGGCTGTAGCCAAGAAAGCTGCTGCCAAGAAGCCGGCCGCCAAAAAGCCTGCTACCAAGAAAGCCGCGAAAAAGCCTGCTGCCAAAAAGGCCGCCAAAGCACCCGCTGCCCCTGCTGCGCAAACCACACTGAGCCCTCAGGCTGCGTGGCCGTTCCCTTCGGCCGCCAAGCCCTGATCTGTTCAGGACGAAAGCGCAAGGCCCGATGCTCGCATCGGGCCTTTTTCTTTTGACATCAAGGTTGAATCAGGCCTTGCGGGCAGTCATCAGAATCCAGCCGTCTTCGGCATCGGTCACATCCAGCGCCAGCCAAGGGGCATACGCCTGTTTCAGTTCATCGGCTTGCCGCTCCAAAATGCCGGCCAGCACCAGATGCCCCCCCGACTGCACATGCGCACACAGCAAAGGTGCCAGCACTTTCAGGGGCGTGGCCAGAATGTTGGCCAGCACTGTCTGGTATTCGCCCTTGGCCAATTCGGGCAGGCCCGCATTCAGCTGTACGCCATTGGCGTCGGCATTGAGCCGGGTGGACGTCACCGCCGCTTCGTCGATGTCGACCGCATCGATGCTTTGGGCACCGTATTTGGCCGCGCCGATCGCCAGAATGCCGGAACCACAACCGTAGTCAAGCACGCGCTGGCCCTGCAGCGTGTGCGTGGCGATCCAGCGCAGGCACATGCGGGTCGTCGGGTGCGTGCCCGTACCGAAGGCAAGGCCCGGATCGAGCCGGATGGTCTGGCGAGCCTGTGGCGGCACCTCGTGCCAGGTCGGGACGATCCAGAAATCGGAGGTGATCTCGACCGGCGCAAATTGCGATTGCGTCAGGCGCACCCAGTCCTGCTCTTCGACGCGGCGCACACCCAGCAGCTTGCAGCCCTCAAAAAAGTCCTGCGCCTGCAGCAGGGCGCTGGCCTCGTCGGCCTGCGCCTGTTCGGCAAACAGTGCCACGATGCGCGAACGCTGCCAGCCCTCCTTGGGCGGTGGCATGCCCGGCTCGCCAAAGAGCGCTTGTTCGGCGGGTGTCTGGGCATCCGCGTCTTCCACCGACACGCTCAATGCATCGAGGGCATCGAACGCGTCGCTGAGGATCTCGACCCGCTCTTCCGGGCACAGCAGCAGCAACTCGAACATCAGCGTTTATGCTGGCTGAGCCAGTGCTCCAGATAGTGGATGTTGGTGCCGCCGGCCATGAATTTGGCGTCCACCATCAGCTCGCGATGCAGCGGGATGTTGGTGTTGATGCCCTCGACCACGGTCTCGGCCAGCGCCGTTTGCATGCGGGCGATCGCCTGCTCGCGCGTGTCACCGTGCACGATGATCTTGCCGATCATCGAGTCGTAGTTCGGCGGCACGAAGTAGTTGGTGTAGGCATGCGAGTCCACACGCACGCCTGGGCCGCCTGGCGCGTGCCAGGTCGTGATGCGGCCGGGCGAAGGAATGAACTTGAAGGGGTCTTCGGCGTTGACGCGGCATTCGATGGCATGGCCACGGATCTCGATCTGGCGCTGCGAAAACGGCAGCTTCTCGCCAGCCGCCACCATGATCTGCGTTTTCACGATGTCCACGCCAGTGATCAACTCGGTCACCGGGTGCTCGACCTGAACGCGGGTGTTCATTTCGATGAAGTAGAACTCGCCGTTCTCGTAGAGGAACTCGAAGGTACCCGCACCGCGGTAGCCGATCTTCTTGCAGGCGGCCACGCAACGCTCACCGATCTTGTCGATCAGCTTGCGCGGGATGCCCGGCGCCGGCGCCTCTTCGATCACTTTCTGGTGGCGGCGTTGCATCGAGCAGTCGCGCTCGCCCAGATACACGGCGTTCTTGTGCTTGTCGGCCAAGATCTGGATCTCGATGTGGCGCGGGTTCTGCAGGAATTTCTCCATGTAGACCGCGGGGTTGCCAAAGGCGGCTCCCGCCTCGGCCTTGGTCATCTGCACCGCATTGATCAGGGCTGCCTCGGTGTGCACCACGCGCATGCCACGGCCACCGCCGCCACCGGCGGCCTTGATAATGACCGGATAGCCCACACGCTTGGCAATCGCACGGATTTGCGCTGGATCGTCGGGCAACTCACCGTCCGAGCCGGGCACGCAAGGCACACCCGCCTTGATCATGGCCTGCTTGGCCGACACCTTGTCGCCCATGATGCGGATCGACTCGGGTGTGGGGCCGATGAACTGGAAACCGGACTTCTCGACACGCTCGGCAAAGTCGGCGTTTTCGCTCAGGAAGCCGTAGCCGGGGTGAATGGCCTCGGCGTCGGTCCCCTCGGCGGCCGAAATGATGGCCGGCATGTTGAGGTAACTCTGGGCCGAAGGGCCGGGACCGATACAGACGGCTTCGTCGGCCAACTTGACGTCTTTGGCCTCGTTGTCCGCTTCGGAGTAAACCAGCACGGCCGTCCCGCCCAGCTCGCGGCAGGCGCGCTGGATGCGCAACGCGATCTCGCCGCGGTTGGCGACCAGGATTTTCTTGAACATGGGCTTGCCCCGGTTTATTCGATGACGAACATCGGCTGGCCGTATTCGACCGCCTGACCGTTCTCACACAGGATCTGGGTCACGGTGCCGGCCTTGTCAGATTCGATCTCGTTGAGAATCTTCATGGCCTCGACGATGCACAGGGTGTCACCCTCCTTGACGACCGAGCCAATCTGAACGAAGGGCGCTGCACCGGGGCTGGACGAACGGTAGAAAGTGCCCACCATCGGGGATTTCACCGCGTGGCCGGTGGCCGCCGCAACCGGCGCTTCGGCAGGTGCCGCTGCAGACGCTGCCACCGGAGCCGCCACGGCCACGGGCGCCGCCACCACAGGTGCCGCCATGGCCACCGGGGCTGCCACAGCCACGCCAGCACTCTTGACGATCCGGACCTTGCCCTCGGCTTCGGTGATTTCGAGTTCAGAAACATTGGACTCGGACACCAGATCGATCAGGGTCTTGAGTTTGCGCAAATCCATGGAACCTCCTTGCGTCAGCAAATGTAATGTTCCGAATTTACCCCAATTTCAGGGAAAACACCCAGAAAATTCCCGAACTGTTCTCGAAACAGGCACAAATGCCTTCGATATCCCGTGATGCGGGATCCGCTATGCCTGACGCAGACCGTTCACCACCCAGTCTTGCAGGTCCTGCATGGACAACTGACCAAGCTTTTGTCTGTAAATGCCGGCATCTTTCCCAAAAAACACGCTAAAAGGCAATCCACCATTCAGATTGCCCAACGACCGGGCCAACGCCGTCCCCTGCAAACCCGCCAACCCCACAGGGAAAGACAACGGTTGACGCTCCAGAAAACGACGCACGGCCGAAGGCTGGTCAATGGCCAATGCGAGCACTTGAATGCCTTTGGAAGCATGTTCACGGAAAAAGGCATCGATCATGGGCAACTCCTCCACGCAGGGAGGGCACCACGTGGCCCAGAAATTCACCAGCAGAGGACGCCCACGGAAACTGGCCACGTCCAGCACCCCGCCTTCGGGTCGATCCAGGCGCATCTGCCAGAAATCCTGCACCGCCTGCGGCTGCGCGGCGTCAGGCTGCAAACGCCACCAGGCCACACCGACCCCCGCTGCGGCAGCAGCCAAGCCGGTACCGAGCAGCCAATGCCGGCGAAGAAAAGAGGGCGTCGGTGAACTCATGCCGTGATTTTCAGGCATCTGCAGCCAAAAGGCGTTGCAACGCCGCCAAATCCCCACGCGGACTGCGCCCCTGGGCGTCGGCCAGCAATGCACCGCGCAAATCCTGCAAATCGTAAATGCGCAGATGAACCCCAATGTCTTCGCCCAGATCGCGGCAAAAGCTGTGCAAACTCAGCACATCGACCGGATGGCCATGCAAGCCCGGCTGGGACTGCACTTCAAAACGCAGGTTCTGGTTGATCAGCGCGATCTCTGCCGACTTGGGGTCATCGCAAAAGAGTGCCAGATCGATGTCCGACAGCCGGGTGGCCCAACCGTACCAGACCGCACCCCCCAGATGCGGCCGGAACTCGGCCAGCCGCTCCATCCACCCCCGCGCATGCTCGCGCAGGGCCCGCAATTCCTGCGGTTGGGTGTCGGCACAAAAAATTCCGATGTACTCGCGCACCTGCGCCTCGACCTCGTCATTGGACGGCAGGGACGTGCGGCCAGGCAAGCCCAGCTCCTTGACCGCCCGGTGCTTGGCCGGTCCGAAATTCAGACCTTCTTCGACCACCATGCGGGCTGCGGTGGCAGCTATTTCGAGTTGAACATCGCTCATGGCGGGATTCTCGCTCAGCCCGCTTATCCCTCTGGCGCACCGAGGCACCACAACGGGTGAGGGCCAGCCACGGCTGTTGCGCCAACTTGCTGACGCGCAGCGACTGAGGCGGCCCGGCAGACGTGGCTGGCCCTCACCCGTCCGCGAGGCGGTGCAAAGGTCCGCACTTCTACAATGCCGCCATGCACATCCACATTCTTGGCATTTGCGGCACCTTCATGGGCGGCGTCGCAGCTTTGGCCCGGGAAGCCGGCCACAAAGTCACCGGCTGCGACGCCGGCGTCTACCCCCCGATGAGCGACCAGCTGCGCGCCCTGGGCATCGACCTGATCGAAGGCTTTGGCGCCGACCAGATGGCGCTGCAGCCCGACATGTACGTCATCGGCAACGTCGTCAGCCGCGCCCGTCTGAGCGATGGCAGCCCCAAATTCCCGCTGATGGAAGCCATTCTCGAAGCCGGCGCCCCCTACACCAGCGGTCCGCAATGGCTGGCCGAACACGTGCTGCAGGGCAAGCATGTGCTGGCCGTGGCCGGCACCCACGGCAAGACCACCACCACCTCCATGCTCACCTGGGTGCTGGAGCAGGCAGGTCTGCAACCGGGGTTTCTGGTGGGCGGCGTGCCGCTGAACTTTGGCGTTTCGGCGCGACTGGGCGGCGGTAAATACTTTGTCATCGAAGCCGACGAATACGACACGGCCTTTTTCGACAAGCGCAGCAAATTCGTGCACTACCGCCCACGAACGGCCATCCTCAACAACCTCGAGTTCGACCACGCCGACATTTTTGACGACCTGGCCGCCATCGAACGCCAGTTCCACCACCTGGTGCGGACCGTGCCCGGCTCGGGCCGCGTGGTGGTCAACGGTCTGGAAGAAAGCCTGACCCGTGTGCTGGCGCAAGGCTGCTGGAGCGAAGTGCGCACATTTGGCAGCGCCGTGAGCGACTTCGTGGCCGAGGGCGAGCCCTCGCAGTTCAAGGTGCTGCAGGCAGGCCAAGCGGTGGCCGAGGTGCAGTGGGCCATTGGCGGCGTACACAACCAGCTCAATGCGCTGGCCAGCATCGCGGCAGCAGGGCATGTGGGCGTATCACCCACTGTGGCCGCACAAGCACTGGCCAGCTTTGAAAACGTCAAGCGCCGCATGGAGGTGCGTGGTACCGTGAATGGCGTCACCGTCTACGACGATTTTGCCCACCACCCCACCGCGATCCGCACCACCGTGAACGGTCTGCGCCGGCAGGTGGGCAATGCGCGCATCCTGGCGATCTTCGAGCCACGCAGCAACACCATGAAGCTGGGCACGATGAAGGCGCAGTTGCCCTGGAGTCTGGAAGAAGCCGACCTGGCGTTTTGCCACTCGGGCGGTCTGGGCTGGGACGCCGTGACGGCCCTGGCCCCCATGGGTCCAAGGGCTCAGGTGTCGGACACCATCGAGGGCGTGGTTGCCCAGGTCATGGCGCAGGTGCAGCCGGGAGACCATTTGCTGTGCATGAGCAATGGCGGGTTTGGCGGGATTCACGCCAGATTGTTGGCAGCCCTTGCACGCTGACCTTTTGGGGCATGGGGCCATGCCGGCCCCATGCACAAAACAGAGCAAAAAACTCAGCGCGAGCGCCGCTCCTTCACCGCATCCGACAGCACCTGGAGCACCTGCTCGCTGTCGTCCCAGCCGATGCAGGCGTCGGTGATGCTCTTGCCATATTCCAGCGCTGCCACATCGTCTTTACCCGGCGTGAACTTCTGGGCACCTTCGTGCAGATGGCTTTCGACCATCACACCGAACACCTGACGCGAACCACCGGCGATCTGGCCAGCGATGTCGCGTGCCACATCCACCTGTTTCTTGTGCTGCTTGGAGCTGTTGGCATGGCTGAAGTCCACCATCAGCGTGGCCGGCAGTTTGGAAGCCTCCAGCTCCTTGCAGGCGGCGGCCACGCTGCCTGCGTCGTAGTTCGGCGCCTTGCCGCCGCGCAGGATGACGTGGCAATCTTTGTTGCCCTGGGTCTGCACGATGGCGACCTGGCCATTCTTGTGCACCGACAGGAAGTGGTGACCGCGCGCGGCCGCCTGGATGGCGTCGGTGGCGATCTTGATGTTGCCGTCCGTGCCATTCTTGAAGCCGATGGGGGCCGACAGGCCCGATGCCAGTTCGCGGTGCACCTGGCTTTCGGTGGTGCGTGCGCCAATCGCACCCCAGCTGATCAGGTCGCCGATGTACTGCGGCGAGATCACATCCAGGAATTCGCTGGCGGCTGGCAGGCCGGCACGGTTGATCTCGATGAGCAACTGGCGTGCGATGCGCAGACCTTCGTCGATGCGGTAGCTCTCGTCCAGGTAGGGGTCGTTGATCAGGCCCTTCCAGCCCACGGTGGTGCGGGGCTTTTCAAAGTACACGCGCATCACGATTTCGAGCGTATCGGCGTATTTGTCCCGCAGGGGCTTGAGACGGCGTGCGTATTCGAGGGCCGCTGCCGGATCATGGATTGAGCAAGGACCGATGATGACCAGCAGGCGGTCGTCCTGACCGTGCAGGATGTGGTGAATGGTCTTGCGGGTTTTGGTGATGAGCCTTTCCACCGCCGTGCCTGCGATCGGAAAGAAACGCATCAGGTGCTCGGGCGGAGGCAGCACGGTGATGTCCTTGATCCGTTCGTCGTCGGTCTGGCCGGTTCGGTCTGCAGGGTGCTGTTGCCAGGCATCCAGATTGGCTTTGGCGTTCATCAAGGGCTCCTTGTGCTTTGAAATCAAGATTGAAAACAGGTGAAAAAAAACCGCCGGGCTTTGGGGCTCCGGCGGTTGGGTGTGAGGTGTTCGGGTGCTTACGCGTTCGCCTCTCGTCCGCCGGGGACCGAGAACCAAAAGTAAAAAAAGTAGAAAGCGAAGCGCGAAGACATGGATTTCAATGTATCACAGGTTTCTGACAGTACCTGTCAGGGGATGCCCGGGGTCGTCAGACCGTGCCGCCGACCGTCAACCCATCGATCCGCAAGGTCGGCTGGCCCACGCCCACCGGCACGCTCTGGCCTTCCTTGCCGCAGGTGCCCACACCCGAATCGAGGCGCATGTCGTTGCCGATCATGCTGATCTTTTTGAGCGACTCGGGACCGCTGCCAATCAGCGTGGCACCCTTGACCGGGTACAGGATCTTGCCGTTCTCCACCCAGTAGGCCTCGCTTGCCGAAAACACGAACTTGCCGCTGGTGATGTCCACCTGGCCGCCACCGAAGTTGGTGGCGTACAGCCCCTTCTTGATGCTGGCGACGATCTCCTGCGGGTCCTTGTCGCCACCCAGCATGTAGGTGTTGGTCATGCGCGGCATGGGCACATGGGCATAGCTTTCGCGGCGGCCGTTGCCGGTGGGTTTGACGCCCATCAGGCGCGCGTTCATCGCATCCTGGATGTAGCCACGCAGGATGCCGTCCTCGATCAGCACGTTCTTCTGGCTGGCGTGGCCCTCGTCGTCCACATTGAGCGAGCCGCGGCGGTCGGCCATCGTGCCGTCGTCGAGCACGGTCACGCCCTTGGCCGCCACACGCTGGCCGATGCGGCCGCTGAAGGCGCTCGAGCCCTTGCGGTTGAAGTCGCCCTCCAGACCGTGGCCCACAGCTTCGTGCAGCAGCACACCGGGCCAGCCCGGGCCGAGCACCACGGTCATCTCACCGGCC
>JAYRQF010000232.1:0-1763 GCA_041910735.1 Limnohabitans sp.
CCTGAGGTGCTGGCCGGTATCACCCAGCACGCCGCCCGCGCCCTGGGCCTGCAAGACACGCACGGCCTGCTGGCCGCAGGCCGCAGCGCCGACTTCGTGCTCTGGCCGGTGGAGGAACTGGCCGAACTGGCGTACTGGCTGGGCCAGCGGCCTGGGTGCACGGTGGTGCGGCAGGGGCGGTGGGTGCAGGGGGCGTAAGAAGTACGCTCACCCTGCCTATCAATCCGCTGCCCTGAATTCGGTCGCGCTGACAGTGCCGTTGGTGAATGTGACGACACAGGCAAACCGCCAGTGCGGCGCCAGATGATTGAAGACCATCAGCCTTCCATTTTCGACAGGAGTGCCAAGGTCGCCGACAAGGCTACGCCGAGAGGCCAATTCGGAAGCGTCCGAGAATGATGCGCCATGGGCGAGCTCGGAGCAGTACTGCCTGGCTGGATAGGCCTTGTATTCCGTGTATGCGTATGCGGACGACAACAGGCCAGCAATCGTGAAAAAGATCTTCAGTGCATTCGATGTAGCTGCCATATGGGTATCAATGCCCGTGCTTGCTGCGGTTTCTTGCAACGCCAGCGAAGCACGCAAAGGCCAAACCAAAAGGCACGCCGATGTACAAGAACCCTTGAACCCATAGCGCAAGCGCAGCGCCCTGAAATACGAGGAGACGCTCCCGGCTTTGCCAGCCTTGAAACGTTAGCCACACACCGGCAAGCCACACGGTCAACACCTGCACGACACGACTGAACTCGTCTGCAGCCGCGAATTTGCGAAGACCAGGCAGCGGAAAGGACTCGCCCGAGAGATACGGCCAGACACCGGCTGCTGTAAAGGTAACGATCCAAATAGCGACTATCAGAAGTTCGTGCTTTCTTTCCATCCTTGCTCCGGTGACCCACGGTGATGCGCCCCGAATCCAAGCAACAACATCCATGAAACCCGGTAGGCGTTTACCGGAGGCACTATAGCCGCGCGCAAGACCCTGCCCGTACCGTGCCACCGGCGCTTTCCTACAATCACCCCCATGCAAGCCCTCCACTACACCCGCGCCCAGCAACTCCCCGCCATCCTGGCCCAACGCATCGCCATCCTCGACGGCGCCATGGGCACCATGATCCAGCGTTTCAAGCTGGGCGAGGCGCAGTACCGGGGCGAGGGCTACACCGGGCCCGACGGCGCGGGCGACCGCTTCAAGGATTTTCCGCGCGATGTGAAGGGCAACAACGAGCTGCTCTCGCTGACGCGCCCCGACGTGATCCGCTACATTCACGAGCGCTACCTGGCTGCGGGCGCCGACCTGATCGAGACCAACACCTTTGGCGCGACCACGATCGCGCAAGAGGACTACACGATGGCCCACCTGGCGCGTGAGATGAACCTGCGCTCGGCGCAGCTCGCCCGCGCGGCCTGCGACAAGTACAGCACGCCCGACAAGCCGCGCTACGTGGCGGGTGCCCTTGGCCCCACGCCCAAGACGGCGAGCATCAGCCCGGACGTGAACGACCCCGGCGCGCGCAATGTCGATTTCGAGCAACTGCGTGCGGCCTATTTCGAGCAGACCGAGGCGCTGATCGAAGGCGGTGCGGACGTGCTGCTGGTCGAGACCATCTTCGACACGCTCAACGCCAAGGCCGCGCTGTTCGCCGTTGAGGAAGCGTTCGACCAGACCGGCGAGCGCCTGCCCATCCTCATCAGCGGCACCGTCACCGACGCCTCGGGCCGCATCCTCAGCGGCCAGACCGTCACCGCCTTCTGGCACAGCGTGC
>JAYRQF010000233.1:0-8669 GCA_041910735.1 Limnohabitans sp.
GCGGCCGTCGTTGTGCCAGCCGGGGGCCGGCAGCGGCATGTGGCCCAGCGCGCACACGCGGGTGACACCGCATTCGGCCAGCCGCAGGGCCAGCGGCTGCAGCCGCTCCGGTGCCACGGCCAGGCCGGCGGTCTGCAGGTGGCGGCGCCGCGGTGCCAGCCACTGCGGCAGTGCCTCCAGGGCGTCAATGGCCACCACCTGCACGCAGCGGTGCAGCGGGCCGGGGCCAAGCGCCAGCGGCTGCGCATGAAAAGCCACGCTCCAGCCGTGTTCGGGTTGGCCGATCAGCGTCACTTCGGGGCTCCATTCGAGGCGGCTGCGCCACTGCGCGATCTGTGCCGCTTCACCCAAGCCCGGTGGCGGGCGGGGAAAGCGGGTGGCCAGCTGCTGCAGTTCGGCGGCCAGCCGCTCGGCAAACTCCTGTGGCGTGGTCTGCGCGCCGCGCTCCACATAAAACACCTGTGGCGAATAGCAGCCTTGCTGTTCATGGCGCACCACGTCCTCGGCGGCCAGGCGCGCCATGCGGGGTGCGCGCGTGGCGCTCAGGGCTTCGCGGCCGATGGCGCCAAAGCTGATCTTGTGGCCGTGCGGCAAAAAGCGCACGCCCGGCGGCATCTGCCGCTGCAGACCCGCCAGCGCCTCGTCGCCGCCAAAGGCGATCACCGCCTCCGAGGCGGCCCACACGGTGCGGGCCGTGGCCTCGTCCTGCCGGTCCCACCAGAGCACTGCGCAGGCATCGCCCAGCACGGGCGACAGGCGCGCCAGCGTGTGGGCAAACACGCTGGCCAGCACCGGCTCGCCAGCCGAGACCTTGCCCAGGTTGCCTGCCTTGACCAGCAGGCCGCTGATCAGGCTCCACAGCGGCAGGCCGGGCACGTTGCCAGCCCAGACATGGGTCAGCAGCGCTGCGCCTTCGGCGTGCGTGAGCCCGCCGGTCACGCGCGGGGCAAAACCGTCGAGCAGCTCGGCGCTGCCAAAGTCCTCCAACACAAAGCGCTGCAGCTGCGGCGCACGGTATGTGCGCAGCGTGGCGTTGAGGTTGATGCGCACCATCTCGGCCGAAAAACCGGTCACACGCGGCAGCCAGTGCAGCAGGGTCTGGTGGGCTTGGGATCCGGTGTCGAGCAGCACATGGATGGTGGCGTCGATGGCGTCGATGATCTCGCGCACGGGCAGGGCGCGCAGGGCCTGACGGCCGGGGCCGCGCAGGTGCTCGCACAAGGCCTGCAGCTGCGCGGGCGTGAGGGCCGGCACCTGCAGCCGGTGGTCCGGCCCGAGGTCCAGACCGGGCAGGCCCTGCCACTGCACCGAGGCCGGATCGATGCCGGGCAGGTGGCCGATCTGCAAGGTGTTCATGCGCTGGCCGCCTGCACGAAGTCTTCGACCGCCAGCGAGCAGCCCTTGGCCTGTGCACCTTCGGCGCGGCCCAGCAGCGCAAAGCCGCCGTCCGTCACGATGCCCACGTCTTCGGTCAGGATGGTGGTGACCGAATTGAGGTTGGCCAGGTCGGTGTGCACCAGGATGCCGGGCTGCCCGTCGGGCACCGACAGGCCGGTGAGCGGGTCGACGGCGCGGGTGCGCATCCAGTGCGGCGCGCGCTTGACCGAGGGCACACGGGCGTTGCCCGCGTCGTAGAACTGCGAGCTCAGTTCGGTCATGCCGTACATGTTGAGGCAGCGCTCGCGCGGCACGCCGAAGGTGGCCGAGAGCTGCGCGTAGAAAGCCTCCATCGGGATCTCGCGCGAGCGGCCCTTGAAGCCGCCGGTGTCCAGCAGCCAGCTGCCAGCGGGCAGGCGCAGGTCGGCCTCTGGCAGTGCGTCCATCAGGTGCACAAAGCTGTAGGTGGCGCCCAGCAGGGCCAGCGGCTGGCCGTCGGTTTGGGCTTGTTGCACCAGCGCAAGCAGGGCGGCGCTGTCCAGACCTTCGGTGTGCATCAGTTGACGGCTACCGGCCAGGCCGTGGTCCTCCAGGGCGATCTGCAGGTAGTGGGCGAGCGAGGAGTTGGGCATCTCGGCCTCGCTGGGGAACAGGATGCCCATGCGCACCGGCAGCGGGCCCACGCAGTCGGCAAAGTGCCGACGCATGGAGGCGTTCCAGACCTGCAGGTTGGGGTGAAAGTGCTGGCCCTTGACCTCGCGCGTGGTGCCGCTGGTGGTGAAGACGCGCTCGCACTGCTCCACGGGCACGCAGCTGAGCGTCAATTCCTTGAAGCCGTTGACCGGCACGGCGGGAATGTCCTGCCAGTGGCGCACGGTGGCCGGCGTGCGTCCGCGTGCGCGGCAAAAGCGGCCATACGCGGCGTTGTGCTGCACCTGATGGGCAAACAGGCGCAGGGCGAGGGTGTTGAAAGCCGCCTCGTCCGCATGGGGCAGGGCGATGAAATCCAGCAGCGTCTGGGTCAGGTCCGGGTGCAGCGGTGCCATGTCAGCTTTCTGCGCGGGGGCACCGGGGATGCGGGGCGGAAAAACGCCACGGCTTCGGACCAGCTTCCCTGCGCGAGGATTACCTCAATCAGGTTCAAAGGGACTTTCTCAGTCGGCACCTTGCAGGTGCCAACACCCCTAGCGGAAGCCGCCCGGAAGGGCGGCGATCTGTGTGGATTCTAGACCAGAGCGGGTTTTCAGTCCGAAACGACGCGGGCGGTGGTGGCTGCGTCGTTGTACATGGGCTCGCCGTAACGGTCTTTGCCGAACACGCGCAGCAGGGCCTGTACCTTGTCGGTGGCGAGGTAGTCGCCAAACTGGCGGGCGGTCGCGGCGCCCGGCGTCGGGTCGCTCAGGTACAGGGTGTGGTACGGGTTGGCCAGCATGGCACCACCCCGGAACAGCATTCGCAATTGCGGCACGTTGTGCCGTTCGGCAATGAAGGTGCTCGAATCGGTCAGGAAGTAGCCGCCTTCTTCGTTGGCACGCCGCATGCTGGCGGTCATGAAGTCGCGCGTGACGATGTGGTTTGGCCCACCCGGCGTGCGTGCGGCGGCTTTCCAGATTTCGTTTTCCTTTTGGTGCGTACCCGAGTTGTCGCCACGGGAGATGAATTTGGCCTTGCTTTCCAGAATCCTCGCGAAAGCATCGGCGGCATCTTTGGCGCGGGCGATGCCCGCCGGATCGCTGGCGGGGCCGAGGATCCAGAACTCGTTGGATCCGATCAGCCGGCGCCCGGTGGCCCAGCCGTCGGCCACGGCCTTGCGCTCGGCCGGCGGTGCATGGGCCAACACCATGTCCACCTTGCGTTCCTGCAACAGCTTCATGGCCTGCCCGGAGCCGGCCTTGTACCAGACCACGGTGGCATCGGCCTGGGCCGCAAAGTCGCGTGCCAGCACTTCCAGCAGGCCCAGCTCGCCCGGGCTGCCGGTGGCCAGTGAAAAACGGTTGGGTCCGTTGCCCCAGACCGCGTCCGGCTGTGCGGATTGGGCCAGTGCGTGGTTCAGGGGCATGAGCAGCAGGGCGGAAACAGACAGGGTGAAGGTGCGGCGGGACAGGTGAGGCATGCGCATGTGGATAAGCCTGGTAAAGCCGCAAGGCTAATCCTCCCCCTCACTGGTGCGCAATATGCACCGCCGTGCATAGCTCGACCAAAGCACCAGGGGGCCTGGTTAAGATGATTTGCATCACCAAGGAGAGAAGCATGTTTCCCGAATACCGCGATCTGATCACCCAGCTGAAGACTTCCGACCTGCACTTTCGGCACCTGTTTGACCAGCACAACGAGCTGGACCAGAAGATCAAAAATCTGGAGGAGCATGTGGACCACGCCCATGCCCGTCAGGAAGAGATTGAAGACCTGAAAAAAGAAAAACTGCGTCTGAAGGACCAGCTCTACCTGATCTTGCAGAAGGCCGGCAAGGCGGCCTGAGCCCGCACGTCAGGCCGCCCGGTGTTCATCGTCCGAGGTCTTCGATGGCGTCCACCACCATGCCGGTGCCCACGGCGATCAGCAGGATGTCGGAAGCCACCCTCACGAACTCATGGCCGGCTGGCGGGATCGGCAGACGGATCAGCACCTCCGGCGGCAGGGGATAGCGCCTCATATCGGTTGGCAGGGGGTAACCCATCCGCCACTGTCGGGCCTGTCCGGGAGGCAGGCAACCGTTGTGCTTTTTGGCCAGACCCGGCGGACAGTGACCGGCCCGCATCTCGGTGCCGTACCAGTCGCGCACGGAGCGGCGGTCGCTTTCGCTGAAGCGCAGCTCGACCATGGGGCGACGCTGTTCGTATTCGCGTCGGTCAGTCCGGTCGTACAGGCGTACGTCGCGGTCCCGTTCCTGCCGTCGCTCTGACGGGCGACGTTCATATTCCGCATCCCCCTTGCCCCTGCCAGCCCAGTCGGGCTTGTCGGCATGGGCGACAGGCACCAGCGCGATGCTGGCCGCCATCAGTGCCATGGTCTGGGTGAGGGTGCGCAGCGCTTTGTTCATGTGTTTGACCAGAGATGTGACAGGAAGAATCATTCTAGGAAGGGTTTCGGGCCTCGATGCAGTGTGGAAACACACCTTTACACCTGCGTGAGTGGTGAAGAGCTTTCGCCTCACCCCCGAACGGCCGGGCCAAACCCTCTGCGTTCTCAGGGCACAATACAGGGCGATACAGGCCCCGGTGGTGAAACTGGTAGACACATCGGACTTAAAATCCGCCGCTTCCTGAAAAGGGGCGTGCCGGTTCGATTCCGGCCCGGGGCACCAGGAGAGAGAACACCATGAACCACGACAACGCCGCGTTTGAGATCCATGTGCATGGTGACATTCCGATCAAGCCTGGGACCGATGCCAAGGCCCTGCAGGAAACCTTGCGCCCGCTGTGGCACTACGCTGGCGCCCGTTCGCTGCGCGAGGGCGGTGTGAGCCTCTACGAAGAAGAACCCGGTCTGCAGTTCGACAAAAACAACGACTGCCTGCGCATGTGCTGGACGGTGCGGGGTGACGACGATTTCCGTCAGGTGCTGGACGAGCTGTGCATGAACCTCAATGAGGTGTCTTCGGCCGGTGCACAGATCGAGGTGACCTTCTACGACACCGAGTTTGACGAAGAAGACGAAGCGCGCGGCGAGCAGTCGCGCGACGACTTTGTCATGCTGTTCGTGGGGCCGGACCCCGGCGCCATCCTGCAGGCCCAGCGCGATCTGCTGGTGCACGATGTGGTGAACATGATGGAGCGCCACTTCGATGCCGCCGAACTGGGTGGCGTGGTCAGCGAGATCGACAAGCTGTTTGGCCAGCGTTTCAGCAACCTGGTCAGCTCTCTGGACCTGGGCAAGCCCCCGCGCGGAGGCAGCGGCGGCAACGGTGGCCACGGCGGTGGTGGCCGTCGCCCGCGTCACCTGCACTGATGTGAAATCCCTGTTTGCCGACAGTCTCAACCCCGGCGTGCGCCGCCGAGAGTTGCTGGGCTGGGCGATGTACGACTTCGCCAACTCGGGCTACACCACGGTAGTCATCACCGCGGTGTTCGCCGCCTACTTCGTGGGCGGTGTGGCCGGCGGCGCGAGCTGGGCCACGCTGGCCTGGACCATCGGGCTCAGCATTTCGTATGCCATCGTGATGCTGACCATGCCGGGTCTGGGGGCCTGGGCCGACCGCCATGCGGCCAAGAAGCGCCTGCTGATGATGGTCACCCTGGGCTGCGTTGCCTCCACCGCGGCACTGGCCTGGGTGCAGCCCGGGCAGGTGGTCCTGGGGCTGGTGCTGCTGGTCATTTCCAATACTTTTTATTCTTGGGGCGAGTCGTTGACGGCGGCGTTTTTGCCCGAACTGGCGCGACCCGAAGCGATGGGCCGCGTGAGTGGCTGGGGCTGGGCGCTGGGGTACGTGGGCGGCATGCTGACGCTGGGCGTCTGTCTGGCGTATGTGCTGTCGGCACAGGCGCGGCAGGAGCGCGCGGCGCAGTTTGTGCCGGTGACGATGTGGATCACGGCGGCCATTTACGGGCTGGCCGCCAGCGTGACGTTTGCATTGCTCAAAGAGCATGCCCGGCCGTCACTGGGCGAGGACCACCCTGCAGGCTTTGCCGCCAACCTGCTGCGCATGCGCAAGGCCTGGCGCGACAGCGCGGCCTATGCCGATTTCCGCCAACTCATGGCTTGTGCCGTGGCCTACCAGGCCGGGGTGGCGGTGGCGATCTCGCTGGCGGCCATCTATGCCGAACAGGTGGTGGGCTTTGCGCCGCAGGAAACCATGGTGCTGATCTTCGTGCTCAACATCGCGGCTTTTGTGGGGGCGTTTGTGTTCGGCCATGTGCAAGACCGGCTGGGCCACAAGCGGGCACTGGGCTTGACGATTGCCGGCTGGATCGTGACCTGCATGCTGGCGGCGGCGTCGACCACCAAGGGCCTGTTCTGGGTGGCGGCGGCCGTGGCCGGGGTGTTTCTGGGGTCCAGCCAGTCGGCCGGCCGAGCCATGGCGGGGCTGATGGTGCCGCAGCAGCGGCTGGCCGAATTTTTTGGCCTCTGGACTTTCGCCATCCGGCTGGCCAGCATCCTGGGGCCTTTGAGCTATGGCCTGATCACCTGGGTCACCAGCGGTAACCACCGGCTGGCGATTGGTTCCACCGCCTTGCTGTTTGTGCTGGGGCTGTGGCTGCTGCGTCCGGTGGATGTGGCGCGGGGCATGGCGGCGGCGCGCACGCAATGAAAGTCATCCGCGGGCTTGACCCGAGGATCCATGGATTGCCCGGTCAAGCCGGGCAATGACAGGCAGTGGGTCAGCCGATGTGCACGCGCTGGCAGCCGTGCGACGGCAGTTGCAGCCAGCGCTGCGCGGCGGCCTGCAGGCCGGCCAGATCCCCGGTGGTCAACAGCTGCAGACGGGCTGCAGGGGCCAGCGGGGCTGGTCCGGAGTGCAGCAGACCCGCAGCTTCGAGCAGGCGCCGGGTGTGACGGGCCACGGGCTCGCCGGTGGAAACCAGTTGGACGTCGGGCCCCACCAGCGCCTGCAGCTCTTCCTGTGCGAACACATAGTGGGTGCAGCCCAGCACCAGCGTGTCGATCTGACCCGCTGCGCTGCCAAAAGGGGCCAAAGTTTGCGTGTAGCTCCGCAGCAGACGGGTGACTTCGGCGGGTGCCTGGTCCTGGTGGGCGGGCAGTGTGGTTTGCTCGATGGCCAGCGCCAGGCCGTTGCAGGCGCACACCGCAAATTCGGCGGCGCCCTCCAGACTGGCCAGCAGGCGCCGGAATTTTTCGCTCTCCACGGTGCCACGGGTGGCCATGACGCCCACACGCCCGGTGCGCGTGAGCCGGGCCGCAGGTTTGATGGCGGGTTCCACGCCAATCAGTGGCAAGTGGGGATGGCGGTGTCGCAATTCCTGAATGGCCGCCGCCGTGGCCGTGTTGCAGGCGACCACCAGCGCCTTGATCCGGTGCTCATGGACCAAGTGGTCGGCGATCGCCAGGCTGCGCTGGCGCACGAACAGGTCGGTCTTTTCGCCATAGGGCGCGTGGCCGTTGTCGGCCAGGTAGACAAAATGCTCGTGCGGCAGCTCGGCCAGAAGGGCCTGCAGCACGCTCAGGCCGCCGATGCCACTGTCAAAAACGCCGATGGGCTGTTGAGCGTTCATGGCCGCTGCAGCAAGAAAAAGGCCGCTTGCGCGGCCTTTTGGGCTTGGGTCATCAGCCTGCCTTGACGCTGATGCCCTTGAACTCGCCGCTGGCGATGCGCTTTTCCCACTCGGCCGGGCCGGTGATGTGGGCGCTGGTGCCGCCAGCGTCCACCGCCACGGTCACGGGCATGTCGACCACGTCGAATTCGTAG
Organism: Limnohabitans sp.; assembly: GCA_041910735.1. Classification (GTDB taxonomy): domain Bacteria; phylum Pseudomonadota; class Gammaproteobacteria; order Burkholderiales; family Burkholderiaceae_C; genus Limnohabitans_A. The sequence continues at coordinate 7,742 of JAYRQF010000233.1, forward strand.
ATGGCTTCCATGCCCAGATCGGCAAAGCCCACCACCTTGGCACCCTTGATGGCCTTGGACACCAGGTAAGCAGCGCCACCCACGGCCATGAGGTAGGCAGACTTGTGCTTCTTGATCGCTTCGATGGCGGTGGGGCCGCGTTCGGCCTTGCCCACCATGGCGATCAGGCCGGTCTGGGCCAGCATCATGTCGGTGAACTTGTCCATGCGGGTGGCGGTGGTCGGGCCGGCGGGGCCGACGACTTCGTCACGCACCGGATCGACCGGGCCGACGTAGTAGATCACGCGGTTGGTGAAGTCCACGGGCAGTTGTTCGCCCTTGGCCAGCATGTCCTGGATGCGCTTGTGCGCGGCGTCACGGCCCGTGAGCATCTTGCCGTTGAGCAGCAGGGTCTGGCCCGGTTTCCAGCTGGCGACCTGTTCCTTGGTCAGGGTGTTGAGGTCCACGCGCTTGCTGGTCTGGGTGTTGGGCTGCCAGTCCACTTTGGGCCAAAGGTCGAGCGACGGGGCGTCCAGATACACCGGACCCGAGCCGTCCATCACGAAATGGGCGTGGCGGGTGGCTGCACAGTTGGGGATCATGGCCACGGGCTTGGAGGCGGCGTGGGTGGGGTACATCTTGATCTTGACGTCCAGCACGGTGGTCAGGCCGCCCAGGCCCTGCGCACCAATGCCCAGGGCGTTGACCTTTTCGTACAGCTCCAGGCGCAGTTCTTCGACCTGGTCGAGCTTCTCGCCGCGGGCGCTCTTGGCCTGCAGCTCGTACATGTTCAGGTCGTCCATCAGGCTTTCTTTGGCCAGCAGCACGGCCTTCTCGGCGGTGCCGCCAATGCCGATGCCCAGCATGCCCGGCGGGCACCAGCCGGCACCCATGGTCGGCACCGTCTTGAGCACCCAGTCGACCAGGTTGTCGCTGGGGTTCATCATGA
>JAYRQF010000234.1:0-5643 GCA_041910735.1 Limnohabitans sp.
AGGCCGCCGAGGTCGCGCAGGCGCATCTGGCGGGCCACTTCGTCGGCGGCTTCCAGGTTGGTGCGGGTGGCGGTTTCCTCGATGTCGCCGCCCTTGATGGCGCGCGCCGAGTTCACGTCCACGCTGACCAGCGCTTCGGTGTGGTCGATGACGATGGCGCCGCCGGACGGCAGCTGCACGGTGCGGGCGTAGGCCGACTCGATCTGGTGCTCGATCTGGAAGCGGCTGAACAGGGGCGCATCGTCGCGGTAGCGTTTGACGCGGGCGGCGTACTCGGGCATCACATGGCTCATGAACTGCTGAGCCTGTTCGTAGATGTCGTCGGTGTCGATCAGGACGTCGCCGATGTCGTTGTTGAAGTAGTCGCGGATGGCGCGGATCACCAGGCTGGACTCCTGGTAGATCAGGAAGGCCCCCTTGCCCGACTTGGCGGCGCCGTCGATGGCGCTCCAGAGTTTGAGCAGGTAGTTCAGGTCCCACTGCAGTTCGGGGGCGCTGCGGCCGATGCCGGCGGTGCGCGCGATGATGGACATGCCCTTGGGGTATTCGAGCTGATCCATCGCCTCCTTGAGTTCGGCGCGGTCATCGCCCTCGATGCGGCGGCTCACGCCACCGCCGCGCGGGTTGTTGGGCATCAGCACCACATAGCGGCCAGCCAGGCTGACAAAGGTGGTCAGGGCCGCGCCCTTGTTGCCACGTTCTTCCTTTTCGACCTGGACCAGCAGCTCCTGACCTTCCTTGATCACGTCCTGGATGCGTGCCTGGCTGGGCGAGACGCCTTCGGCAAAGTACTGGCGGGAGATTTCCTTGAAGGGCAGGAAGCCGTGGCGGTCTTCGCCGTAGTCGACGAAACAGGCTTCGAGCGAAGGCTCGACGCGGGTGACGACGGCTTTGTAAATGTTGCCTTTGCGCTGCTCGCGCCCTTCGATTTCGATTTCGTAGTCGAGCAGTTTTTGCCCGTCGACGATGGCCAGGCGGCGTTCTTCGGCCTGCGTGGCGTTGATCAGCATCCGTTTCATGATGCGTTCCTTCTTTTTCTGTGCCGCTGCGGTTTGCTGTAGAACACGCGAGCGGCGTCAACCGACCCTCAAGGGGTCACGGATGCCGGACAGAACGCCAGAAACGAAGGGAATTGCCGGGGCGAACGCGATCAGCCGAGCGCAGGCTCGGGCAGCGGGTTCAGGGCGCGTGGATGGGGCGAGGTCAGGGGGGTGTTCAGGTGTGTCCACTGCTGCAGGCGCCCTGCAGTGTCCAGGACAGGTTCGCAGGCAGCGACCGTCATGGCTTGCGCGGGCTCGAAGAGCCACGTCAGCCAGGCCAGCAGGTTTGCGAACAACACGACCATCTCGCTTTGATCCGCCGGGCAGACGCTGCTTTGCAGGGCTGTCCGGATGGGGTATTCCGTATTCAGTGTTTCGGGGCGTCGGCCCATCCTGCGGGTGTCCTGCCACTGTCGGTTCGTGACCTTCAGTCTGCAAGTCCTGCCGCCGGTGGCATCGACCTTCTGGTGAGGCTGGGGGGATGCTGGACTAAACTCCTGCTTCTTCAGGAATTCATTTCCAGTCAAATCAACCACTTACAGCCAAAAGCCAGTGAAACACATTATAGGGGCCAAGCCGGCAGTTTCTGTGCCGGCGGTGAAATGGCTGGTGGTGGACGAGGAGTCGGCCGGGCAACGGCTGGACAACTTTCTCATGCGGCACCTCAAGGGCGTGCCCAAAACCCATGTGTACCGCATCATCCGCAGCGGCGAGGTGCGCATCAACAAGGGGCGCTGCAGCGCCGACAGCCGGGTCGAAGCCGGCGACGAAATCCGGGTGCCCCCGGTGCGGATCTCGGACAAAGTGCTTGAGAAAGCCGCCCGCCCGGCACCGGCGCGGGAATTTCCCCCCCTGCTCGAAGACGAGCATCTGCTGGCCATCGACAAGCCGGCCGGTGTGGCGGTGCACGGTGGCTCGGGGGTCAGTTTTGGCGTGATCGAGCAGCTGCGCCAGGCCCGGCCGCAGGCCCGGCTGCTGGAGCTGGTGCACCGGCTGGACCGCGAAACCAGCGGCATTTTGCTGGTGGCCAAGAAGCGCAGCGCCCTGAAACACCTGCAGGACCAGTTCCGCGAGCGCGAAACCGGCAAGACCTATCTGGCGCTGGTGCAGGGGGACTGGCCGGCCAGACTCAAGGTGATCGACCAGCCACTGCACAAATACCTGCTGCCCGATGGCGAGCGCCGTGTGAAGGTGACCACGCCCGACGATCCGGACGGCATGCGTTCCATCACGCTGGTCAAGGTGACGCAGCGCCTGCAGGGCTGCACGCTGCTGGAAGTGACCATCAAGACCGGCCGAACCCACCAGATCCGGGTGCATCTGGCCAGCCACGGTCACCCGATCGCGGGCGACGACAAATACGGCGACTTTGAATGGAACAAGGCCTTGCAAAAGCAGGGCCTCAAACGCATGTTCCTGCACGCCTGGCGTTTACAGTTCAACCACCCCGCCACGGGCGAGCGCGTGGCGCTGCAGGCCGAACTGCCCCCCGAACTTCAGCAATACGTTTCACATGTCCAGCTTCCGACCCCGTCAGTTTGACCTGATCGCCTTCGACTGGGACGGCACCCTGTTCGATTCCACCGCCATCATCACCCGCTGCATCCAGCTGGCGGTGGCGGACGTGGGCGGCCGAGTCCCCACGCGCGAGCAGGCGTCGTATGTGATCGGCATGGCGCTCATGCCTGCGCTGGCCCATGCCGCGCCCGATGTGCCCAAGGACAAATACCCGCTGCTGGGTGAGCGCTACAGACACCACTACATCGCGCACCAGCACGACATCAGCCTGTTTGACGGCGTGCTGGAGATGCTGGCCGAACTGAAGTCGCGCCACCACTGGCTCACGGTGGCCACCGGCAAGAGCCGCACCGGCCTGAACGAGGCCCTGCACGCGGTGGAGCTGCGCGATGTGTTCGATGGCTCACGCACCGCCGATGAAACCGCCGGCAAGCCGCACCCGCGCATGCTGCACGAGCTGATGCGCGAGTTCGGTGCGGACCCTGAGCGCACCCTGATGGTCGGCGACACCACCCACGACCTGCAGATGGCCGTCAATGCCGGTTGCGTCAGCGTCGGCGTGAGTTACGGCGCCCATGAGCCCGACGCCTTTCATGCCCTGCAGCCACGCCACATCGCGCATTCGGTGCGCGAGCTCCACGACTGGCTGCTGGCCCATGCCTGAACCGGAGCCGCCATGGACAGCCTGATCCCCTTGTGCAACAGCGCCGATCTGGTGAACGGGGGCCGCGCCGTGCCCTTCGATGTGGTCTATGCCGGCCAGACCTGCCGCGCCTTTGCGATCCGCCACCAGGGGCAGGTGCAGGCCTACCTCAACCGCTGCACCCATGTCGCCATGGAAATGGACTACCAGCCCGACCGGTTTTTTGACGAAACCGGCCGCTGGCTGATGTGCGCCACCCACGGCGCCACCTACGCGCCGGACACCGGCGCCTGCGTGGGTGGTCCGTGCCGCGGCGGGCTCATCAAGATTGACCTTTCAGAGCGTGATGGTGTGGTGCACTGGCATACTGCCTGGAACATGAAACCCTTTGAGTTCTGACATGTCTGACCCGCAAGACATCTTTTCCGCACCCACCGAGCCTTCCAAATCGGGCTGGGAACGCGAAACCCTTGAGAAACTGGCTTTTGCCTCTTTGCAGGAACAACAGACGGCGCGCCGCTGGAAAAACGGCCTGCGTCTGGCATGGCTGCTGTTTGCCGTGGTGGTGTTCTGGCTGGGTTGGTCTTACAACACGCCCACGGCCAACCCCAGTACACCGCACACCGCCATGGTGGCGATCAAGGGCGAAATCGCCTCGGAAGGCGACGCCAGTGCCGAAAACATCATGGCGGCCATGCGCTCGGCGCTGGAAGACAGCGGCTCGCGTGCGCTGGTGCTGCTGATCAACTCGCCCGGCGGCAGCCCGGTGCAGGCAGGCCTCATCAACGACGAAATCCACCGCCTGAAAAAACTGCACGGCAAGCCGGTGTATGCGGTGGTCGAGGAGTCCTGCGCCTCGGCGGCGTATTACATCGCGGCCGCGGCCGACCAGATCTATGTGGACAAGGCCAGCATCGTGGGCAGCATTGGCGTGCTGATGGACGGTTTTGGCTTCACCGGCCTGATGGACAAGCTGGGCATCGAGCGGCGCCTGATGACCGCCGGCGAGAACAAGGGTTTTCTGGACCCCTTCAGCCCGCAGACCGAGGCACAGCGCAAGCATGCGCAGGCCATGCTCAACCAGATCCACCAGCAGTTCATTGGCGTGGTCAAGGCCGGGCGTGGCGAGCGTCTGAAGGAAACGCCCGAGATGTTCTCCGGCCTGTTCTGGACGGGCCAGCAGGCCGTCGACATGGGTCTGGCCGATGAGTTGGGCAGTCTGGACAGTGTGGCCCGCGACGTGGTCAAGGCGTCCGAGGTGATCGACTACACCCGCCACGAAAACGTGGCCGAGCGTCTGGCCAAGCGCTTTGGCGCCGCCATGGGCGAGGCCTCGGTCAAGGCGCTGCGCACCAGCAGCGCCCTGCGCTGAACGCCTCAGGCGCCGATCGCAAACACCGCAGGCGTTTGCCCATCCGGCCCTGTGGGTGACTTTTTCCACGCCGCCACGCTGCGGCTCTGGATGCTGGCGCTGGTCAAGGTCAGGCCGCTGGCAATGGCCAGCCGGGTGTTTGGCTGCAGCGTCTGCAGCAGAGCGCCCAGCATGGCCGGGTTGCGGTAGGGGGTCTCAATCCACAGCTGGGTCTGGCCGGTCTTGAGGGCCAGACTCTCCAGTTGCTTCAAGCGCGTGGCCCGTTCGCCGGGGTCCTGCGGCAGGTAGCCGACAAAGGCGAAGTTCTGGCCGTTCAGGCCGCTGGCCGCGAGCGTCAGCAGCAGCGACACGGGGCCCACCAAGGGCACCACCTGCAGGCCCAGGTCGTGCGCTGCACGCACCACCGAGCTGCCCGGGTCGGCCACGGCGGGCATGCCTGCTTCGCTGACCAGCCCCACATCCTGGCCTTCGAGGGCGGCCTGGAGCAGCGGTCTGGCGTCAAAGCCGCCTTGCGGCCCGGCTTTGTGGTCGCCTTTCTTGTGCACTTGGCGCGGCAGCTCGGCGATGGTTTGCTGCTGCAGCGGCAGGGCCAGCGGCTGGTGTTCGCCCACGCGTTTGAGGAAGGCGCGGGTCGATTTGGCGTTTTCTGTGATCCAGTGCGTGGTCTGCGCGGCGGCCGCCAGCGTGGCGGTGGGCAGCACATCGGTGATGGGTGCGAGCGTGGCGCAGCCGAAATCCAGCGGGGTCGGGACCAGCAGAAGGCGGCCTTTGGACGTGGCTTGGGGTGTGCTCACAACAGTTTCACCCCGGCGGCGCGCAGCATGCGGGCGGTGCGGATCAGCGGCAGGCCCACCAGCGCGGTGGGGTCGTCGTTCTCGATCGCGTCGAGCAGGACGATGCCCAGGCCCTCGCTCTTGGCGCTGCCGGCGCAGTCATAGGGTTTTTCGGCCTGCAGATAGTGCTCGATTTCTTCGTCCGTGAGGTCGCGAAACCGCACGCACACCGGCGCCAGATCCACCTGTTCAAAGCCGGTGGCCAGGCACACCACGGCCAGCGCCGTCTGGAACACC
>JAYRQF010000235.1:0-9431 GCA_041910735.1 Limnohabitans sp.
GCCGACGCCGTGGACATCGGCAAGACCATCCACCCGCACCCCACGCTGGGCGAGAGCATCGGCATGGCAGCCGAGGTGGCGCACGGGTCGTGCACGGACGTGCCACCCGCCAAGAAGTAAGCGGTCTCAACGCTCCACAACAAAGTCGCCAGCCTGCAAGGGCTGGCGGCTTTGTTCATGGCCCGCTCACCGGCGGGTGCGTGCCCGCTGCGACGTTCTTTCCGCCTTGGCTTTGGCGAATTCTTCCTTGCGTGCCGTGCGTTCGGCATCGGCCTTTTTGCCTTCGGCCAGCCAGCCTGCAAATTCCTCTGGCGTTTCCAGCGTGATGCGTCCCAGCGCGCCGGAGCGCAGGTCGTGGATGACCAGTTCAGCCGCCTTGGTGGTGTTGACGCGGCCGCCGCTTTGCACGGCGCCGCGCTGGCGGCCGATGATGTTCAGCAGTTCTTCGTCGCTCAAACCTGCAATGTCGGCCAGCTTGTAGCGCGCCTTGATCGCGTTGGGGTAATGCACCATCAGGTAGCTGAGCAGCTCCAGCGCCACTTCCTCGTCGTCAAACGCGTTGACGCCAATGGCCCCGCTGGCGGCCAGGTTGTAGCCGCTTTGCAGCACGATGATGCGAGGCCAGAGCACGCCGGGGGTGTCGTACAGGTAGAAGTCGTCGGCGATGTTGACGCGCTGCTCGGTCTTGGTCACCCCGGCGATGTCGCCGGTTTTGGCCGCAGCCTTGCCCTTGAGGGTGTTGATCAGCGTCGATTTGCCCACGTTGGGGATGCCGCAGATCAGCACCCGCATGGGCTTGGCCAGTCCACCGCGGTTGGGGGCCAGCTGGTGGCAGGCTTCCACCAGCGCTTTGGCCGGCTGTTTCATGCTGTTGTCCAGGCCGATGGCGCGCACGCCGTCCTGGGCGTTGTAGTGCGCCAGCCACTCGGCGGTGCGGGTCGGGTCGGCCAGGTCCTGCTTGCTCAGGATCTTGAGCGCCGGTTTGCCTTTGATCAGCCCGGCCAGCATGGGGTTGGCGCTGGAGCCGGGCAGGCGGGCGTCCAGCATTTCAATGACGACGTCAATGTTCTGGATGCGCTCGGCAATCGCCTGGCGCGTCAGGTGCATGTGACCGGGGAACCACTGGATCGCCATGGTGGGTCTTCTCAGGCCTGAACCAGTCGGACGGTGTAGCCCTGACCTGAGGCGATCACTTCGAACAGGCGGTCAATGTTGGGGTGGCTGCCGGGGTGCTGGCGGGCCGATTCGGTGTGCTCGGCAAACAACGTCAGCCCTTCCCGGGCAGCGGCCACGGTGATGCTGCCGTGTTTGACGGTCAGGGCGTTGTAGACAGCCAGGGAGCCGGCCTTGCCGGGCTTGTTTTCGATGGTGGCAGCCACCTGGCCGGCAGCGTCGATCAGTTCCAGTGCGCTCAGGTGGGTGATGGCGGGCAGTTGGCGCAGCTTGTCGGCAAAGGTGGTCATGGACGGGCTCAGGGTGTTGTCTGGCATTGGGGCCAACATTGTGCCTGTTCTTGTTGGCCAGGCACGGCAGCCTTGCAGCTGACGGGACAGGTGGAGCTTGTGCTTTCGTCGATACTTGTGGCATGTCTCACGCGCGATCTTCCTCTTTGCAGCCTTGGCAAGTCAGCGCCGGTGGCATTTGCGGTCTGGTGCTGACCATCGGGCTGGCCCGTTTTGCCTACACGCCCCTGCTGCCCGCCATGCAGGCCCAGACGGGCCTCAGTGATGCTGCAGCCGGTGCGCTGGCGGCGGTCAATTACGCGGGTTACATCAGCGGCGCGCTGGTCGCGGCCTGGATGGACGATGTGCGCTGGCGGCACCGCTTCTACAGCATGGGTTTGTGGATGGCCTTGCTGGTCACGGCCGCCATGGGCCTTTCGGATGCCATGCCTGTGTGGGTGCTGTCGCGCTATGTGGGTGGGCTGTGCGGGGCCACAGGCATGCTGCTGGGTGCGGGGCTGGTGCTGGGCTGGCTCATGCGGCAGGGGCGCAGGCCCGAACTGGGCGTGCATTTCATCGGTCTGGGTTTGGGCATCGTCGTTTCGGCCGCCGGGGCCTGGGCCCTGGCGCAGTGGTGGTCGGGTTGGGCCGATCAGTGGCTGGCGTTTGCGGCCATCGGGCTGGTTTTTCTCATACCCGCCTGGCGCTGGCGTCCCCCGGTGCCGCCGGTGGTGCCCGTGGCTGCCGCGGGCAAGAGCAGTGGGCAGGCATCGCACCGCTGGATGCTGACGATGGTGGCCAGCTACTTTGCCGCAGGCTGGGGATTTGTCATCAGTGCCACGTTTACGGTCGCGATTGTGGAGCGGCAACCCGCGCTGGCCGGGCAGGGCGCGCTGGCCTGGGCGCTGGTGGGGCTGGCCGCCATGCCTGCGGTGTTTCTGTGGGACCGCGTGGCCCGCCGCCTGGGTGACACCCGGGCGCTGCTGCTGGCGTTTGGCCTGCAAACCCTGTCGGTCATCCTGCCGGCCGTGTCCAGCGCCTTGTGGGCGGCTTTGGGCGGCGCCTTGGGTTATGGCGCCACGTTCATCGGCATCGTGAGCATGACGCTGGCCCTGGTCGGTCGCCGGTCACCCGGCAACCCGGGCAAGGCCATGGCCCGTCTGACGCTGAGTTATGGCGCGGCGCAGGTGATCGCGCCAGTGGTGGCGGGCGCCATGGCGCAGGCCACGGGCACGTTCCAGAGCGCGCTGTGGTTGACGGCGGCGGTCATGGCGCTGGGCATGGCTTTGCTGGCCACTTTGCCTGACAAATCCTGAACATTAAAGCCCCAGGCTTTGCAGCTCCACCAGGCCCTTGGGCGTGTGCAGCCGGGCCAGAAGGTTGGCTGGGCCTTCCTGAATCTCGAGCCCTGACAGGCCGATGGCGGCGTAGGCCTGGGCCAGCTTTTCCGGGTTGGGATGGCGGACGCTCAGGCTTTGCAGCGACACCCTGGAGCGGGCGAGGGTGTTGCGCGGGTGCAGGCGCAGGGGCTCGGTGGCGTCGGGCTTTCCCCACTGGATCAGCGTGGGCAGGCAACCGTTGAACAGGCGTTCGCCGTCTTCGCGCACGGTGATTTGCCAATGCACCATACCTTTGCTGGAGGCCCGGCTGGCGTGCGTGATCTGACCGCGTTCAATGTCCTGGCGCAGCAGCGCATGGCGGGCGGCTTTGATCTCGTCGGTGCTGGCCACAAAGTGGATCAGGCGCGGTTCCTGGGCAACGGCTTTTTGCAGCTGGCCATCGTCCAGGTCAAACCAGCGGGCAGCCCGGCCCTTGGGGCGCACGGCTTGCGGGTTGATGGCGATGATTTCCAGATACGCCAGCGGGTGCTCTGAGGTGGCGATCTTGATCAGCCGGTTGTGCGTGCCGAATTTGTCATGCTCGCCACCCGGGCCGGGTGTCACACCGAGGACGGCCTCGCACCATTGCACGCCGTGGTCCAGATTGGCGGCCGCGACGACCAGGTGGTCAATTTGGGTTTTCATGTGAACTGGGGGAGTGCGCTGCGCACCGCACTGCGCGGCCGCAGAGCGTGTCAGTGGCCAGCCGGGCCGCCGTCCGGGTCAGTACCGGGCTGGACGCGGCGCGCGCCATTGAAGCGCTTTTGCCAGTAGGCCGAGCGCATGTCGTCCACGCGGATCGACTTGCCGGCGCGCGGCGAGTGGATGAATTTGCCGTCACCCATGTAGATGCCCACATGGCTGAAAGCGCGCTTCATGGTGTTGAAGAACACCAGATCGCCGGGCTTGAGTTCGCTGCGGTCAATGGTCTCGGTGGCCTTGGCCTGCTCGTCGGCACGGCGTGGCAGCAGGCGGCCAAAGGACTTTTCGTACATGTGGCGCACGAAACCGCTGCAATCGAAGCCAGTTTCCTCGCTGGAGCCCCCACGGCGGTAAGGCACGCCCAGCAGGCCCATGGCCTGGGTCAGCATGTCGGTGGCTTTTTCGCCCACGGTCTGACGCGCCACAGAAAACTGGCTGGTCAGTGAGCCGGACCATTGCGCCAGCAGGCCTGGCGAGACGGGCACGGCAGGTGGCATGTCGTCGTCGGCAGGCGCAGCCAGACTCTGGAGTGCAACCAGACTGAGCAGCAATGCGAGGCGGCGTACAGACATCAATGAACAGGGCAGGGCTTGGCCGAGCACAAAAAGAGCCGGCATTCTAACAAGGCGTGCCAGCCGCCCGTCCTGAGCCCGTGGCTGCTGCACAATCGGGGCCAGTCAAGAATTTAAGGAGAGTCATGCTGATCGATGTCGAAGAAAGCCAGTTGGTGCTGGTGGATTTCCAGCCCAAACTGCAGGCGGTCATGCACGACGCCCAATCGGTCTGGAGCAACGCGACCCGTCTGGCGCAGGCCGCGCGCTTGCTGGAGGTGCCGGTCTGGGGCACGGAGCAGAACCCGTCCAAACTGGGTGGGTTGCCGCCCGAGTTGCGTGAGGTCTGCCAGCGTGTGCTGGCCAAGATGCAGTTCAGCGCCGTGGAAGAAGGGCTGGCCGAGTGGTTGCAGCCGCCGCCCGCCGCACCGCGCGGCAATGCCCGCAGCCTGCCGCGCCACCTGCAAAAGCCCCAGCCCGAACAGGCCGCTCGCAAATCCATCGTACTGGCTGGCGTCGAAGCCCATGTGTGCCTGCTGCAGACCGCGCTGGACCTGCTCGATGAAGAGTTCGAGGTCTGGGTGGTGACTGACGCCTGCACCTCGCGCACCGAGCGCAACCGCGATGCGGCTTATGACCGTCTGGCAGGTGCTGGCGCCGAGCTGGTGACGACCGAGATGGTGGTGTTCGAGTGGTTGCGCAGCGCTGAACACCCCGATTTCAAGGCGGTGCAGGCCTTGATCAAGTGAGCTGAATCGGCCGAAGTTCAGGGCGCGCTATCAGTCAGTCTCTCGCAAGACCTCTGCCCATAATTATGAATTCTCAGCTTGTTGCACGCGGTGCGTCCGTGAGCCGGGCACAGGGATTTCATGATCAGGTTTCCGAGGAAAAACGATGGGCAGTTACGCCGACTTTCACAAGCGTTCCGTGCAGGACCGCGATGCATTCTGGACCGAGCAGGCCGCGCTGATCGACTGGCACAAGCCGTTTGACCAGGTTTGCGACTACAGCAAGCCGCCCTTTGCCACCTGGTTCAAAGGCGGCGAGACCAACCTCTGCCACAACGCAGTTGACCGTCACCTGGCCACTCGCCCCGACCAGAACGCGCTGATTTTCGTTTCCACCGAAACGAACACCGAAAAGGCCTATTCTTTCCGCGAGCTGCACGCCGAGGTGCAGCGCATGGCCGCCATCCTGCAGGCGCAGGGGGTGGGCAAGGGCGACCGCGTGCTGATTTACATGCCCATGATCGCCGAGGCCTGCTTTGCCATGCTGGCCTGCGTGCGCATCGGCGCAATCCATTCGGTGGTGTTCGGCGGTTTTGCCAGCCATTCGCTGGCCAGCCGCATCGACGATGCCCAGCCCAAGGCCATCGTGAGCGCCGACGCCGGCATGCGCGGCGGCAAGGCCGTGCCCTACAAGCACCTGCTCGACGAAGCCATCCACCTGGCCACGCACAAGCCCGCCAAAGTGGTGATGGTCAACCGCGGTTTGGCCGATCTGGCCCCAGTGGCCGGCCGTGATGTGGACTACGCCACCGAGCGTGCCAAGGTGATGGACGTTCAGGTGCCCTGCGTCTGGGTCGCCAGCGATCACCCCAGCTACATCCTGTACACCTCGGGCACCACCGGCAAGCCCAAGGGCGTGCAGCGCGACACCGCCGGCTACACCGTGGCACTGGCCGCGTCCATGAAGCACATCTACATGGGCAATCCCGGCGAAACCTACTTCTCCACCTCCGACATTGGCTGGGTGGTGGGGCACAGCTACATCATCTATGGCCCGTTGATCAACGGCATGGCCACCATCATGTACGAAGGTCTGCCCACGCGCCCCGATGCCGGCATCTGGTGGCAGCTGGTCGAAAAGTACAAGGTGACCGTGATGTTCTCGGCCCCGACCGCGGCCCGCGTGCTGAAAAAGCAGGACCCGGCTTACCTGACCAAATACGACCTGTCTTCCCTGCGCGCGCTGTTCCTCGCCGGCGAGCCGCTGGACGAGCCCACGGCGACATGGATGGCGGGCGCGATCAACAAGCCCATCATCGACAACTACTGGCAGACCGAGACCGGCTGGCCGATCATGGCGATCTGCAACGGCGTGGAAAAGGCCCCGACCAAGTACGGCTCGCCCGGCAAGGCGGTGTACGGCTACGACGTCAAGCTCATCAACGAGAACACCGGCGAGGAAATCACCGAGGCCGACCAGAAAGGCGTGATCGCCGTCGAAGGTCCGCTGCCTCCGGGCTGCCTGCAGACCGTGTGGGGTGACGACAAGCGCTATGTCAACACCTACTGGACCAGCATCCCCGGCAAGACCATGTATTCCACCTTTGACTGGGGCGTGAAAGACAAGGACGGCTACTTCTACATCCTGGGCCGCACCGACGACGTGATCAACGTTGCCGGCCACCGCCTGGGCACCCGCGAGATCGAGGAAAGCATCTCCAGCCACCCGAACGTGGCGGAAGTCGCCGTAGTCGGTGTGGCCGACCAGCTCAAGGGCCAGGTGGCCGTGGGATTTGCCGTGCTCAAGGACCCGAGTCTGGCTGCCACGCCCGAAGCCGCCCTCAAGCTCGAAGGCGAGATCATGAAAACGGTAGACAGCCAGCTCGGCGCCGTGGCCCGCCCGGCCCGGGTGCGCTTTGTGTCGCTGCTGCCCAAGACCCGTTCGGGCAAGCTGCTGCGCCGCGCCATCCAGGCCGTGTGCGAAGGCCGCGATCCGGGAGACCTGACCACCATGGACGATCCGTCTGCCCTGCAGCAGATCGTCGAGCTGGTCAAAGCCTGAGGATTGGACCCCGCCCCGCGGGGTCTTTTTTTTACGTGTTTTTGTTGGCACTGTAAGTTTGACGGCGGCTGCGCCATGGCACAATGCGAAAGTTTTATCAGGCCCTTCCAGTGCCACACTGTCGCATCCGCCAACCGGTTCAGCCGTGTCGCGGAAGGTAACTTAACCAGCTAATGTTCCCTGAAGGGGAACGGAGGTAGCGAGAAAAATGAGCGAGACGAAGACTGTCTTTGCGGCCTACTCGGCCAACACCCACCTCTTTGGGGGCAATGGCCCTTATGTCGAGGAAATGTACGAGAACTACCTGGCCAACCCAGGCAGCGTTCCCGACAACTGGCGCGAATACTTCGACGCTCTGCAGCACGTTCCTGCTGTCGACGGCTCCAATGCCAAGGACGTTCCCCACCTGCCCGTGATCAACGCCTTTGCCGACCGTGCAAAGCAGGGCGGTACACGCGTGGTCATGGCCAGCGCCGATGCCGAAATGGGCCGCAAGCGCACCGCCGTGCAGCAGCTGATTGCAGCCTACCGCAATGTGGGCCAGCGCTGGGCCGATCTGGATCCCCTGAAGCGCACTGAGCGTCCGAACATTCCCGAGCTGGAGCCGTCCTTTTACGGCTTCACCGATGCCGACCAGGAAACCGTGTTTGACACTTCGAACACCTTCTTCGGCAAAGACCGCATGAGCCTGCGCGAGCCCTACTGCGGCACCAGCGGTGCCGAGTACCTGTACACCACCGACAGGGCGCAAACGCGCTGGTGGCAGCAAAAGCTCGAAGGCATCCGCAGCAAGCCCAATTTCTCTGCCGAGAAGAAAAAGCACATCCTCGACCGACTGACCGCAGCTGAAGGTCTCGAGCGCTACCTGCACACCAAGTATGTGGGCCAGAAGCGCTTCTCGCTGGAAGGTGGCGAGAGCTTCATCGCCTCGATGGACGAGCTGATCCAGTGCGCCGGTCAGCAGGGCGTGCAGGAAATCGTGATCGGCATGGCCCACCGCGGCCGCCTGAACGTGCTGGTCAACACCCTGGGCAAGATGCCCACGGACCTGTTTGCCGAGTTCGACCACACCGCCCCGGAAGACCTGCCTGCAGGTGACGTGAAGTACCACCAGGGTTTCAGCTCCGATGTGACCACCGCAGGCGGCCCGGTCCACCTGTCGCTGGCGTTCAACCCGTCCCACCTTGAAATCGTCAACCCCGTGGTCGAAGGCTCGGTGCGTGCCCGCATGGACCGCCGCGGCGACCCCAAAGGCGCCCAGGTGTTGCCGGTGCTGGTGCACGGCGACTCCGCCTTCGGCGGTCAGGGTGTGAACCAGGAATCCCTGTGTCTGGCCCAGACCCGCGGCTACACCACGGGCGGCACGGTGCACATCATCATCAACAACCAGATCGGTTTCACCACCTCCGACCCGCGCGACATGCGCTCGACCGTGTTCTGTACCGACATCGTCAAGATGGTCGAAGCCCCGGTGCTGCACGTCAACGGTGACGATCCCGAAGCCGTGGTCCTGGCCACCCAGCTGGCTCTGGAATACCGCATGACCTTCAGCCAGGACGTGGTCATCGACATCACCTGCTTCCGCAAGCTGGGCCACAACGAGCAGGACACGCCTGCCCTGACCCAGCCATTGATGTACAAGAAGATTGGCCAGCACCCCGGTACCCGCAAGCTGTATGCCGACAAGCTGGCAGCCCAGGGTCTGGGCGATTCGCTGGGCGACGACATGGTCAAGGCTTACCGTGCTGCCATGGACGCCGGCAAGCACACCGTCGATCCGGTGCTGACCAACTTCAAGAACAAGTACGCCGTGGACTGGTCGCCTTTCCTGGGCAAGAAGTGGACCGATGCCGGTGACACCGCCATTCCGCTGGCCGAGTGGAAGCGTCTGGCCGAGAAGATCACCACCATTCCCGAGAGCGTCAGCCCGCACCAGCTGGTCAAGAAGGTCTACGACGACCGCGCCGCCATTGGTCGTGGCGAGATCAACGTGGACTGGGGCATGGGCGAGCACATGGCCTTTGCCTCTCTGGTGGCCAGCGGCTACCCGGTGCGCCTGTCAGGCGAAGACTGCGGCCGCGGCACGTTCACCCACCGTCATGCCGTGATCCATGACCAGAAGCGTGAGAAGTGGGACACCGGCACCTACATCCCGCTGCAGAACGTGGCCGAGAACCAGGCCCCGTTCGTGGTCATCGACTCCATCCTGTCCGAAGAGGCCGTGCTGGCCTACGAGTACGGCTATGCATCGAACGACCCCAACACCCTGGTGATCTGGGAAGCCCAGTTCGGCGATTTCGCCAACGGTGCCCAGGTCGTGATCGACCAGTTCATCGCCTCCGGCGAAGTCAAATGGGGCCGGGTCAACGGCATTACCCTGATGCTGCCGCACGGCTATGAAGGCCAGGGCCCCGAGCACAGCTCGGCCCGCGTCGAGCGCTTCATGCAGCTGGCAGCCGACACCAACATGCAGATCGTGCAGCCGACCACGGCCAGCCAGATCTTCCATGTGCTGCGCCGCCAGATGGTGCGTGACCTGCGCAAACCGCTGGTCATCTTCACGCCCA
>JAYRQF010000236.1:0-6620 GCA_041910735.1 Limnohabitans sp.
CGTCCAGTTCCTGCAGGCGTTTCTCCGGGCCATGGCCTTCGATGGTGAGGGCGCCCGTCGCATCCACCACCAGGTGCAAAGGCCCCTCCATGCGGGCAGCCAGCGCCGCAAGGCTGTCCTGGTCGGCAAGATCCCAATCCAAAGGCTGGCCGCGCGCGATCGCCTGAACTTCGCTGCAGCGGGGGTCGCTGCGCAAAGCCTGCACAAAAGCCTGGCCAATGCTGCCCGTGGCCCCGATCACTGCGGCCCGGTAGCCCTCACGCAAACTGCGCATCGTGGCGGTCATTGGCGCGATCCCGCGTCGTACACGCAGCTGGTGTTGGCCAACTTCATGCCGACACCTCCGGCTCTTTCCACCACCGCCGCACCAGGCGCTGCAGGCCCGGCCGCCCACGCAAAAAGACGCGGTAAGTTCCCTCCAGCAGCCAGGACAAGGGCGGCAAGGCAAACAGCCAGCCTGCCACGCGCCAGCCCGGCAAGGCACGCCACAGTCTGGCAAATGCGGCGCCGCCGCTGAACAGACGGCCATGGTTGTCGCGCACATGAAAGCGCCGCATGGCCATCTCGCAGGAAAGGCCCTCCCCCAGGCCCTCGCCTTGACTCACATCCTGCCAGTGCAAACGCCGGGCAGCTGGAAGGCGACGGTAGAGCGCAATTTCGCGCCGGCACAAGGGACAGCTGCCGTCGTAATAGATGGTCAATTCGGACTTGCTCATGTGCTCAGGCCTCAACCGCCATCGTGCCACGGACCAGCAGGCGGCCCTGCCGGTCCACCAGAAAACCCTCGGCCATGCCGGGCCAGGCCTGCGTGAGCGCGGTCATGATGACCTGATGCGTGACCCAGACCTCGAGTTGGCCGGCAGGCCATTGGCCCAGACGCGCTCGCAGCTCGTCCAGTTGCCGATCGGGCTGCCCCTGTCCGGCGAAGGTGGAGTTGAGCGCCGGCCAGTCTTCATGGTGACCGAAAGCGATGCGCGCTGTGTCCTGGCAGCGGCACCACTGGCTGGTGCGTACCGCCCGGGGCTGCAGGCCATGCCGACGGAACCAGTCGCCAATGGCCCGGGCTTCGGCGCGTCCGGCGTCAGACAGGTTGCGCTGGGTCTGGCATTGGCCAATCGTGAAACCCGCTGGATCACCGAGCCCCGGCTCGGTGCTGGCATGGCGGATCAGCAGCACCCCACCGCGTTGTGCCTGCACGGCCAGGGAGGGTGCAGCAGGTGCACCCAGAGCCCAGCCTGAACTGGCGCAGACGGCGGCAATGAGTGCGGTGCGGCGTTGCATGTGGGGCCTCATGGCAGGCTGAACGCGTCCATCGAGAGTGAACGAAACTGCACCTCGTGGCTGATGTACTCGGGCCGGGGACCCTCGCTCTGACCCCAGCCGGCGGCGCCCAGCGCAAAATAGATCGTCAGAAAATGCTCGTCCGTTGGATGGGCCCGCGCCGCATGCGGTGCCTGGGTACGGTAATCCAGCATGGTGGGCAAGTCTGAGTGCATCAGCGTCTCTTGCACCCAGCCACAAAACGCCGTCACATAAGGCTCGGTCGGACCGTCCTCGCGGCGCAGCTCATGCAGGTTGTGCGTCATGCTGCCCGAACCGACCAGCAAAATGCCCTGCTCGCGCAGAGGCGCCAGCGCCTGTCCTACGGCATAAACCTCGGCCGGACCCACATACGCCGGCAGCGCCACCTGCACCACCGGCACGTTCGCCTCGGGATACAGATGCATCAGGGGCACCCAGCAACCGTGGTCAAAAGGACGTTTCGGATCAGGCCCGGCAGGCAAGTCGGCCGAGCGCAGCAGGTTGAGCACCTGTTCGGCCAATGCCGGCGCGCCCGGGGCGGGGTATTGCAGCTCGTACAGCGGCGTCGGAAAACCGCCGAAGTCGTGCCAGGTTTCGGGGCGTGGCGTGCTCATCACGCCAATGCCACGCGTCATCCAGTGCGGCGACATGAGCACGACGCCCTTGAGCTGCTGCGCCGGGGCATGTGCCTGCGCCCACGCCGCCAGCGCCGGACCGGTGCTGCCCGGCTGCACTGCGAACATGGGCGAGCCGTGCGAGACAAACAGCACGGGCAAGCGCTGCCCACTCATGCACCGGTCCCTTCGGTTTCTTCGGCCAGTTTTGCTGCGATCTGTCGCAGGCTCTGCTCGAACACCTCCACCGGCTGGCCGCCCGAGATCAGGTACTGGTCATTGACGATGACCGCCGGCACCGACCGGATGCCAGACTGTTGGTACAGCCTCTCCACCGCGCGGACCTTGTCGGCATACGCCCCCGACTCGAGCACGTCGCGGGCAGCCACCACGTTCAGCCCCACTTCCTGCACCACGGCCAAGAGCACCTCGTGGTCTTCGATGCGCTCGGCACGGCCCTGGTACGCGGCAAGCAACGCTTTTTTGAGCCGGTGCTGCGCGCCCTCGCCCTGCACAGGTTCCTGAGACTCGGCCCAGGCCAGCAGGCGGTGCGCGTCAAAAGTGTTGTAGACACGGCCACGGCCGCCCGGCGCAAAGGCAAAGCCCACCTCTGCACCACGGGCCGTGATGGTTTCGCGGATTTGGGCCTGTTGTTCAGCCGTGGAGCCGTATTTTTCTGTCAGGTGTTCGCCCAGATCCTGACCGCCCGGCCCCATTTGGGGGTTGAGTTCAAACGGCTGGAAATGCAGCTCGGCCGCCACCTCGCCCTGCAGGCGATCCAACGCCTTCTGCAGCGAAAACAGTCCGACCGCGCACCAGGGGCAGGCGATGTCGGAGACAAAATCGATTTTGAGCTTGGTGGTCATGGCAAGGGCCTGAAACAAAAACAGGCGCCATCTTGCCGTAAATCAGCCTGCAGGGCGTTTGCCCTCACCGGGCCAGTGGTCGTTCAGGGCAACGGTCCGCCAGTTCCTCAAACGTTGGGGGACGCAACAGAGGCGCCCTGAACCCCGTGACGCTCCAGCGCCCCACGCACAAAGCCATTGGCCTTCATGTCTTCGACAAACTGCGCCAAATAATGGGCAGCTTCTGCGCCGCGTGCTTTGGGCATGCCCATGGCCTGCTGAATCACCATGAACCGGCCCGGCAACAGGCGATGCCCGGGAAAGCGCGCGAGATCGGCTTGAAGCTGTTGTTTGACACCTGCAGCCACTTCCAGCTTCTGTTCGACAAACACATCCACCACGGTGGGTGATGAGGGTGCCCTGACGATTTCAGCGTGCTGAAGTTCGCGGCTCAGGAAAAGGTCATAGGCACTGCCCTTGCCCACCGTGACACGGATGCCGGCGCGGTCCACCTCTTCATTGTGGCGAATGGCAGAACTGTCGGGCACCATGTAGCTGCCCTCGATCAGGACATAGGGTGCGCTGAACGAAATACCCTCGCCTCGCAGAGGATCGATCGCAAAAAAACCGATGTCCGCCTGCTCCTTGCGCACCGCTTCCACAGATTGGGCTGCCGTGTCAAAAATCACCAGCTCCAGCGATACACCCAGACGCTGCGCCAGGGCGCCCGCCAAATCGACCGAAACACCCAAGGTTGCGCCCGTATCCGGGTTTTTGCTGGCGAGAATGGGGTTGCCCAGGTTGATGGAAGCTCGCAGCTTACCGGTGGGCGCAAAGGCATTGCAAAGGGTGTCGGAAACGCTCATGACTCAGGGCTCCATGTTGAAATCAATACCAGCAGATCGGGCCTGTGCAAGTATCGCGAGCAATTGGGGGTTGAAGGCATCTGCGGCCTCGTACTGAACCCAGTGCCCGGCACCTGCCACGGTGTGCCACTGGCCCCAGTTCCGCGCCCACTGCGGCAGGGCATCGCGTACTTCGGTCAGACGTTCGCGGTACATGGCGTCGTGCTCTCCGTAGATGGCGCTCACGCGGGCACGGATGCTGGGCAGGACCTCGGCAACAACGGGGGTGGCTGACAGGCGGCGGCGCGGCATGCGGTCGCGCGCCACGTTGGCCGCGTGCAGGGCCAGCGCCAGAGGATCGATGCTCTCGCGGTGTTCAAACATGAGCGCCATCAGGTTGTGACGGTGCACCGCGTTTTGCTGATCAACCGTCGGCAAATGCCGCCAGCCTTTGAGACGAATACGCTCAGGCACCGTCAGGCCCAGACCCGGCGCCCCCACCAGCACCAGCGTCTGCGCATCCTCCGGATGGTCGGCCAACCAGAGCGCCCCGGTCATGCCGCCAAAGGAAAAACCCACGATCTGCACCGGTCCCTGCGGGGCCAACTGCTGCAGACCCGCGTGCAGGTGGACCGGCAGCTGCGGTGCATCGGTGCAGCCCGGTGGCAAGTCCGAATCGCCAAATCCCGGCAGGTCGGGCACCAGCACACGCCAGCCGGCATCCCTGAGCGGGGCGATGTTGCGCACCCAGTGGGTCCAGCTGCCGCTGCCACCGTGCAGCAGCACCACGGCAGGCTGCGCGGGCCCGCCCCAGACGTGCCAGACAGTCGTCACCCCGTCCAGGCGGGTCTGCACCCGCTGCGCACCCTTCAGGGCAAGGTGCAGATCGGGCGGCAAAAAGTCGGGCAGCACAGCCAGTTCGCTGCTCATGGCAAAGCCTTGACGGGATGGTGGTGGCGCCAGACCCGGTAGCTGGCCGCCACGGCCAGCAGGCTGGTGAGCACTGAAGCCCAGAACACCGAGGCCAGCCCCCAGCGCTCGCTGATGACGCCGCCAAGAAGACCGCCGGTCACCCCCGGAAAGCCGTAAGCAATCACGGTGTAAAGCGCTTGCCCGCGGCCGCGAAGCCGTGCCGGAAAGTGGTGCGACACCATGGCCACACAGGCCGTGTGGTGGGCGGCAAAGGTCAGTGCGTGCAGGCACTGGGCCAGCACCAGCACCAGCAGCACATCGCCCCACGCCGCCGTGAGCGCCATGCGCAGCACCATGGCACCCGCGCACAGCAGCAGCCAGCCGCTCAGCGGCAGGTGGTGCAGCCAGCGCGATTGCCAGAAAAACCAGGCGATCTCCACCAGCACCGACACCGCCCACATCAGGCCGATCAGCGTCTTGCTGTAGCCCAGCGCATCCAGGTAGAGCGAAAAGAACACGTAAATGCCGATGTGCGAGAGCACATGAAAAAAAGCGCTTGTGAAAAACCAGCGTACCGCCGGCTGGCGCAGCACCGGCCAGACCGCCGGGCGTTCGTGCTCCGCGTGGCTGGCCTCCTTCAGGTCAGGCAGCCAGAAGGCGCTGAGCAGCACCGCCAGCAGACTCAGAACGGTCATGGCAGGGAACTGGTGCATGCCAAAGGCCTCGAACCAGGCCCCCGCCACAAACACCGTGACCAGAAAACCGATCGAACCCCACAGGCGCACGCGGCCATACCGTTTGGCGTCAAATGCGCCGCCCCGGCTGACCAGATGCGCCATGGCCGCCTCGCTCATGGGCATCATGGCGCTGGTGTGGGTGAACATGACAAACAGCACCACCCCCAGCCACAGCGGAGACAGCTGCAGCCATAGCAGACAGGCAAAAGCCAGCGCCACAGCCGCGCCAATGCGCAGGAGTTTCACCCGTTCACCGCTGTGGTCACTGATCCAGCCCCACACATAAGGTGCAAACAGTCGCGTGGCCGCCTGCACCGAAGTCAGCAGGCTGATCGCCACCAGCCCGAGGCCCAGATCCTTGAGCCAGAGCGGAAGGTAGGGATTGAAAAACCCGATGTGCGCGAAATAGCTGGCCGACAGGGCCGCAAATGGCAGCAGCGCCCGGCGGTTCTCTGGCATCAGGGTTTGGCGGCAGCAATCGGTGGCAGCGCGTGCTGCACGTCACCGCACTGGGCGCGGTGCAGCAGGACGTGGTCGATCAGCACCAGCGCCAGCATGGCCTCGGCGATCGGCGTGGCACGGATGCCCACACACGGGTCGTGGCGGCCTTTGGTGATGACTTCGGTGGTGTGGCCTTCCGAGTCGATCGTCTCGCGCGGGATCAAAATCGAGCTGGTCGGCTTGACGGCGATCGACACCTCGATGTCCTGCCCGCTGCTGATGCCGCCCAGAATGCCGCCCGCGTTGTTACCGACGAAGCCTTCGGGCGTGAGCGAATCACCGGCGGTGCTGCCTTTTTGCGTGACGCAGCCAAAGCCGGCGCCAATCTCCACGCCCTTGACGGCGTTGATGCCCATCATGGCGTAGGCTATTGTTGCGTCGAGCTTGTCAAACAGCGGCTGGCCCAGACCCACCGGCACGCCCCGCGCCACCACGCGCAGGCGCGCACCGCACGAATCGCCGGACTTGCGCAGCGCGTTCATGTAGTCCTCGAGCGCCGACACATCGGCCACCGGGGCAAAAAACGGGTTGTTCGGCACATGGTCCCAGCTCTCAAACCCAATCGGCAACTCGCCGATCTGGGTCATGCAGCCGACAAAGGTGGTGCCAAATTTTTCCTTGAGCCATTTCTTGGCCACGGCGCCAGCTGCCACCGTGGGGGCCGTCAGGCGGGCCGAAGAGCGGCCACCACCGCGCGGATCGCGGATGCCGTATTTGCGCCAGTAGCTGTAGTCGGCATGGCCCGGGCGGAAGGTCTGCAGGATGTCGCCGTAATCCTTGCTGCGCTGGTCGGTGTTCTGGATCAGCAGGCAAATGGGGGTGCCGGTGGTCTTGCCCTGGTACACGCCCGACAGGATCTGCACC
>JAYRQF010000237.1:0-2431 GCA_041910735.1 Limnohabitans sp.
CCACCACGACTTTGCCGACTGGCAAGCCCCATCGTCCGGCCGCCCCCTGCTGTGCACTGAAAAAGACGCGGTCAAGCTCTGGGCGCACCAGCCTCAAGCCTGGGCTGTGCCCCTGGAGATGGCACCGGAACCGGCGTTCTGGCAGGCGCTGGATGCGCGGCTGCGCCAGCGCGGTCTGCCGGTCCCCGACCATGTGCCCGCGGGGACCAGCCCGGTATCATCGGCGCATGGACAACAAACTGCTTGAACTGCTGGTCTGCCCGGTCACCAAAGGCCCGCTGGACTACGACCGCGAACGCCAGGAACTGCTCTCGCGCAGCGCGCGACTGGCCTACCCGATCCGCAACGGCATTCCGGTTCTGCTCGAAAACGAAGCCCGTACCCTGAGCGACGAAGAACTGGCCAAACTCGCTGCCAACCGTCCCGCCGTGGCCTGACCATCCATGGACTACACCGTCATCATCCCGGCGCGGATGGCGTCCAGCCGCCTGCCCGACAAACCTCTGGCCGACATCGCTGGTTTGCCCATGGTGGTGCGCGTGGCGCAACGTGCCGCGCAATCGCGGGCCCGTCGCGTGGTGGTCGCAGCCGACGACCCGCGTGTGGTGCAGGCCTGCCAGGCCCACCGTATCGACGCCCTGCTCACCCGGCAGGACCATGTGAGCGGCAGCGACCGGCTGGCCGAGGCCTGCGAACTGCTCGGTCTGGCTGACGATGCGCTGGTGGTCAATGTGCAGGGCGACGAGCCTTTGATCCCACCCGCCCTGATCGACGACGTGGCCCGTGTGCTGGCCGAGCGTCCCGAAGCCAGCATGGGCACCGCCGCGCATGCAATCCACGATCTGGCCGAGTTCACCAACCCCAATGTGGTCAAGGTGGTCATGGACAGCCGCCAGCTCGCGCTGTATTTCAGCCGCGCGCCCATCCCTTGGTGGCGCGACGGCCAGCAGGACGGCAGTTTCAGGGCCCTGCCCTCGCCCGCACCGCTGCGCCACATCGGCATCTACAGCTACCGCGCCGGCTTTCTGCGGCAGTTCCCGCAACTGCCTCCGGCCCCGATCGAGACACTGGAATCGCTGGAGCAGCTGCGTGCTTTGTGGCACGGCCACCGCATCGCGGTGCATGTGACCGATGCGGCGCCGGGCCCCGGCGTGGACACCCCGGCCGATCTGGAACGCGTGCGCGGCATTTTTGCGGGTCCGGCGGCTGCGTAAGCCAGCCGTGGGGGCGCGCATGCTATTCTCGAACGAGCGTCAGGCTGGCCCTGACTGGACAGAATCCCCAAGCTATCAGGAAAACACATGAGACTCATTCTGTTGGGCGCACCCGGCGCCGGCAAAGGCACCCAAGCCAACTTCATCTGCCAGAAGTACGGCATCCCGCAAATCTCCACGGGTGACATGCTGCGCGCTGCCGTGAAGGCCGGCACCCCGCTGGGCCTGGAAGCCAAGAAAGTCATGGACGCCGGTGGCCTGGTCAGCGACGACCTGATCATCAACCTGGTCAAGGACCGCATTGCCCAGCCCGATTGCGCCAAGGGCTTCCTGTTCGACGGTTTCCCCCGCACCATTCCGCAGGCCGAAGCCATGAAAGCCGCTGGCGTCAAACTCGACTACGTGCTCGAAATCGACGTGCCCTTTGACGCCATCATCGAGCGCATGAGCGGTCGCCGCTCGCACCCGGCTTCGGGCCGCACCTACCACGTCAAGTTCAACCCGCCCAAGGTTGAAGGCAAAGACGACGTGACCGGCGAGCCGCTGGTGCAGCGCGACGACGACAAGGAAGAAACCGTCAAGAAGCGTCTGGATGTCTACAGCAGCCAGACCCGTCCGCTGGTCGACTACTACTCTGGCTGGGCCAAACAGGATCCGGCAGCAGCTCCCAAGTACCGCGCCATCAGCGGCACCGGCAGCGTGGAAGAAATCACCGCCCGCGCTTTCGGCGCACTGGCTGGCTGACATCTGACCACCCCAAGAACAAAGCCCCGCGACGCGGGGCTTTGTTGTTTTTGGCTCAAGCCATCAGGTCCAGCATCAGGCTGACGCGGGCCTTGTACCCGTTCAGCCCTCCTGGAGCGGTTGGCAGCGACGCGCAATCCCCCACGATCTGCCCCTCCGGGCAACGCGTGGTCAGGCACACGGTCACGCCACGGGTCTGCGCCTCGGCCAGGGCTGCCAGCAGGCTCTGGTGCACAGTGCCGTTGCCGGTGCCCGCCACCACCAGACCTTTCACCCCGGCCGACACCAGTGCGCGAACGTGACGGGCATCGGCGCCTGCATGGCTGTGCAGCACCTCCACCCAAGGCCAGTCGCTGGCGGGCTGCTCCAGTGCCTGACGGGCATGGTCATGAAGGCGCATCTGCAACAGGTGGTTGCTGCCGGCCCAGCGCACCCGCCCCTGCTCCACCCAGCCTTGCGGGCCGGCGTCACCC
>JAYRQF010000238.1:0-2218 GCA_041910735.1 Limnohabitans sp.
CAGCTCACATAGACGATGCGTTGGGGCGGCGTCCAGCCACCGCGCAGCTCTGGCTGCTGGTGCAGTTCGGCCAACGCCTTGCTCAGGGCAAACGCACCTTCGCGCGGTGGGTCGACCAGCCATTTGTCGGCCACACCGTCGGCCACCAGCATCTGGGGCGTCATCTCGAACAGGTTGCGCGCCACAAAGGTGGTGGGTGCCAGCGGCTGGCTGCGGCCTGACTGGTTGAAGGCGTAGTTCTGGTGCGAGCGCTGCACCAGCGCATCCGAGCCCTCAATGCCCAGCACTTCGCCCGCCTGCGTGGCGATCGGCAACGTGAAGTTGCCCAGCCCGCAGAACCAGTCAATCACCCGGTCGGTCTTCTCCGCCCCCAGCAGCCGCAGCGCCCGGCTGACCAGCACGCGGTTGATGAAAGGGTTGACCTGGGTGAAGTCGGTTGGCTTGAAAGGCATGGTGATGCCGAAGTCCGGCAGGCCATAGGCAAGTTGCGGACCCTCGTCCAGCAAATGCACCGTGTCCGGGCCCTTGGGCTGCAGCCACCATTGCACGCCGTGCCGGGCGGCAAAGTCACGCAGCCTCTGTTGGTCACCCTCGCTCAGCGGCTCCAGGTGGCGCAGCACCAGCGCCGTCACGTCGTCGCCGCAGGCCAGCTCGATCTGGGGGCAGGTCTCGCGCGCCTGCAGGCTGCCGATCAGGCCGCGCAGCGGCAGCAGCATGGCGCTCACCTTGGGCGGCAGGATGGGGCAGACCTGCATGTCGGCGATGTAGCGGCTCTTGCGTTCGTGAAAGCCGATCAGTACTTCGCCCTTTTTTTGCACATAACGCACCGACAGGCGGGCGCGGTAGCGGTAACCCCAGGCCGGCCCCTGAATCGGGCGCAGCAAAGACTCGGCTTTGACCTTGGCCAGATGCCAGAGGTTGTCTTCGAGCACGCGCTGCTTGATCGCCACCTGGGCAAAAGCGTCCAGATGCTGCATCTTGCAGCCGCCGCAGGCCCCCTGGTGCAGACCAAAGTGCGGGCAACCGGGCGTGACGCGCTGGCTTGACTCGTGGTGGATTTCGGTGACGGAGCCTTGCTCCCAGTTGTTCTTCTTGCGGCCGACCTTGACCGACACGATCTCGCCAGGCAAGGCGCCTTCGATGAACACCACCTTGCCATCGGGTCGGCGGGCAATGCCTTGCGCATCCATGTCCAGTGCGCCCACGCGCAGCCAGCCTTCGGGCAGATCGTCGCTGGCGGGGGTATCGGGGGTGGGGTTGAAATTCTCTTGTGCTTCGCTCATGCTGCGATTGTCTCAGGCCTGTCGTCAGCCCCGCGTTGGGTGGACTGGTTTAAGATGACGGGTTCTGATTTCATCCTGTAAAAAGACGTACCACGATGACAACCTCTGCCGACGCATCCAAGATCATTTACACGCTCACCGACGAGGCCCCGCGCCTTGCCACCGAAGCGTTTTTGCCCGTCATCCGCAGCTTCACCAAGCCCGCCGGCATCACGGTGGAAACCAGCGACATTTCGGTGGCTGCCCGTATCCTGGGTGAGTTCCCCGAGTTCCTCAAACCCGAGCAGCAGGTCCCCAACAACCTGGCCGACCTGGGCAAGCTGACCCTGCGCCCCGAAGCCAACATCATCAAGCTGCCCAACATCAGCGCTTCCGTGGCCCAGCTGGTCGCCGCCATCAAGGAACTGCAGGGCAAGGGCTACGCCATCCCCGACTACCCCGAAAACCCCAAGAACGACGAAGAAAAAGCCATCAAGGCGCGCTACGCCAAGTGCACCGGTTCGGCTGTGAACCCCGTGCTGCGCGAAGGCAACTCCGACCGCCGCGCCCCCCGTGCCGTCAAGGAATACGCCCGCAAGAACCCGCACAGCATGGCCGAGTGGAGCCAGGCTTCGCGCTCGCATGTGTCGCACATGCACGCTGGCGACTTCTACCACGGCGAAAAGTCCATGACGCTGGACCGCGCCCGTGATGTGAAGATGGAGCTCATCACCAAGTCTGGCAAGGCCATCGTGCTCAAGCAAAAAGTGTCCTTGCTGGACCGCGAAGTCATCGACAGCATGTTCATGAGCAAGAAGGCGCTGGTCGAGTTCTACACCAGGGAAATCGAAGACGCCCGCAAGACCGGCGTGATGTTCTCGCTGCACGTCAAGGCCACGATGATGAAGGTCTCGCACCCCATCGTGTTCGGTCACTGCGTCAAGATCTTCTACAAA
>JAYRQF010000239.1:0-20399 GCA_041910735.1 Limnohabitans sp.
CTGTCGGTTTCAAGGGCTTCGAGAACGCTATTGCGCTGGACATCGCCATGGGCGGCTCCACCAACACCATCCTGCACCTGCTGGCCATTGCCCAGGAAGCTGGTATCGAGTTCACCATGACCGACATCGACCGCATGTCGCGCGTGATTCCGCAGCTTTGCAAGGTGGCCCCCAACACCAACAAGTACCACATCGAAGACGTGCACCGTGCCGGCGGCATCATGGCCATCCTGGGTGAACTGGACCGTGCCGGCAAGCTGCACACCGATGTGCCCACCGTGCATGCCAAAACCATGAAGGACGCGCTGGACCAATGGGACATTGCCCGTAACCCGAGCGAAGCCGTCAAAACCTTCTACATGGCAGGACCTGCCGGTATTCCGACCCAGGTGGCCTTCAGCCAGGCCACCCGCTGGCCCAGCCTGGACACCGACCGCAAGGAGGGCTGCATCCGTTCCTACGACCATGCCTTCAGCAAGGAAGGTGGTCTGGCGGTGCTGCGTGGCAACATTGCTTTGGACGGCTGCGTGGTCAAGACCGCAGGCGTTGATGACAGCCTGCTGGTCTTCGAAGGTCCTGCCCATGTGGTCGAGAGCCAGGACGAGGCGGTCGAGCACATCCTGAACGACCAGGTCAAGGCCGGCGACGTGGTGGTGGTGCGGTACGAAGGTCCCAAAGGAGGCCCGGGCATGCAGGAAATGCTCTACCCGACCAGCTACATCAAGTCCAAGGGTTTGGGCAAGGCCTGCGCGCTGCTGACCGATGGCCGCTTCTCGGGTGGAACTTCGGGTCTGTCGATCGGTCACTGCTCCCCCGAAGCGGCAGCAGGCGGCACGATCGGTCTGGTGCGTCACGGTGACCGCATCCGCATCGACATCCCCAACCGCACGATCAATGTGCTGGTGAGCGACGAGGAACTGGCCAAGCGCCGTGCCGAGCAGGACAAACTGGGCTGGAAGCCGGCCAAGCCACGTGCCCGCAAGGTGTCGGCCGCCCTGCGTGCCTATGCCCTGCTGGCCACTTCGGCTGACAAGGGCGCCGTTCGCGACCTGTCCAAACTGCCCGACTGAGCTTTGTTACCTGTCCGGATGGGCCTGTCACAAGGCAGGCACCATCCGCGGGCACAATCCGGGTCATGCTGCAACAACCTGTCATCGATCCCGTCGCCCTGCAACTGGGGCCGCTGGCCATCCACTGGTATGGCCTGACCTACCTGGCTGCCTTCGGCCTTTTTTACTTTCTGGGTACACGCCGTCTGGCGCATCTGCCTTTTGCCCGTCTGTCCCAATGGACCCGCAAGGACATCGAGGACATTCTTTTTCTGGGCGTGCTGGGTGTGGTGCTGGGTGGGCGCATCGGTTACTGCCTTTTCTACAAACCCGCGTACTACGCAGCGCACCCGCTCGAAGTGTTTGCTGTCTGGCAGGGCGGCATGAGCTTTCATGGCGGCATGCTGGGGGTGATCGCGGCCATGGTCTGGTTCGCGTATTCGCGCCAGCGCCCCTTTATGCAGGTCATGGACTTTGTGGCGCCGTGTGTGCCGACCGGTCTGGCTGCTGGCCGCGTGGGCAACTTCATCAACGGCGAGCTGTGGGGCCGGGTGGCCGATCCGTCCCTGCCTTGGGGCATGGTGTTTCGGGGGGCGGGTGATCTGCCGCGCCACCCCTCGCAGATTTACCAGTTCCTGATGGAAGGCCTGCTGCTGTTTGTGCTGCTCTGGCTGTACGCCCGCAAGCCACGCCAGCAAGGGCAGGTGGCGGCGGTCTTTCTGCTGGGCTATGGCGTGTTCCGCTTTGTGGCCGAATATTTCCGCGAGCCCGATGCCCATCTGGGCCTCTTGAGTCTGGGCCTGAGCATGGGCCAGT
This sequence comes from Limnohabitans sp., assembly GCA_041910735.1. Taxonomy (GTDB): domain Bacteria; phylum Pseudomonadota; class Gammaproteobacteria; order Burkholderiales; family Burkholderiaceae_C; genus Limnohabitans_A. The sequence continues at coordinate 1,866 of JAYRQF010000239.1, forward strand.
GGCTGTGTGTGCCCATGATCGCCGGCGGCGCGCTGCTGTGGCTGTGGTGCGGGCGCCGCAGCGCCTGAGCTCCGGTCAGGTCGGTCGGCGCTGCAGCCAGTCGCTGCGCACGACCTCGTAGGCGGCGGCCACCTGCAGCAGTGCTGCATCTCCCTGCGGTTTGCCAATGAGCTGGATGCCCATCGGCCAAGGCTTTTGTGGGTGAAAGCCCGCGGGCAGGCTGATGGCGGGCAGGCCGGCCAGCGTGGCGTAGATGGTGCACTCCATCCAGCGGTGGTAGGTGTCCATGGCGCGTTCGCCAATCTGCCGGGGCCAACGTTGTGCAATGGGGAAGGGCCAGACCTGCGCCACTGGCAGGGCCAGCACCTCGTAATGTTCAAACATTTGGAGCATGTGGTGGTAGAAGCTGGTGCGCCGCTGGCTGGCTTTGTGAAAGTCCATGTACGAGAGCCTGAGCGAGTTCTCGTATTCCCACATCGCTTCGGGTTTGAGCAGTTCGGCCGCATGGGGCAGGGGCAACAGGGCGGCCACTTTGGGGCCAATCAGTGCCCGGCGCCAGACCAGCCAGCAGTCCCACAAGGCTTGTGTGTCGCAACCCAGCTTCGTGGGCTCCACCACAGCGCCCGCGTTTTGCATGGCTCGCAGCGCGTCTTCGCAGACGCCCAGGATGCCGTCCTCCACTGCCAGATGACCCTCCAGGTCACCCAGCCAGCCCACGCGCAGGCCCTTGAGCGCGTCGGGAGAGAAGCGCATGTCTGAGACATCGAGCGCTTTGTGGATGGACAGAGGCTGGCGCGGGTCGTGGCCCGACTGCGTGGCCAGCAGGCGGGCCAGATCGCGCACGTTTCGGGCCATCGGGCCTTCGGTGCCGAGCTGATCCACCCAGACATCGGCCCCCGGGCCGTAAGGTACGCGGCCCTGCGAGGGGCGCATGCCAAAAATGTGGTTCCAGCCTGCCGGGTTGCGCAGGCTGCCCATGAAATCCGAGCCGTCGGCCACCGGCAGCATGCGCTGGGTCAGGGCCACAGCGGCACCGCCGCTGGAGCCGCCTGCGCTGACCGCCGTGTCCCAGGCGTTGGGCGTGGCACCAAACAATTCGTTGAATGTGTGCGAACCCAGACCCAGCTCGGGCATGTTGGTTTTGCCGATGACGATGCAACCGGCCGCTTTCATGCGCTCGGTCATGATGCTGTCGCAGCGCGGCATGTGTTTTTCCAGAACGCGGCTGCCCAAGGTGCTCGGAAAGCCCAAAGCGTGGCCGGTGTCCTTGATGGCTTGTGGAATGCCGTGCAGCCAGCCGCGCGACTGTCCTTGTGCCAGCTCCTGGTCGCACTGGCGGGCCTGCGCCAGCAGGGTCTCGGTGGGGGCCAGATTGACGATGGCGTTCCAGACCGGGTTGAGCAGCGCGATCCGGCTCAGGTAGGCCTGCATGACCTCTGTGCAGGAGACCTGGCGGGCATGGATGGCGTCGGAGAGTTCGCTGGCAGACAGGGACGTGATGTCGGTGGTCATGGAGGGCAGACAAACGCGTGCAGGGTGTTGGTGTTGGCGTTGATCGTGGCATGAAACCCGGTGTGCATCGCCCCCGGGTTTGTCACAGGCGTGTCAGGCGGTGGGCAACATGGAATGTGCGTTAGGCTCTGCCCTGAGACTCTGTGACTTTGATCTTCAGGAGGTCCGATGAATCCGGCATCGTGGTGGGGGCAAAAGGTTTCGGACTGGTTGCCCAAAGGCAAGGTTGATCCGCCCTTGGGTGCTCAGGGTGCGGCGGCAGCCAGCACGGGTGCTGCCCGGGTTGAACGTGCTCCGCAGGCGCTGGACGCCACGCTGGTGCGCAAGGTGCTCAGGCCGCTGCAGGCGGTGGCCGACAGCACCGTCAGCGAGGTCGAGGGTGGGCGCCGCGCACGCGCCTTTGCCCAGTGGTACGGTGCTGCCAGCGCCCCTGAACGCCGCCAGGCCTGCATCCTGATGAGCGAGCGTTTTGCGCCCGACCCGCAGCGCATCCGACAGGCGCGCGAGGCGTATGAATCGGCCGTGGGCACCGCCGAGGAAGGCGTGGCCGAGATCCGCCTGCGCAAGGCGCTGTATTCGGACCGCACGCGGCTCTTGCAGCGTTTCGCGGTGTTCCCGGAGGGCATGCGCTTTCTGGTAGACCTGCGCGCCGAGCTGCTGCCCCAGCTCAAGGCCGAGAAGCGCCTGTTGGCGCTCGATGCCGAGTTGGAGTCGCTGTTCAGCACCTGGTTCGACGTGGCCTTTCTGGAGTTGCGCCGCATCAGCTGGGATTCGCCGGCTTCGCTGGTGGAAAAGCTGATCCAGTACGAGGCGGTGCACGACATCAAGAGCTGGGCCGATGTGAAAAACCGGCTTGACTCGGACCGGCGCTGCTACGGTTTCTTCCATGCCCGGCTGCCCGACGAGCCCCTGATTTTTGTGGAGGTGGCCTTCACCCGCGAGATCGCCTCCAACATCGTGCCCTTGCTGGATGAAACCGCCGAAGCGGTGGACCTGAGCCGGGCCACCACGGCCATCTTTTATTCGATCAGCAACACGCAGACCGGTCTCAAGGGCATCAGTTTTGGCGACTCGCTCATCAAGCGGGTGGTCGAAACGCTCAAGGCCGATTTTCCACAGCTCAAGACCTTTGCCACCCTTTCGCCGATCCCGGGCTTTCGGGGCTGGTACCGCAAGAACGCGGCACGGCTGCTCGATGAACTGCCCGACAAGCACCGCCGCACGCTGGGTCGCTTCATCGGTTTTGAACCGGTCACGCCCGAGCACATCCAGGCCTGGCTGGACCAGGGGCCGCACCTGGACGCCAAATGCCCCGGTGCACGCTGGCTGCTGCATTGCGCCAGCCGCTATCTGGGCCGCGAACTGGAGCAGGGCCGACCGGTGGACCCGGTGGCGCGTTTCCATCTGGGCAACGGGGCCCGGGTCGAGAACATCCACTGGATGGCCGACCCCTCGGCCAAGGGCATGCAGCAGTCGTGGGGGATGATGGTGAACTACCTGTACGACCTGAAAAAGCTGGACCGCCACCGCAAGATGCTGGGCGAGGGAAAAATACCGCTCTCTGGCGGGGTGGCCGATCTGTCCCTATGATCCGCATCACCGACAAACCAGGAGACAAAACCATGACCGATCCGATCGGCGCTGTTTCGCGCCGCCAAGCCTTGCAGACCCTGGCCGCCATGGGAGCGGTATCACCCGTCTGGTCGCTGGCGCAAAGTGCGTGGCCAGCCAAACCCGTGACCATGGTGGTGCCGTTTCCGGCCGGTGGCGGCACCGATGCGTTTGCGCGCCCGCTGTCGGCGCAGTTTTCGCGTCTGACGGGCAAACAGCTGGTCATCGACAACCGGGGCGGTGCAGGTGGCACGCTGGGCGCCGGCATCGCGGCCAAGGCCGCGCCCGATGGCTACACCCTGTTTATGGGCGCTGTGCACCACACGATCGCCCCCTTCATGTACCCCAGGCTGGACTATGACCTGGAGCGCGACCTGGTGCCCCTGATCCTGGTGGCCAATGTGCCTCAGGTGCTGGTGGTCAATCCCCGCAATGTCACAGCGCCAGATTTCAAAAGCTTTCTGGAGTTTGTGAAAAAGAACCCGGCGCGCCTGAACTACGGCTCGGCTGGTGGTGGCACCTCGCACCATCTGGCCGGTGAACTGTTCAAGCTGCAGACCAAAACCTTCATCACCCACATTCCTTACCGGGGCGCTGGTCCGGCCCTGCAGGATCTGGTGGCGGGCAATGTGGACATGATGTTCGACGGTTTGGGCTCGTCGGCGCAGCACATCAAGTCGGGCCGCATCAAGGCGCTCATGGTGTCCGGCGCCAAACGCAGCGCCGCTTTCCCCGACGTGCCGTGCTCGGCCGAGCTGGGCTTGCCGGATTACACCGTGTCCACTTGGTACGGCGTCTGGGCGCCCAGAGGCACGCCTGCCGATGCGCAGGCCCGGGCCGTGGAGGAAATCCGCCGTGCCTGTGTGACCGATGAGGCCAAAGCCGTCTGGGCTGCGCAGGGTGCAGAGTTTCCCGGCCTGACCGGCGCACAGTTCGATGCCTTCATCAAGAAAGAGCTGGCCAAGTGGTCTCAGGTGGTCAAGGCCTCGGGGGCTAAACTCGATTGATCAATGGGCTATCAAGCTTTGGATATGAACTCTCAAAACCTGTTTGCGGCGCTGCGCGCCGCCTTTCCCTCTGACCTCGATGCCGTGGCGGTTGAAACCGACGAAGGCCTGAACTACAGCTGGCGCGACCTGGACCGCGCCACCGCCATGATGGCCAACCTGCTGGACTCGCTCGATTTGCCGACAGGCAGCCGCGTCGCGGTGCAGGTCGAAAAATCGGTTGAGGCCATGATGCTGTACCTGGCCACGCTGCGTGCAGGCTACGTTTTCCTGCCGCTCAACACCGCCTACCAGAGCGCCGAGATCGAGTATTTCATTGGCAATGCCGAGCCCGCCGTGGTGGTGTGCAGTCCGGCCAACTTTGGCTGGGTCAGCAAGATCGCCTTCCAGGCTGGCACCAGGCACGTTTTTACGTTGGGCGATGACCGCACCGGCAGCCTGCTGGAGCGTGCTGCGCACCACAGCGACCAGCACCAGGCCGCAGTCAAACAGGCCGACGATCTGGCTGCCATCCTCTACACCAGCGGCACCACCGGACGCAGCAAGGGGGCCATGCTCACGCACGGCAACATGCTCTCCAACGCCGCCATGCTCAAGGATTACTGGGGGTGGAAGAAAGGGGATGTGCTGATCCATGCGCTGCCCATCTTCCATGTGCACGGCCTGTTCGTGGCCATCCACGGTGCGCTGATCAACGGCAGCAAGATGATCTGGATGGCCAGGTTCGACCCGAAACGCGTGATCGCCCGTCTGCCCGATGCCACCGTGTTCATGGGCGTTCCCACGCTGTATGTGCGCATGCTGGCCGAGCCCGGCCTCACGCGCGAGGCCTGCAAGAACATGCGCCTGTTCATCGCCGGCTCGGCGCCGCTGCTGATCGAGACGTTCAACGACTGGATTGAGCGCACCGGCCACACGATTCTGGAGCGCTACGGCATGAGCGAGACCGTCATGCTGACCTCCAACCCCTACAGTGCCGACAGCCGCTATGGCAACCAGACTGAAAGGCGTGGCGGTACGGTGGGCTTTCCGCTGCCCGGCGTGCAACTGCGTGTGCTGGGCGACGACGGCGAGGCCATGCCGGTGGGCGAGATTGGTGGCATCCAGGTCAAGGGACCGAACGTGTTCAAGGGCTACTGGCGCATGCCCGAGAAGACGGCAGAAGAATTCACCTCTGACGGTTTCTTCAAGACCGGTGACGTGGGCAAGGTCGATGAGCGCGGCTATGTGACCATCGTGGGCCGCAGCAAGGACCTGATCATCAGCGGCGGCTACAACGTGTACCCGGCCGAGATCGAGGGTTACATCAACGAGATGAAAGGCGTGGCCGAGAGCGCGCTGATCGGCGTGCCACATCCCGACTTCGGCGAAGTGGGCGTGGCGGTGGTGATTGCCAAACCGGGCGCCATGATCGCGCCGGAGGCGATCGTGGCCAACCTCAAGTCGAAGCTGGCCAACTTCAAGATTCCCAAGAGGTGTTATGTGGTGGCCGAGCTGCCGCGCAACACCATGGGCAAGGTGCAAAAGAACCTGCTGCGCGACCAGTACAAGGGCGAGTTCGCCTGAGCCTGAAGGGGCGCTTCAGCGCGGGTGCTGCACGAAACTGTTGCGCTCGTGCAGCCGCTGGATCTGGGCTGCTGCGTCTGTGGGGGACAGGGTGTTGTCCAGCACCTTGACGTTGATGTACCACAGCTCATCTTCCATCGATGGCCAGACGCGGTTGAGTTTTTCTGCGTTCAGGCGGATGGTCTCGTCGCATTGCTGGCGCCAGGCCATCATTTCCTGTCCTACGGGGTCGTTGACTTGCACCGGGTGTCTGGAGAGCGGGTAAAAGCCGCTCAGGTGATCGGTCAGCAACTGAGCAAACTCCGCGGTGCCCAGCCATCGCAAGAACTTCATGGCTGCTTCCTTGTTGAGGCTTTCGACATTCATGCCGATGCCAAAGTCCGGATGGACCGACACCTGGCAGCGTTGCCCTGGCTGCTCCACCGGAAAACGGAAGACGCCCAGATCGATCGGAGTGGACTTGTGGGAGTACTCGGTGTGGCGCAGGTAAGGCAGATCCCATGAACCCGAAGGGAAGAGCAGGGCGGTGCCTTTGGCAAACATCACCTGCGCATCGCTGTTGCTCACCAGATGGGGCGCGGGAGGCAGGTAGGGTTTGAGGCGGGCCATGAAGCGCCAGGCGTCCACGAAGCCCTTGTCGGTGAAGCGCGCACGGCCCTGCAACAGGCTTTGCCGACCTTTCTCGCCGCCCCAGAAATTGGGACCTGCACCGGTGAACACCACCTGTGTGCCTTCCCACATGTCGGCCAGTCCCAAGGCCAGGGGAACGCGCTGCCCGCGGCGCCGGGAGCGCTCCAGAAGAGCAAAAAACTCTTCCACGGTGACCGGGGGCTTTTCACCCATCTCTTGCAGCAAGGTCCGGTTGTAGAAGATGCCGTGGATGACCTGAGCGACCGGCACGCAGTAGGTGGTCTTGCCATCGTCCGATGTCCATGGCTTGCGGGCCTGGGCTGAATAGGCGGTCAGCAGGTCTTCGGGCAGAGGGGCCAGCTGCTTTCGCTCATACAGCCGGATGCTCCCATCGAAGGGACGGCAGAAGATCAGGTCGCCGGCCTTGCGGCTGGTCAGCTTGGTGTCGAGCAGGCTGTCGTAGCGCAGCTTGGCATCCAGCCGGGTGTCGTATTCGAGGGGGTTCTCGGGTGCAAAGTTGACCTGCAACTCCGGATGGTGCCGATGAAACGCCGGTAGCAGCTTCTGCTCCCAGAACATCTGATCGTCTTTGCGCCAGCTTTCAAGCCGGAGTTCGGTTTTTTCTGCCGCTGCCATGGCCGGCCCTGCATTGCACAGGGCCCATCCCAGAAACATCAGGCCCGTGCGGAGGGCCTGGCGACACGCATGTGCGCTTGACTGCAAGGACAAAAGTGGCTTGAGAAAAGCGTTTCTGGACTGCATGTGAATGACCCGGATGTAAACCGGGTCATTCTATAGTCAGTTTGTTTTCAAAATGTCAGCGCAGCACCAGCACCGGGGTGTGGCAGTGGGTCAGCACTTGTTGGGTCTCGCTGCCCAGCAGCAGACGCTTGATGCCCTTGCGGCCGTGCGAAGCCATCACCACAAGGTCCACTTTCTGTTTCTTGGCGGTGGCGATGATGGCGTCAGAGACCACATCGGATTTCACGGTCACCGTCTTGCAGGCGACGCCCTTGGCGGTGGCGGATTTCTGCACGGCAGCCAGATTCTCGGCGGCGGCATCGGTCCACTGCTTTTCAATGCGCCCGATTTCGGCTGCGGTCAGCGGGATGCTGCCTTCGAAATAGGTTTGGGGGTAGCGGGGCACCACTTTCATGGCCACCAGTTCGGCGCCGCAGGTCGATGCCAGCTGGATGGCGTTGGCAACGGCTTTTTTGGACAGGCTGGAGCCGTCGGTGGCAACCAGAATGCGCTTGTACATGGTGATCTCCTCGGTTGGTTGATGAGTGCATGGTAGCTTAAGCCCCGCTCAATCCTGACAGCTTGATGCAAGTCAAGCAATGGTCGGGGGCAATCACCTATCTTCGGAACATGACTTCCGTCAATCTTGTCCAGGACCTGCCATCGACCTTGCCCGAACCCACGGCAGACGAGCGTCTGGCCTTGCTGGACGATCCGCAGGAGTGGGCCAGCTTCAGCCAGTCCGAAGCGGGGCAGTCGGGCTGCTGGGCGTCCAGCGTGGTGTTTGAGGGCATGCACTGCGCGGCCTGTGCCATCTCGATCGAAGATGCGCTGCGCCGTGTGCCGGGCATCAAATCGGTACAGGTGAGCGCAGCCAGCCACCGTGGCCGCATCGTCTGGTCCGATCAGGAAACCCGTCCATCGCAATGGATGCAGGCCAGCGCTGCGGTGGGTTACAAGGCTTTGCCCGCCAACGATGCGCACGCGCATGAGCGGCGCCGACGCGAGGCGCGCCGCATGGTCTGGCGTGTGGCGGTGGCGGGCCTGTGCATGATGCAGGTGATGATGTACGCCACGCCGGCCTATGTGGCCGAGCCGGGCGACATCACGCCGGACATGCTGCAGCTGCTGCGCTGGGCGAGCTGGGTGCTTTCGTTGCCGGTCATCCTGTTTTCCTGCACACCGTTCTTCTCTGCCGCATGGCAGGACCTGAAGCAACGCCGCATCGGCATGGACCTGCCGGTGGCCATCGGCATGCTGGGCACTTTCGTGGTCAGCAGTCTGGGCACGTTTGAACCGCAAGGCCCGTTCGGGGCCGAGGTGTACTTCGATTCGCTCACCATGTTCGTGTTCTTCCTGCTCATGGGGCGCTGGATGGAGCTGCGCATGCGTGACCGCACGGCAGGAGCGCTCGAAGCGGTGCTCAACCGCTTGCCCGACAGTGTGCGCAGGCGAACGACCGAAGGCTGGGAGCGGGTTTCCATCCGGCGCCTCACGGTGGGTGATGTGGTGGAGGTGTTGCCCGGTGAGGCCTTTCCGGGCGATGGCACGGTGTTGGCCGGGCAGACGCAGGTGGATGAGGCCCTGCTCACGGGCGAGTCGCGCCCCCTGAACCGGCAGGCCGGCGATGCGGTGATTGCCGGCAGCCACAACCTGAGCGGCCGTGTCGAGCTGCGGGTGGAGCAGGTGGGGGCCGCCACCCGTTACGCCCAGATCGTGGCGCTGATGGAGAGCGCTTCGGTGCTCAAGCCGGCCATGGCCGAGCTGGCCGACCGCATGGCCAAACCCTTTTTGATCGGCGTGCTGCTGGCCTCTGCGGCGGCGGCCATCGCCTGGTGGCCGCAAGGGCCGGGCCACGCCGTCATGGTGGCCGTTGCCGTGCTGGTGGTGACCTGCCCATGCGCCCTGTCTTTGGCCACGCCTGCCGCCATGCTGGCCGCGGCGGGGGCGCTGGCGCGCAGCGGTGTGCTGGTGCGGCGACTGCAGGCCTTGCAAAGTCTGGCCGAGGTGGACACGGTGGTGTTTGACAAGACCGGCACCCTGACGCTGGACAGCTTCAGCGTGTCCGCCGTTCGCCTGCGTCCCGGGTTTTCAGAAGACGAGGCCTGGAACGGGGCCGAACGCATGGCCACGCATTCCCTGCACCCTGTCTCGCGCGCCATCGCCGCGGCCGCGCGGCAGCGGCGGCTCGAAAAAGGGCAGGGCGGCGATGCCCAAGCCCTGCCGTCGGGATGGGTGCTGACCGAACACCCGGGGCAGGGGTTGAGTGCCCGTTGGCCACTGCCGGCAGGGGGCGAGGGCATGATGCGCTGGGGCTCGGCGCGCTTTTGCGACGCCCCCGACGTGCCCCGCGAGCGTCTGCAGGTCAGTCTGGCCGATGAAAGCGGCTGGCTGGCCACGTTTGAATTGCACGAAACCCTGCGCCCGGAAGCGGCTGCGGTGGTGAGGGCCTTGCAGCAGCAGGGGCTGGCGGTCAAGGTCCTGTCGGGCGATGCCAGAGAGGCCGTGGCCACCGTCGCTGGCAGTCTGGGCATTGAAGATTTCCATGGCGGTTGCTCGCCGCAGGACAAACTGTCGGCCCTGCAGCAACTCCAGCATCTGGGACGCCGTGTGGCCATGGTGGGCGACGGGCTCAACGATGGGCCGGTGCTTGCCGGCGCCGATGTGTCGTTCGCATTGGGGCAGGCGCTGGCGCTGACCCAGTCGCAGGCCGATTTGGTGCTCATGTCGGGCCGGCTGGACCTGCTGGAGCAGACGCTGGTGCGCAGCCGCCAGACCCTGCGGGTGGTCCGTCAGAACCTCGCATGGTCGGTGGTCTATAACGCGGCCTGCGTGCCCCTGGCCCTGCTGGGCTGGCTGCCGGCCTGGGCCGCCGGGCTGGGCATGGCGCTGAGCTCCTTGCTGGTGGTGCTCAATGCACTGCGCCTGTCGGCTGGCCTGTCCGGGCCGGTCCAAAACCCTTGAAAGTCGTTCTCATGGACATTCTTTTTCTTCTGATTCCGCTGTCGGTGGCCTTGGTTTTCTTCATTTTGGGAGCGTTGTGGTGGGCGGTGCACCGGGGGCAGTTCGAGGACATCGAGGCCGAGGGCGAGCGCATTTTGCGCAACGATTGATTTTCATCAAGTCCCGGATTCGGGGAAAACCCGACACTCGAAGGGTCATTCATCAATAAGAGGTAGAAATGAACTTTGCGAACATGCAAGCCTCTGTCTACAACGACAAAGTTGTACGGCAGTTCGCCATCATGACGGTGGTGTGGGGCGTGGTCGGCATGCTGGTCGGCGTGATCATCGCCGCCCAGCTGACCTGGCCGGAGCTGAACTTCGGAATCCCGTTCCTGAGTTACGGCCGTCTGCGCCCGCTGCACACCAACGCGGTGATTTTCGCGTTCGGTGGCTGCGGTCTGTTTGCAGCCGCCTATTACGTTGTGCAGCGCACCTGCCATGTGCGTCTGTTCAGCGACAAGCTGGCGGCGTTCACTTTCTGGGGCTGGCAGCTGGTCATCCTGCTGGCGGCCATTTCCCTGCCTCTGGGTTACACCAGTGGCAAGGAATATGCCGAACTGGAGTGGCCCATCGACATCCTGATCACGCTGGTCTGGGTGGCGTTTGCCGTGGTGTTCTTCGGCACCGTGGGCACCCGCAAGGTGCGTCACATCTACGTGGCCAACTGGTTCTTTGGTGCCTTCATTCTGGCTGTGGCCCTGCTGCACCTGGTCAACAGCGCCGCGCTGCCGGTCGGCGCCCTCAAGTCCTACTCGGCCTACGCCGGTGTGCAGGACGCCATGGTGCAGTGGTGGTATGGCCACAATGCTGTGGGCTTCTTCCTGACTGCGGGCTTCCTGGGCATGATGTACTACTTCATCCCCAAGCAGGCCGAGCGTCCCGTGTACTCGTATCGCCTGTCGATCGTGCACTTCTGGGCCCTGATCTTCACCTACATGTGGGCCGGTCCTCACCACCTGCACTACACGGCCCTGCCGGACTGGACCCAGTCGATCGGTATGCTGTTCTCCCTGATCCTGCTGGCCCCCAGCTGGGGCGGCATGATCAACGGCATCATGACCCTGTCGGGCGCATGGCACAAGCTGCGTGATGATCCCATCCTGCGCTTCCTGATCGTGTCCCTGTCCTTCTACGGCATGTCCACCTTCGAAGGTCCGATGATGTCCATCAAGACGGTCAACGCGCTGTCCCACTACACCGACTGGACTGTGGGTCACGTCCACTCCGGCGCGCTGGGCTGGGTGGGTCTGGTGACCATGGGCTCCATGTACTACCTGATCCCGCGCCTGTTCGGCCAGAAGAAGATGTATAGCACCAAGGCCATCGAAGTCCACTTCTGGACCGCCACCATCGGTATCGTGATCTACATCGCGGCCATGTGGATTGCCGGTGTGATGCAGGGCCTGATGTGGCGCGCCGTGAACGCCGACGGCACCCTGACCTACACCTTCGTTGAATCCGTCAAGGCCACCTTCCCCTTCTATGTGCTGCGTCTGCTGGGCGGTCTGCTGTACCTGGGTGGCATGTGCCTGATGCTGTGGAATACGATCAAGACGGCCACGGCCGGCCGCTCGGTCGATGTCCAGATTCCTGCTGCTGCAGCCCACGCCTGAGGAGTACACAAACATGGCTAACAACCAACATTCGGGCGGCGGTCTGTCCCACGAAAAGATCGAAACCAGCAACTTCCTGATGATCGTGCTGATCCTGATCGTGCTGCTGTTTGGCGGCCTGGTCGAGATCGTGCCCCTGTTCTTCCAGAAGTCCACCACCCAGCCGGTCGAGGGCCTCAAGCCCTACACCGCACTGCAGGTGGCCGGCCGTGACATCTATGTTCGCGAAGGCTGCTACAACTGCCACTCGCAGATGATTCGCCCCTTCCGTGCCGAAACCCTGCGTTACGGTCCGTACTCGGTGGCCGGCGAGTTCGTTTACGACCACCCCTTCCAGTGGGGTTCCAAGCGCACCGGTCCGGACCTGGCCCGCGTGGGCGGCCGCTACAGCGACGAATGGCACCGCATCCACCTCAACAACCCGCGTGATGTGGTGCCCGAGTCCAATATGCCGGCCTACTCCTGGCTGGAAAAGACCCCTGTGGACCACACCACCATCGCTGCGCACATGAACGGCCTGCGCACGCTGGGTGCGCCATACAGCGATGAAGAAATCGCCAAGGCTGGCGACGACATCAAGGGCAAGACCGAGCTGGAGGCCGTGATCGCCTACCTGCAGGGTCTGGGCGTGCACCGGAAATAAGTGAATTTGCGTGACAGATCTTCGGCTCTGTCACCATCCGAATGACTTTGCGGGACAGACCTTCAGTTCTGTCCTCAACTGAATAAGGACAACCATGGACATCAATACCCTGCGCTCCATCGTGACCGTGCTGGCCTTTGCCTGTTTTGTGGGCATCGTGCTGTGGGCCTGGTCGCGAGGCAATCAGGAACGCTTTGACGATGCGGCACGCCTGCCGCTGCGCCATGACGACTGAGCCATGACCGACAAGAATTCAAAGGAAACGAAATGAGCGACTTCACTGGCAATTTCTGGCACCTGTTCGTGGCCGGCATCACCCTCGTGGGCATGATTGCCTGCCTGCTCCTGCTGTGGTTCAGCGGCAAGGCCAAAGCCATGACGGCCAACGACAACACCACCGGGCACGTCTGGGACGGCGACCTGCGTGAAATGAACAACCCCCTGCCGCGCTGGTGGGTTGGCCTGTTCATCATCACCGTGGTGTTCTCGCTGGTTTATCTCGCCTTCTACCCGGGACTGGGCAATCTGCCTGGCAAATTCGGCTGGTCCGCCCATGGCCAGTACGACGCCGAAGTGGCCAAGGCCAACGAACAGGTCGCTCCGCTGTACACGAAGTTCCAGGGCATGCCCCCCGAGGAAGTGGCCAAGGACCCGCAGGCCATGGCCATCGGCGACCGCCTGTTCATGAACAACTGCGCGCAGTGCCACGGCTCTGACGCTCGCGGCAGCAAAGGCTTTCCCAACCTGACCGATGCCGACTGGCTCTACGGCGGTGCGCCCGAGAAGATCAAGGAGACCATCACCCAGGGCCGCAACGGCGTGATGCCGCCCATGGCCGCTGCCGTGGGTTCGCCCGAAGACGTGCGCAACGTGGCCCACTATGTGCTGAGCCTGTCGGGCAGCCCGCACGACTCGCTGCGTGCCTCGCTGGGCAAGTCCAAATTTGGTGCCTGCGCTGCCTGCCACGGCATGGACGGCAAGGGCAACCAGACGCTGGGTGCACCCAACCTGACCGACGATGTCTGGCTGCACGGCTGGGGTGAGAATGCCATTGTCAGCATGATCAACAACGGCAAGAACAACCAGATGCCGGCGCAGGCCCACAAGCTGACCGAAGGACAGATCCATGTTCTGGCCAGCTACGTTTGGGGATTGTCAAATGTCAAGGCAGCCGCTGCCAAATAAGCGTACAGTCCAAAGGCTCCGCAAGGGGCCTTTTTCAGTTTGACGGGAAGCAGTTTTGGATTCGCAGGAAAATTCCCCACGCAAGATCGTGCCCATCACGCCAGTGTCATCTGCACCAGCCGCTGCAGATGAGAGCACGCAGGAAATGATCTCGCTGTATGTGGCGCACAAGAAGATTTACCCGCGCAGTGTGCAGGGCATCTTTGCCTACTGGCGCTGGATTCTGGTGTTCTTCACCCAGCTCGTTTTTTACGGCCTGCCCTGGCTGGAGTGGGGGCAGCGTCAGGCGGTGCTGTTTGATCTGGGTTCCCGCCGTTTCTACATCTTTGGCTTTGTCCTGTACCCGCAGGACTTCATCTACCTGACCGCGATCCTGGTCATCTCGGCCTTCTCGCTGTTCCTGTTCACGGCCGTGGCCGGTCGCCTCTGGTGTGGCTTTGCCTGTCCGCAAACCGTCTACAGCGAGATTTTCCTGTGGGTGGAGCGCAAGATCGAAGGCGACCGCACCGCCCGCATGAAGCTGGATGCGGCCGACATGTCGATGGAGAAGCTGTTCAAGAAGTGGTACAAGCACATCGTCTGGATCGGCATTGCCATGTGGACAGGCTTCACTTTTGTGGGCTATTTCTCGCCGATCCGCGAGCTGGGCATGGAGTTCTTCACCGGGAACATGGGGTCCTGGGAAATCTTCTGGGTGTTCTTCTACGCCTTTGCTACTTACGGCAATGCCGGCTTCATGCGCGAGCAGGTCTGCAAGTACATGTGTCCCTATGCGCGTTTCCAGAGCGCCATGTTCGACAGGGACACCCTGATCGTGACTTACGACGCGGCACGAGGCGAGCCGCGCGGGGCGCGCTCCAAAAAGGCCGACCCCAAGGTACTGGGTTTGGGGTCTTGCGTGGACTGCAGCCTGTGCGTGCAGGTGTGCCCGACAGGCATCGACATCCGCAAAGGCCTGCAATACGAATGCATCGGCTGCGGGGCCTGCGCCGACGTGTGCGATACCGTGATGGAAAAAGTCGGCTATCCCAAGGGCCTCATCAAGTTCTCCACCCAGAACGCGATGGCCGGGGGCTGGACTCGCGAGCAGACCTGGCGCCGGGTGCTGCGTCCACGGGTGCTGCTGTACACCGGCATCTTGCTGGTGGTGACGCTGACGCTGTTGTCCAGTCTGGCTTTGCGCAAACCGTTCAAGGTGGACGTGGTGCGCGATCGTGCAGCGCTGGCACGCATCGTGGCTGGTGGCCAGATTGAAAACGTGTACCGTTTGCAGATCATGAATGCAGCAGAAAAGCCCTTGCACTTCAAACTGGAAGCAGAGGGTTTGCAGGGGCTGCAGGTCGTGACCGAAACTGATGTGCTGGTGCCTGCCACCGAGTCCCGCTGGGTGTCTGTGCGCCTGCATCTGCCATACGATGCGGCCCAGCCGGGTTCGCATCCGATCCACTTCCGCATCCAGTCCTACGAAGAAGGCAAGGAAGTGGTGGGCAAGATTGAAGAAAAATCGGTGTTCCTTGTTCCCCGCTGATCAGTCAGAGAATTTCATGAACATGTCCGGTCAAACACACCCTTCACCGCGCCCCTGGTGGTCGCATGGCCATGTCTGGCTGCTGATCGCTGGTCCCGCGATTGTCGTCGTGGCGGGCTTTTTCACCTGGTGGCTGGCGGTGCGCAGTCCCGATCCGGTGCTGTCCACCCATGTGCCCGTCAAGGCAGAAACAGGGCAGGGTGGCGCTGACATCAGTCAGGCGCCCGCCGTTCAGGCTCGCAACCATGCCGCCACCGGCAGCTTGCCCGCAGAGACAGGCAAAAAACCCTGAGCGCGCCAAAACAAGAGGAGACGATGATGCTGATGCAACGACTGATGTGGATTGCCTGGCCAGCCTTTCTGGTCGCGGGTCTGTTCGAGATTCTGGTGTTTGGCCTGGTTGACCCGGAAGACCTGCAGTGGTTCGGCCACCCACTGGCCCTGAGCCGTCAGGGCGTTTACACCCTCGCGTTTTTCGCGTTCTGGGCCTTGACGATGGTCTCCAGTGCCTTGACCACCCTGCTGTCCATCTCACCCTTTGAAGCCAACCGTTGTCCGGTGCCTGAGGACGAGCGTCCGCAGGATTGCGCACGCCACTGCTGCTGACGCCTCAGGAGGTCACGGCGACTGCCTTGTCCTCGCTGTGACTCTCCGGGAGATCAGTGGCAGGCTGCCTGGTGGTTCACCAGGCGCTGCAGGGCATCGGTGTTGAGGATGCGCACATGGCGCTGTTTCACCTCAACGATGCCGTCTTCCACAAATTTGGAGAAAGTCCTGCTCACGGTCTCCAGCTTGAGGCCGAGGTAGCTGCCTATTTCTTCGCGGGTCATGCGCAGCACCAGCTCGGACTGTGAAAAGCCGCGTGCATGCAAACGCTGCACCAGATTGAGCAGGAAAGCCGCCAGACGTTCTTCGGCGCGCATGCTGCCCAGCAGCAACATGACGCCGTGTTCACGCACGATCTCGCGGCTCATGATTTTGTGCACATGGCTTTGCAGGGCCGTGACTTCGCGTGAGAGTTCTTCGATGCGGTCAAAAGGCATGACGCAGACCTCGGCGTCTTCCAGTGCCACGGCATCGCAGGTATGGTGGTCGTTGACGATGCCATCCAGACCGATGATCTCACCAGCCATCTGAAAACCGGTGACCTGGTCGCGGCCGTCTTCGGTGGCCAGACAGGTTTTGAAGAAACCGGTTCGGATGGCGTAGAGCGAGGTGAATTTCTCGCCATTGGTGAACAGGGTGGTCCCACGCTTGATCTTGCGGCGCGTTGCCACCAAATCGTCGAGGCGGTTGATGTCATTTTCCGAAAGACCCATCGGCATGCACAGTTCCCGCAAATTGCAGTTGGAACAGGCGACTTTGATGGCTTGAGGATGCATGTCAATCACTTTCACAGCGTTCAGTCTTGCTTTGAATCAACTTTTTGTATTTGACACCAAAAATCAGGGTTTTCACGGGTTCGGTGGTCTGCAGGGGCAATTTAAGTCGCTATTTGACAAGGGTCAAGACTTCGAAGGGTATATACCGGCACAGTTGCGCTTACGTTTAGAACCATTGACTTCGCGCTGCTGCAATGTCTGTCATCACGCCCGATCTGCTGACCCGTTTTGATGTGCCGGGCCCGCGTTACACCTCCTACCCAACTGCCGACCGGTTCGTCGAGGCATTCAGCGAGGCCGACTACATCCAGGCACTGGACCAGCGCCGTGAGGCCACACGCCTCAAGGGGCAGCCGCTGTCGCTGTATGTTCACATTCCGTTTTGCGAATCGCTTTGCTACTACTGCGCCTGCAACAAGATCATCACCAAACACAAAGACCGCGCGGCCACCTATCTGCGCTACCTGACCCGCGAGGTGGAGCTGCAGGTGGCCCATCTGGGCACGGGCCACTCGATCAGCCAGTTGCATCTGGGCGGGGGTACCCCCACTTTCCTGAGTGACGATGAACTGCGCGAACTGGTGGCCATGTTGCGCCGCCATTTCCAGTTTGTGCCCGGTGGCGAATACTCGGTCGAGGTGGACCCCCGCACTGTGGATGAAAACCGCCTGTCCGTGCTGGCCGAGCTGGGTTTCAACCGCCTGAGCTTTGGCGTGCAGGACTTTGACCCCGCGGTGCAAAAAGCCATCCACCGCGTGCAGCCTGCTGAAAAGGTCTTTGCCATGGTGCATGCTGCCCGGGCACTGGGCTTTGAGTCGGTCAATGTGGACCTGATCTACGGCCTGCCGCTGCAGACGCCCGAGTCATTTGCCCGCACGCTGGCGCAGGTCAACGAACTTCGTCCCGACCGCATCGCTTTGTATGCCTACGCCCACCTGCCCGAGCGCTTCAAGCCGCAGCGCCGCATCCATGCGGCCGAACTGCCGCTGGCTGGCGCCAAGGTGGCCATGTTGGCCCAGTCGCTCGATGCGTTCAGCGAGGCCGGCTATGTCTACATCGGCATGGACCATTTCGCCTTGCCCGGCGATGCCTTGGCCGTGGCCAAGCGCCAGGGGCGACTGCACCGCAATTTCCAGGGCTACAGCACCCAGCCCGACTGCGACCTGATCGCGCTGGGTGTGTCTGCGATTGGCCGCATGGGCGCCACTTACAGCCAGAACGCCAAAACGCTGGAAGAGTATTGCGATGCGCTTGACCAGGGGCATTTGCCCATCGTGCGTGGACTGACACTCTCGCGTGACGACATGGTGCGCCGCGCCGTCATCATGGCACTGATGTGTCAGGGCCAACTGCAGTACGAGTCCATCAACCTGGCCTGGCTGATCGACTTCAAGACCTACTTTGCGGCCGAAATGCAGATGCTCGAGACCCTGCAGACCCAGGGGCTGGTCAGGCTCAGCGACACCGGCATCGAAGTGACCACCACGGGATGGTTCTTTGTGCGCGCCGTGGGCATGGTGTTTGACCGCCATCTGCAGCAAGGCCGCAGCCGCGCCCAGTTCTCCAAGATCCTTTAAACGGCCGCTGCGCACATGCAAAGTTCATTGGTTGTGACCGCCTTGCTCATGGGTTTGGCAGGGGGTCCGCACTGCGTGGCCATGTGCGGCGCCGCCTGTGCCGGGTTGGGGCAGGCGGCAGGTGAGCGACGTATCCAGGCCTTGAGTGCATTCCAGCTCGGGCGTCTCATCGGGTACAGCCTGCTGGGCGCCCTGGCGGCGGCCAGCGTGCAGGGCCTGGGCTGGCTCAGCACGCAGTCGGCTGCGATTCGCCCACTCTGGACGCTGCTGCATCTGGCGGCCATGGCCTTGGGTCTTTTGCTGATGCTGCAGGCCCGTCAACCTGTCTGGCTGGACCAGTCGGCGCGCCGACTGTGGGCCAGTGTGCGCCGCTTCCATGACCGGCGTGGTGCACTGGCACCGCTGGCGGTGGGGGGGCTGTGGGCGCTCATGCCCTGCGGGCTGCTGTATTCCGCCCTGATGGTGGCGGCGCTCACCAGCAGCAGCGTGGACGGAGCCCTGACCATGGCGCTGTTTGCACTGGGCAGCAGCGTC
>JAYRQF010000240.1:0-8886 GCA_041910735.1 Limnohabitans sp.
AGACGCTCTTGCCGCCGAACCACATCTGGGCGCGCACGATCAGGTCACCGTCGAGCAGGCCGCCCAGACACACCAGCACGATGGCCGTGTGCGCCGCGATGTAGCCCAGCTTGTTGGCAGCGCCGGCCTTGGCCGCCACCATCCAGCCCTGGCCCCGGGCCGTGTCACGCGACTGCAGCTTCACCTTCCAGCCACCCGTGGCCAGCAGCTGTCCCAGACGGTGCGCCGCCGCCTCGGGCGCATCGGCCACCACGCCTTCGGCCTTGTGGTGGAAAGCCTTGAGGCTTTGTTCGCGGATGCTTTCCTTGTAGACCTTCAGGTCGGTCAGGATCTTGGGCGTGTTGCGGGCGATGCACAGGCTGGTGCTGGTGACCAGAAAGGCCAGGATCAGCAGGAACCACCAGGCGCTGTAGACGCTGTAGAGATTCAGTGCATTGAACACCTCGGCCCAGAACGGCCCGAACTGGTTGACGTAGTTGGGAAAGGGCTCGTGCTGCCTGAGCACCGTGCCGATCACCGAGGCGATGCAGATCACCGTCAGCAGCGCAATCGCAAAGCGCATCGAGGCCAGCAGCTCCTGCCAGGCCTTCCACCAACCGGTGGAGGTGTCGGCTTGTGGTGTGTCGGTGGTTGAGGTCATCGCAAAGGGAAAAAGTCAGGGGCCGGAAAAGCAAAAAGCGGGACAAAGCCCGCTTTGGAGTTGTGCGATCAGGCGCGAGCCGGGGATCAGCGCAGACCGGCGATGTAATCGGAAACGGCCTTGATCTCGCGGTCGTTCATTTTGGCAGCCACACCCGTCATCTGGTTGCTGTTCTTGCGCACGCCATCGCGGAAAGCCACCAGCTGGGCGGTGGTGTAGTCGGCGTGCTGGCCCGACAGGCGCGGGTACTGGGCCGGCATGCCGGCACCGTTGGGCGAATGGCAGCCGGCGCAGGCGGCAACCTGGCGGTCCGGGATGCCACCGCGGTAGATGCGCTCGCCCAGGGCCACGCTGTCCTTGTCCTTGGCAAAACCGGGCTTGGCCTGTTTGGCGGCCAGCCAGAAGGCGATGTTGCGCATGTCCTCATCGCTCAGTGCGGCGACCATGCCACTCATGATGGCGTTGGCACGCTTGCCGGACTTGAATTCCTGCAGCTGCTTGACCAGGTATTCGGGGTGCTGCTGGGCCAGTTTGGGGTTGACCGGGGTGGTCGAGTTGCCGTCAGCGGCGTGGCAGGAAGCGCACACGGCACCGAAAGAAGCTTCGCCTTTGGCCAGATCCGGCTTGGCGGAAGCTGCGGGAGCGGCGGCAAAGGCAGAACCTGCCAGCAGGGCAGCAGCGGTGATCAGGGTAGAGGCAATCGACTTCATGGGCTTGTATCCGTTGGGATTGTTCCGGGAACTGGCGCAAAACCCGGGGATTCTACAATGCTGCCAGCGTCAGTTTCCTGACGGCCCACCCGAGCCCCCTCCATGACATCCAGCCCCCCCAAGTCCGCCCCCCCCGTGGCCCCCGCCCCCGTCACCCCGCTGGGCTGGATGCACACCGCGCGCTTTCTGACCACCGCCGCCCAGCTGCACCACCTGCCCGCGCACGACCTGCCCGAAATCGCTTTTGTGGGCCGCTCCAACGCCGGCAAATCCACCTGCATCAACACCCTGACGCAGCAAAAACAGCTGGCTTTTGCTTCCAAAAAGCCCGGCCGCACCCAGCACATCAACCTGTTTTCGCTGGGCAAGCAGGGCGTGACCGACGCCGTGCTTGCCGACCTGCCCGGCTACGGCTACGCCGCCGTGGCCAAGATGGACAAGGCCCGCTGGCAGCAGGTCATGGCCAACTACCTGGTCAGCCGCCCCAACCTGCTGGGCGTGGTCATGCTCTGCGACCCGCGCCATGGCCTGACCGAGCTGGACGACGCCCTGCTGGAGATCATCCGCCCGCGCGTCGAGCAGGGCCTGAAGTTCCTGATCGTGCTGACCAAGGCCGACAAGCTCACCCGTGCCAAACAGGCCAAGGCCCTGTCGATTGCGCGACTGCAGGCCGGCGGCGGCGAGGTCAGACTGTTCTCGGCCCTGAAAAAGCAGGGTCTGGAGGATGTGGCCCAGCTGCTGTGGGACTGGACCCACCCTGCGGCGCCCGCCCCGGACGCGGCCGAACCGGCCCCTGCCGAGCCCCCGTCCACCGACTGAACTCTCCCCAGCCACTGCCTTGGAGCGTGGCCATGATCGAGACCTGGCAGCAAGACCTGCCACACGGCATCACCCTGAGCTGCCGCGCCTGCGGCGAGCGCGGCCGGCCCGTGTTGATGTTCCTGCACGGCTTTCCCGAAGCGGCCTTTGTCTGGGACGCCCTGCTCGAACACTTTGCCCGGCCCGAGCACGGCGGCTACCGCTGTGTGGCCCCCAACCTGCGCGGCTACGAACACTCCAGCGCCCCGGCCGACGTGAAAGACTACCGGGCCCGGCACCTGATGCAGGACATCGTGGCGCTGATCGACGCCGAAAGCCCGGGTGCCCCGCTGGCCGCCCTGGTGGCGCACGACTGGGGCGGCGCCCTGGCCTGGGGCGTGGCCAACCAGCACCCGGATCGCCTGCAAAAGCTGGTGATCGTCAACGCGCCGCACCCGGGCACGTACTTGCGCGAGCTGCAGCACAACCCGGCACAGCAGGCCGCCAGCGCCTACATGAACTTTCTGGTCCGGCCCGACGCCGCGCGGCTGCTGACCGAAAACGGCCATGCGCGCCTGTTCGGCTTTTTTGAAGGCATGGGCGCCAGCGCCGCCCCCGGCACGCCCGGCGCCCCCATCGGGGCGGGCTGGCTGACCGAGGCCGTGCGCGCGCAGTACCGCGCCGTGTGGGACCTGGGCGTGCAGGGCGGGCTCAACTGGTACCGCGCTTCGCCGCTGCACCCGGCCAGTGCCCATGAATTGCAGATACCCCCCGAAGCCCTGCGCATCGGGGCGCCCACCCTGGTGCTCTGGGCGCAGGACGACATTGCCCTGCTGCCCTGCCTCTGCGACGGGCTCGACGCCTTCGTGCCCCGCCTGAAACTCGTGCCGCTGCCGCAGGCCACGCACTGGGTGGTGCATGAACAGCCTGCGCGCTTGATCGCGGAAATCGCGGACTTCCTGAAAACTCAGTAAACCCCGGGCTCGCCCTCGGGTCGGGTCTTGAAGCGGCGGTGCACCCAGTGGTACTGCTCGGGCATGGTGCGGATGCTCCCGGCCAGCACCTCGTTCATGCGGGTGGTGTCGGCCGCCAGGTCTTCGGTCGGAAAGCTGGCCAGCGGCTCGTGTGCTTCTATGGTGTAGCCCTGCGGCGTCATGCGCGTGACCACCGGCACCACCCGGGCACCGGCCACCCGCGCCAGCCGCGAGAGCGACGGCACGGTGGCCGCCTGCACCCCCATGAAGGGCACGAAGATCGATTCTTCGCGGTTGAAGTCCATGTCTGGCGAGAGGTGCAGCGGCTCTCCCTTTCGGAGTCCGGCCAGGATCTTGCGCATGCCTTCGTGGCGGAAATAGGGCCGTGCATTGCCCATGCGCTCGCGCCCGCCGCGCACCCAGTTTTCCACCACCGGGTTGGACTGGGCCACAAAAATGAAAGCCACGGGTGCAGGCCTGAACTGCATGGACACCGCCATGCCACCTGCATCCAGCCCCACGAAATGCGGCGCAAACATCACCAGCGGGCCCGGTGCGGTCAGCGCATCCACCGCCCCCACCCACTGCAGGCGCTCGCGCAGAACGCTTTCGGGGGCATGCCACAGCCAGGCACGGTCCAGC
This sequence comes from Limnohabitans sp., assembly GCA_041910735.1. Classification (GTDB taxonomy): domain Bacteria; phylum Pseudomonadota; class Gammaproteobacteria; order Burkholderiales; family Burkholderiaceae_C; genus Limnohabitans_A. The sequence continues at coordinate 3,765 of JAYRQF010000240.1, forward strand.
ACCGACTGGCCAAAGGCGATGAAATGGCGCCACACCATGCGCCGACGCTGCGCATCGCTCCATTCAGGAAAACACAGGCGCAGGTTGACATCGGCAATGTGGCGGCGGCTGCGGGCACCCAGCCACAGCAGGACACCCAACACAGCCCCCATGGCACGCACCACCGGCAGCGGCCAGCGGGCGATCAGGCGCATGAAACCAATGAGCAAGTGAACCAAAACCGGGCCTTTGTGTTGTTTGTTCAGGCGCTGCGCGGCCCTTTGTAGCGGGCATAGCCCCAGAGGTACTGGCCGGGTTGCTCGCGCACCAGCCGCTCCATGGCCTGGTTGATCTGCACCACGGCCACATCCAGGTCGGCCGACAGCGCATGCCCCAGCGTGCTGGTGTGCAGGCGGTAGCCCCGCCCCCAGGGCAAGCGCTCACCCCAGATCAGCACCACCCGGGCGCCGGTCTGCGCCGCCAGCCGCGCCGCCAGCGTCATGGTGTAGGCCGGCTTGCCAAAGAAAGGCGTCCACTGGCCCATGCCTTCGGGCGGCACCTGGTCGGGCAAGAGGCCCACGGCACGACCTGCGCGCAAGGCCTTGATCATCTGCCGCACCCCGGCCAGTGTGGTCGGCACCGCCTCCAGCCCGGGGCGGTTGCGGGCGCGCTCCATTACCTCGGCCAGCGCAGCCTGACGGGCCGGTCGGTAGAGCACTGTCAGAGGCCCGTGGTCCTGTCCGAAGCGAGCGGCCAGCGCCTGGGCCGTGACCTCGAAGCAACCCAGATGGGGCGTGAGGAACAGCACCCCCTGCCCGCTGCCGTAGGCTTCGACCACGGCGCGGTCGTCTGCCCATTGCACGGGCACTGGCGCACCAAACCACAGGCGGGGCAGCTCCAGCGACATGGCACCCGCATGGCCTATCGCCGGCGCCACCTGCCAAAAGCCAAAACCGGCCTGGCGGGCGTTGTCCATGAAGCGGCGACGGTACACCGTCGAGAACAGCCAGGCCAGCCAGCCGACCCCATGCCCCACGGCGTGCAGCGCCCACAGGGGCCAGTGGCTGAAAAAACGAAACCCGGTTTGCATGGGGTGTGATTTTGCCCTGTTCCACAAGTCGTCCGTCATCTGCCACACGCAGCCTGACGGAATAACGGTAGCGGCACTACCGGTTCGGCAGGAATGGCAGACAGGCGCCTGTGGCCAACACTTTGCCTTGCCGGGAACAAACGCCCAAACCTTTCAAACTCCCCATTTCGAGGCCCCTGATGCGCGCATCCAGCACTTACTTCAGCACCAGCCAAACCGCCCAAATGCTCGGGCTGTCGGTTGGCACCGTCCAGCGCATGGTGGCCTCGGGCGTCCTGCAGGCCTACACCACCCAGGGCGGCCACCGCCGCATTCTGGCCTCCTCGGTGCGGCAATACTGCATGGCCCAGGGCATGCCCGTGTCCGCCGCCCAGCCCCCCAGCGCCGGGGTGTGCATCGTGCACGACGCCGGCATGCCCACCCCGGTGCTGCAGACACTCAGCCAGATGGAACACGTGCTGCTGGTAAGCCACCCGCTGGAGCTGGCCGGCCTGCGCGAGGACTGCGCCGCCTTCTTCATGGATGCGCATGTGGCCTGGCTGGACTGGCCCGACCTGCACCGGCCGCTGAGCCTGGCTCCCGATGCCCTCTTCATCGTCTACAACAGCGCCGACCTGTCCACCGAACAACACCGGGCCGTGGCGCGGCATGCCCAACTCTGGCCCGGTGACATCAGCGCCGACCTGATTGCCGGCTTCCTGCTGGGCATCCGGGCCTGGCAGCCAGCCGCACCGCAGGAGGACGCCCGGCACCACTGACCCCGCGCTTCGCCCGCCTCCCTCAAGTCCGACCTTCATGGTCGGTTTTTTCTTGACCTTTCTGCGGTGAAAACCGATGATTGGCCAAACGTTTCAATTGGGAAACGTTGTTTTACTTAAGAAACAAAACGGAGACGCGATGACTGCCTCATCTGCTTTGGCATCCGCTCAGCCCGGCTACCAGTGCCCTGCAGGTATGAATCTGGCCGACTGGATGACATCCCGCATGGCCACCCGCGCCACGCGTCGCTACGACTGGGATGCCCTGAAGTTCCAGGCCGACTTCGACCCCAAATACCGCCGCGCCCAGATGCGTTACGTGGGCACCGGCGCCACCGGCGTGGCGAGTGACGAGAACACCGTCCCCTCTGAGCACTTCACCTTTTCGACGATGATCCTGCCGGCCGGCGCCGAAGGCCCCCTTCACATCCACACCGATGTCGAGGAGGTCTTTTTTGTGCTGCGCGGCCGGGTGAAACTGATCGCCGAACTCAATGGCGAAACCTGGGAAATGGAAGCTGGCGAACGCGACCTGATCTCCTGGCCGGTGGGCGTGTACCGTGGCGTCATCAACATCGGCGATGAAGAAGCGCTGATGTGCGTCATCGTGGGCAGTCCCAAACCGGTCACCCCCACCTACCCGCCCAGCCATCCGCTGTCCAAAGTCAAACGCTGAAACATTCACATCAGGAACCAGGAAAACCCATGAGCGTTCTGGGCATAGACGAAATCACGTTCGCCGCCACCGACCTGCCGCGCTGCAAACAGTTTTTTGCGGACTGGGGCATGGCCCTGGTCACAGAATCGGCGCAGGAGATGGTGTTCGAAACACTCAACGGCTGCCGGGTCATCGTGGCCGATCCGGCGCGCGCCGGTTTGCCACCGGGCGTGGAGGCCGACCCCACGGTGCGCGAGGTGGTTTGGGGCGTACAGGATGAAACCGACCTGCACCGCTACAGCGAAGCCATGCGCAGCCAGCCGGGCTTTGTGGCTGAGGACGGCCGCGTCGGTTGCACCGACCCCAATGGCCTGGCCGTGCGCGTGCAGGTTAGCCGCAAGAAGGCGCTGACCCCCGCCTGTGCCCAGACCAACACCTGGTCGGAACGCCCGCGCGTGAACCAGCCCAGCCCCGCCTACGAACGCGCCCAGCCGATCGAGGTCGGTCATGTGGTGTTCTTCGTCGCCGATCTGGCAGCTGTTACCCGCTTCTACGAAGATGTGCTGGGTTTCGTGGTCTCGGACCGCTACCCCGGCCGCGGCCACTTCCTGCGCTGCGCACCGCGTGGCGGCCACCACGACCTGTTCCTGTTGCAACTGCCCGAAGCACGCCGGGGACTCAACCATGTGGCCTTCACCGTGCGCGATGTGCATGAGGTCTTTGGCGGCGGCATGCACATGTCGCGCTGCGGCTGGGACACCGAACTGGGCCCGGGGCGGCATCCGATTTCCTCGGCCATCTTCTGGTATTTCAACAGCCCGGCCGGCGCCCTGTGGGAGTACTACACCGACGAGGACGAGCTGACCGCCGAATGGCAGCCGCGTGAATTCACCCCCGGCCCCACCGTGTTTGCAGAGTGGGCAATCAAGGGCGGCATTGACGGCAACACCCGCCGCCAGCACCAGGCCGAAGCCCCCACCGGCCGCTTCATGACCGACAAACCGAAGAACTGAGCACCGCGCAAAGCAGACTCCAAACAGGACAAAACCATGACGACACGCACCCTTTACAACGAAACCTTCCAGCACCGCGACGCCGCGCCCACTGCCTATGAAAGCCTGCTCGGTGACTCGATCGAGCGCGCCTTTGCCATGGGCACCCACGATCTGGAAGGACTGCTGGCCTACCTCAACACCGCCGGCCCCGCCGGCCCCAACGGCCAGACCTGGACCCCCGAACTCTACAAGCAGGAAATGGCCCGCCTGGGTGCCTGAGCCACACCGCTTCTGAACAGGAACACCACATGAACACCGCCACCATCAACGTTGTGCTGGACCCCGTCGACCAGGCTCTGGAGTCTGGTTTGAAAGACCTCTGGTTCCCCGTGTGCCCGTCCACCTTCGTCAAGGACAACCCCGTTTCGCTGCGCCGTCTGGGCTACAAAATCGCACTGTGGCGCGACCAGACCGGCAAGGTCCACGCGCTTGAAGACCATTGCCCCCACCGCGGCGCGCCGCTGTCCATGGGCGTCATCCTGGGTGACCGCATCGCTTGCGCCTACCACGGCGTCGAAGTACGCGAAGACGGCACCGTGACCCGTGTGCCCGGCAGCCCCGGCTGCAAGCTCGAAGGCTCGCGCCCGACCCGGCGCTTTCACACCCACGAAAGCAACGGCGCCATCTTCCTGTTCAACGCCACCGACCCGCACCTGGACCAGGCACCGCCGCTGGTGCTGCCCGAGCAACTGACCTCGCCGGAGTGGTCTTCCTTCCTGTGCTACGTGGAATGGGGCTGCGACTACCGCTACGTCATCGACAATGTGATGGACCCGATGCACGGCGCCTACCTGCACAAACAGTCCCACACCATGAGCGAAGGCGACATCAGCGCCGAGTTCCAGATCCGTGACTTGCCCGAAACGCAAGGCTTCATCTTCGAGAAAAAAGGCCAGCGCGACGTGAATTTCGACTGGACCGAATGGCGCGAGGCCGGCCACATCCACACCATGCTGCTGGAGATCCCCTACCCCAAGACCGGTGGCCCGGGCGGCAACTTCACCATCGTCGGCGCTTTCGTGCCGGCCGAAAAGAACGTCAGCGGTGTGTTCTTCTGGCGCTGCCGCAAGGTCAGCGGCTGGCAGCGCGACACCTGGCGCTTCCTCTACAAAAACCGTCTGGAGCAGCGCCACTGGAACGTGCTGGAGCAGGACCGCGTGGCCGTGGAAGCGATGGAGCCCAACGCCAACCTGCGCGAATTCCTCTACCAGCACGACACCGGCATCGTGCGCCTGCGTCGCCGCCTGAAGGCCCTGGCCCAGGCCCAGGTTGACCGCGCCGCCAGCGGGGCCTGAACATGGCCGAGACCCGTTTGCAGGCCTGGGTCCACACCCTGCGCCACGAAGCCCAGGACACGCTCAGCGTCGAACTGCGTCCGGTCGGTGGCGACGAATTCCCGCCGTTTGAGGCCGGCGCGCACATCGACCTGCACCTGCCCAATGGCATGGTGCGCAGCTACTCGCTGTGCAACGACAGCCGCGAACGCCACCGCTATGTGGTGGCCGTGCTCAAAGACCGTGCCAGCCGTGGCGGCTCGCGCTGCGTACACGAGCAGCTGCGTGTGGGCAGCGTGCTGACCATC
>JAYRQF010000241.1:0-4002 GCA_041910735.1 Limnohabitans sp.
CGGTGGACCCCAGCACCGTGACACGCATCTTGCGTTGTTCCTGACTCATGTCTGCAACTCCAGCCAGCCGTACAACATCATGGCCAGCGGCAAGGTGGGCAACAAGGCATCCACCCGGTCCAGCACCCCGCCATGGCCGGGCAACAGGCCCGAACTGTCCTTGACACCCGCGCTGCGCTTGACCAGCGACTCCACCAGATCGCCCACCACGCTCATGGCCGTCAAAAAGGCCCAGGCCGGCAAGGCCAGCCACCAGCCATGCTGCCACAAACGGGTGTGCAGACTCGCGGCCAGCTCGGGATGGTTCCGGTCCCAGAGCAGCCAGAGCGCGGCGATCAGCAGCACACCCACAAAGCCGCCGAACGCGCCTTCCCATGTTTTGCCCGGACTGATCGAGGGCGCGAGCTTGACCTTGAAGATCCGGCCACCCAGTGCACGGCCAGCAAAATAAGCGACCACATCGGCTGACCACACCAGCACCAGCACCGAGAGAAGAAAGTTGACGCCGATGCGGTGCGCATGCACCAGGGCCAGCCAGGCCACCACCAGCAAAGCCAGCCCCGCCAGCCAACGCAGGACCGCAGGCAGCCGCCCCCAGCCCTGAACACCCGATCGCAGCATGCCCACCCCCAGCAGCACCCAGACACCGCCAGCGGTCAGCCAGAGGGCTTGCGGCGCGCGCACAGCCCAGCCACTGTCGATGGCCACCACCGACACCAGAAAACACAACAGCGCGCCACCGACAGCCCCCACGCCGGTGCGACCGTTCAGACGCCCCCATTCCCATGCCCCAGCGCTGATCATCAGCAGACTGAGCCCCATGAAATACTGTTTGTTGTCATTGAACAGCGCCGGCAAAAGTACCGCCAGGAGCGCCAAAGCCGTGATCACGCGTTGTTTGAGCATGCTGCCTCCAGCAAAAAAGGCCGCTGCGGGCGGCCTTGTCTTGTGCATTGGGTGATTCGAAGCATCCGGCTCAGACGGCCATGATGTCCTGTTCCTTGGCAGCGATCAGCTGATCGATCTCGGCAATGCGCTTGTCGGTCATCTTCTGGATGTCCGCTTCGGTGCGCTTTTGATCGTCCTCGGTCGCTTCCTTGTCCTTGACCAACTTCTTCACGGCTTCGTTGGCATCACGGCGCAGGTTGCGCACGGCCACTTTGGCGTGTTCACCTTCGGACTTGACCAGCTTGGTCATTTCCTTGCGGCGCTCTTCGCTCATGGGCGGCATGGGCACGCGGATCAGGTCACCCATGGAGGCCGGGTTCAGGCCCAGATCGCTTTCGCGGATGGCCTTTTCGATCTTGGCGCCCATGCCCTTTTCCCAAGGCTGCACGCTGATGGTGCGCGAATCCAGCAGGGCCACGTTGGCCACCTGCGACAGGGGCACCATCGAGCCGTAGTACTCGACCTGCACGGCATCAAGCAGGGCCGGGTTGGCGCGGCCGGTGCGGATTTTGGACAGGTTGTTCTTGAACGCGGCGATGGACTGCTCCATCTTGCCTTCGGTGTTCTTCTTGATGTCAGCGATCGTCATGCTTCTCTCCGGTCTCGGTTCGATTCAAACATGCACCAGCGTGCCTTCGTCTTCGCCCATCACCACGCGCTTTAGCGCGCCGTTCTTGAAGATGGAGAAAACCTTGATCGGCAGCTTCTGGTCACGGCACAGCGCAAACGCCGTGGCGTCCATGATGCCCAGGTTGCGGGTCATGGCTTCATCGAAAGTCAGCTGGCTGTAACGCGTGGCCTTGGGGTCTTTCTTGGGATCGGCGGTGTAGACGCCATCCACCTTGGTGGCCTTGAGCACCATCTCGGCGCCGATTTCGGCGCCACGCAGGGCAGCTGCCGTGTCGGTGGTGAAGAACGGGTTGCCCGTGCCGGCGGCAAACACCACCACCTTCCCCTCTTCGAGGTACTGCAGCGCCTTGGGTCGCACATAGGGCTCAACCACCTGATCGATGCCGATGGCCGACATGACGCGCGCGGTCAGGCCGATCTTGTTCATGGCATCGGCGAGGGCCAGCGAGTTCATCACCGTGGCCAGCATGCCCATGTAATCGGCCGTGGCACGGTCCATGCCTACGGCACCGCCGGCCACACCGCGAAAGATGTTGCCACCACCGATCACCACCGCCACCTCCACACCCAGACGGGTGACTTCGGCAATCTCTTCCACCATGCGTTCAATGGTGGCGCGGTTGATGCCGAACTGGTCATCGCCCATGAGGGCCTCACCGGACAACTTGAGCAAAATGCGCTTGTGGGCCGGTTTGGCTGGGGTCATGGGCAACTCTCCTGAATGCGGGTGGGTGGTGGTCAGTTTAATGCGTCTGCTTGACGAAGATCAGGCTGCGCCTTTGGCAGCAGCCACCTGCGCGGCCACTTCGGCTGCGAAGTCGTCGACCTTCTTCTCGATGCCTTCGCCGACCACGTACAGCGTGAACGCCTTCACTGTGGTGTTGGCGGCCTTGAGCATCTGCTCGACGGTCTGCTTGTCGTTCTTCACGAAAGGCTGGTTGAACAGCGACACTTCCTTGAGGTACTTCTGCACCGAGCCTTCGATCATCTTGGTGGCGATGTCGGCGGGCTTGCCGGATTCGGCGGCCTTGGCGGTGGCCACGGCGCGCTCTTTCTCGATCAGCTCGGCGGGCACGTCGGCGCTGGTCAGAGCCACGGGCTTCATGGCGGCCACGTGCATGGCCACGTCCTTGGCGGCCTGCTCTTCACCGTCGAACTCGACCAGCACGCCGATGCGGGTGCCGTGCAGGTAAGAAGCAGTCTTGCCGCCGGTGACGCGCTTGAAGCGGCGGAAGCTCATGTTTTCGCCGATCTTGCCGATCAGGCCCTTGCGCACTTCTTCCAGCGTGGGACCAAAGCCGTCCTGGCTGTAAGCCAGAGCGCCCAGCGCCTCGATGTCGGCCGGGTTGTGCCTGGCCACCAGTTCGGCAGCGGCCTTGGCCAGTGCCAGGAAGCTGTCGTTCTTGGTCACAAAGTCGGTTTCGCAGTTGACTTCGATCATGGCGCCGGTGGTGCCTTCCACGAAGCTGGCGACCACGCCTTCTGCGGTCACACGGGAAGCGGCCTTGCCGGCCTTGGTGCCCAGCTTGACGCGCAGGATCTCTTCGGCCTTGGCCAGATCGCCGTCGGCTTCGGTCAGGGCTTTCTTGCACTCCATCATGGGGGCATCGGTCTTGGCGCGCAGTTCGGCGACCATGCTTGCGGTAATAGCTGCCATTGGAAATTCTCCGTCTACAAATTCAAAAAATCAGGTTGAAAAAAAGGGGCCACAAAAGCCCCTTTTACCGAGTCTGCGGGGCTCAGGCCGAAACTTCGACGAACTCGTCTTCGCCTTCGGCAGCCACGGCCTTGGCCACGTCGGCCACGGCGTTGGCACGGCCTTCCAGGATCGCGTCAGCGATGCCACGGGCGTACAGGGCGACGGCCTTTGCCGAGTCATCGTTGCCGGGGATCACGTAGTCGATGCCTTCGGGCGAGTGGTTGGAGTCCACCACACCGATCAGCGGAATGCCCAGCTTCTTGGCTTCGGCAATCGCGATCTTGTGGTAGCCCACGTCTATCACGAAGATGGCGTCCGGCAGGGTGTTCATGTCCTGGATGCCGCCGATGTCTTTTTCAAGCTTCTCGATCTCGCGCTTGAACATCAGCTGCTCTTTTTTGCTCAGGCTGTCCAGACCGGCTTCCTGCTGGGCCTTCATGTCTTTGAGGCGCTTGATGGAAGTCTTGACGGTCTTGAAGTTGGTCAGCATGCCGCCCAGCCAGCGCTGGTCAACGTAGGGCATGCCGGCGCGCTGGGCTTCGGCAGCCAGCAACTCGCGGGACTGGCGCTTGGTGCCGACCATCAGGATGGTGCCGCGGTTGGCAGCCAGCTGCTTGGCGAATTTGGTCGCCTCCTGGAACATCGGCAGCGACTTTTCCAGGTTGATGATGTGGATCTTGTTGCGATGGCCGAAAATGAAGGGGGCCATCTTGGGGTTCCAGAAG
>JAYRQF010000242.1:0-11567 GCA_041910735.1 Limnohabitans sp.
GACAGGCGTCAGGACGCAGGGCATTCAGACCGCCGAATACCCGCCGTCCGCCGACAACATGGTGCCGTTGACGTAACTGGCCAGTTCGCTGGCCAGAAAGACCACCGGACCGGCGATCTCTTCGGGCTGGCCCAGCCGGCCGGACGGGATGCGGCCCATGAAACGTTCCAGCCGCTCCGGGTTGGCGCGGGTGGCCTCGGTCATGGGCGTGACGATCACGCCGGGTGCCACCGCGTTCACACGGATGCCGTCCTTGCCGAGGTCGGCGGCCATCGACTGCGTGAGCAGCTTGACCGCGCCCTTGGAGGCCGAATAACCCACCGCGTTGGGCTGGCCATGCAGGGCCGCGCCCGAGGCGATGTTGACGATGCAACCGCGCGTCTGCCGCAGCTGGGGCACAAAGGCCTGGATCGTGTTGAACACGCCAAACAGGTTGACGTCGAACACCTTGTGGATGTGTTCCTGCGCGCGCGGGCTGTCGATGCCCTCGCGGATGATGACGCCGGCATTGTTCACCAGGGTGTCCACCGGACCGACTTCGTCGTTCACCTGCTGCGCCAGCGCCACACAGGCCGCGGCGTCGGTCACATCCAGACCCCAGGACCAGGCCTGGCTGCCCGCGGCCTGAACCGCGGCGACGGTCTCGTCGCAGCTCAGGGAGGGGTGATCGGTGACGACAAGACGTGCGCCGGCCTGCGCGCAAGCGAGCGCAATGGCGCGGCCAATGCCGCGGCTGGCCCCCGTAACGAAAACCAGACGCCCCTGCAGAAGACCGTTGTTCATGTTGCCTCCTTGCCTGTTTTGCCCGCACGCGTCGCCCAGGGCAGCAGGTGCTGCATCTGCCCCACCAGACCTTTGCGGAACAGCATCACCACCAGCACGAAGACCGCGCCCTGGATGATCAGCACCCATTCGGCAAAGCCCGCCAGGTAATGCTCCATGGAACCCATGATGATGGAACCCACGACCGGCCCCAGCATGGTGTTGAGCCCGCCCACGATGGACACCAGCAGCGCTTCACCGGAAGTGGTCCAGCTCACGTCGGTCAGGGTGGCCAGCTGGAAGGCCAGCACCTTCATGGACCCGGCCAGACCGGCCAGCGCGGCAGACAGCACGAAAGCCAGCAGCTTGTAGCGGTTGACCTTGTAGCCCAGCGACTTGGCGCGCGGCTCGTTGTCACGGATGGCGCGCAGCACCTGGCCAAAAGGCGAGTGCACGGTGCGCCAGATCAGCCAGAAACCAAAGCCCACGGCCAGCAGGCAGGCGTAATAGAAAGCCAGGGTGCTTTCGGTCTCGTACAACCCGAACAGCCGGGGGCGCGGCACCGCCTGCAGACCGTCCTCACCGCCGGTGAAAGGCATGCGCAGGGCCAGGAAGTACACCATCTGCGCAAAAGCCAGTGTGATCATGGAGAAGTAAATGCCTTGGCGGCGGATCGCCAGCAGGCCGGTCAGCAGGCCAAAGCCTGCGGCCACGCCGACACCGGCGAGGATGGCCAGCACGCCATCCTGTCCCCAGTCTTTGGCGACGAAGCCGGTGACGTAGGCGGCAGAGCCGTAAAACATGGCGTGGCCGAAAGACAGCAGGCCCGCGTACCCGATCAGGAAGTTCACCGACGCGGCGAGCAAGGCCAGACACATCAGCTTGATCAGGAACATGGGGTAGACGACCCAGGGCGCGGCGCAGGCCAGGGCGATACCGGCCAGCAGCCACCAGCGCAGGGATGCGGGCGGCTGGGGCGCGGCAGGGAGGGCGGTGAAAGGTGTGCTGCTCATGTTGGAACTCATTCAGCGCGGCCAAACAGGCCGTTGGGCCGGAAAGCCAGGGTCAGGATCATGACGATGAAAATCACGATGCCGGCATAGTCGGGGGCGAACAGTTTGGTCAGGCCCTCCAGCAGACCCAGACCAAAGCCGGTGAGGATGGAGCCCAGGATGGAGCCCATGCCACCAATCACCACCACCGCAAACACCACGATGATCAGGTTGGCCCCCATGTGTGGGCTGACCTGGTAGATGGGCGCGGCCATCACGCCGCTGAAACCGGCCAGTGCCACGCCAAAGGCGTAGGTCAGCATCAGCATACGCGGCACGTTGATGCCGAAGGTGCGCACCAGGTTCGGGTTCTCGTTGGCCGCGCGCAGATACGAGCCCAGCTTGGTGCGTTCAATGAAGTACCAGGTGCCCAGGCACACCCCCAAAGCCACCGCGATAACCCACAGGCGGTACCACGGAATGAAGCTGATGGCCACGTCCAGCCCGCCGGACATGGGGTTGGGGTAGGGCTGACCGCTGATGCCGAACTTGAGCCGGAAGGCGCCCTCCAGCAGCAGCGAGACGCCCAGCGTCAGCAGCAGCGCGTACACATGGTCCACGTTGTAGAGGTGCCGCAGCAGCAGCCGCTCCATCAGCATGCCCACCAGGCCCATGACCATCGGTACGATGAGCAGTGCCCACCAGTAGCTCAGGCCAAAGTACTCCAGCAGGCCCCAGGCGACGAAGCCGCCCATCATGTACTGGGCGCCATGGGCAAAGTTCACCACATGCAGCATGCCGAAGATGATGGCCAGCCCCAGACTCATGAGCGAATAAAAGGCCCCGTTGATCAGGCCGATGACGACCTGCCCGATCAGGGCCGGCGCCGGAACGCCAAAGAAGGTGTCCATCACTCAGTTCTCCACTTGATTCTTGACGTGTTGTTTCATCTGCTGTCGCTCCTCACAGTCCCAGCAGTTTTTCGATTTCTTCGCGACGGCCGGCAATGTCTTCGCGGCGGAACTGCTCCACCACCGCGCCCTCCTCGATCACGTAGAAGCGGTCGGCCAGGGCCGAGGCAAAGCGGAAGTTCTGCTCCACCATGAGCACGGTGAAACCACGATCGCGCAGGGTACGGATCACCTCACCGATCTTGTGCACGATGATCGGGGCCAGGCCCTCGGTGCACTCGTCGAGCAGCAGCAGCTTGGCGCCGGTGCGCAGGATGCGGGCAATCGCCAGCATCTGCTGCTCGCCGCCCGAGAGTTTGGTACCCTGGCTCTTGCGCCGCTGGGCCAGGTTGGGGAACAGGGTGTAAATCTCTTCCAGGCTCAGGCCACCGGGTTTGAGCACCGGCGGCAGCAGCAGGTTTTCTTCGGTCGAGAGGCTGGCGAAAATGCCACGCTCCTCCGGACACCAGGCCACGCCCAGGTGTGCAATGGCCTCGGGCGGCATGCCCTCGGTGGGCTGGTCGGCCACCTCGATGCGGCCCGAACGGCGCCCCAGCAGGCCCACCACCGCGCGCAGCGTGGTGGTTTTGCCGGCGCCGTTGCGACCGAGCAGGCAGACGATCTCGCCTTCGCGGACCTCGATGTTGATGTCGTGCAGGGCCTGGGTTTCGCCATAAAACCCCTGGAGTGCGCTGACACGCAAAAGGGTACGGGCTTCACTCATGGGCACCTCCCACATAGGCACCAATGACCAGCGGGTCCTGCGAGACCTGATCGTAGCTGCCTTCGGCCAGCACCTCGCCGGACTGCAGCACGGTGACCTGGTCGCAGAGTTTGGCAATCACTTTCATGTTGTGTTCCACCATCAGCACGGTGCGGCCCTTTGCGAAATGCGCGATCAGGTCCATGACGGGACCGATGTCCTCGTGGCCCAGGCCGGCCATCGGCTCGTCCAGCAGGATCAGCTCCGGCTCCATGGCGATGGTGGTGACCAGCTCCAGCGCGCGCTTGCGGCCATACGACAGCTCGGAGGCCGGCGCATGCACCCATTTTTCCAGGCCCACGCTGCGGATCAGCTCCCAGGCGCGTTCGTTGAGTTCGTCGAGCACCGCCTCGTTGCGCCAGAAAGCAAAATTGCCACCGCGCTTGCGCTGCAGTGCCACGCGCAGGTTTTCGAGCACGCTCATCTGGCCGAAGACCGCCGAGATCTGGAACGAGCGCACCAGACCCAGCGCAGCCACGCTGGCCGGATCGCTGTTTTCAATGCGCCTGCCGTTGTAGGTGATGGTGCCGGCCGTGGGCCGCAAAAAGGTGGTCAGCAGGTTGAAACAGGTGGTCTTGCCGGCGCCATTGGGGCCGATCAGGGCGTGGATGCCATGCCGGCGCACCCGCAGGTCCACGTCCTTGACCGCGTAGAAGCCCCGGAACTGTTTGGTCAGCCCCCGGGCTTCAAGGATGTAGTCTTCGCTCATAGGTCTTTGGCTGGTGTTCAGAGGTGGGCAAAGGTCGCGCCACCGTCGACCTTGATGTATTCGCCGGTGACAAAACCGCTGGCGTCCGAAGCCAGGAAGCCGGCCACGCGGGCCACGTCCTCGGGGGTGCCCACGCGTTGCATGGGCGTGCGGGCCAGACGTTTCTGAACCATCTCGGGGGTGACGTTGACCATCACACCTTCGGTGGTGGTGAAGCCCGGGCAGACCGCGTTGACGCGGATGCCGCGTGGCCCCAGGTCCACCGCGCCGGCGCGGGTCAGGCCCAGCACGCCGGCCTTGATGCCGGCGTAGGTCAGGCCGCGGGGCAGGCCCAGAAAGGCGGCGGCCGAAGACACATTGATGACGCTGCCACCGTCGTTCATGTGGGCGTCTGCGGCCTGGATGCCCCAGATCACCGATTCGAAGCCGGTACCCACCATGCGGCGCACCATCTCGGGCGTGAGTTCGGAAATGGGACCGTAGCGCACCCACATGGCGTTGCTGACGATGATGTCGAAGCGGCCGTAAGCCGACTTGAGGGCGGCCGCAGCGTCCATCAGGGTGCTTTGCTCGGCCACATTGCCGCCAAAGGCCATGCCTTTTTGCCCCTTCGCGGCCAGGGCGGACACGGCCTCTTCGGCGAGTTCTTTTTTCAGGTCCAGCACACCCACGGTGGCGCCCAGACTGGCCAGATGTTCCACGATGGCACGGCCAATGCCGCGTGCGCCGCCGGTGACCAGGGCCACACGGCCAGCCAGCGCGTTGCTGGCGGCGCTCATGTTCGATGCGTTCATGCTTGTTGCTTCCAAAGGTATGTCGGTTCTGGCCGGCTCAGGCGCGGTCGGCAAAGCGCGCTTCGGGCAGGCCACGGGCACCGGTGCCACGCACCGCCAGCAGGCGGCCGGCACGCGGATCGTCCGTCTTGATGGTGTTGCCGGTGTCGCTCAGGCTGGTCACATACAGGGTGTCCAGGTCCGGGCCGCCAAAACAGGGGCAGCTGGGGTGCGGCGTCGGCAGGTCCAGCAGACGCTCGAGCGAGCCGTCCGGCCGGAAGCGGGCCAGCTGGCCCTTCATCACCAGGGCCACCCACAGGTGGCCCTCGGCGTCCACCGCCGCACCGTCGGGGCCGGAGCCCAGGGCGGTGGTGTCGGCAAACACCTGCATGCCGGATGCCTGACCCGTCTGCGGGTCGTAGGCATAGCGGCGAATCTGGTGCGACAGGCTGTCGGCAAAGTACAGCGTGCGGCCGTCCGGGCTGAAGCCCAGGCTGTTGGAGACGCGGATGCCGCGCTCCAGGGTGTTCAGCTGCCCGGAGGGCAGCAACTGGTAGAGCTCGCCCACCGGTGTGGCCGGCGCAAGCTTGAGCGATCCCACCAGAAAGCGGCCGGCGCGGTCGGCGCGGCCGTCGTTCAGGCGCATGCGCTCCTCGGGGTGGGTGACGGTGGCCAGACGCTCAAAGGTGCCCTCGCCACTGTCCACATCCAGGAATCCGATCTCGTGCTCCAGGGCCACCAGCAGGCGGCCGCTTTCGCACAGGGCCAGGGAGCCGATTTCCGAGTGCAGGGTCCACTGCCGCCGCTCGCCACTGGCGGGCGAGAGGCGGTGGACCAGGCAGCGCTTGGAGTCGATCCAGTACAGCGCCTGGCGGCGCTCGTCCCACAGCGGGCACTCACCCAGCCGGTCACGCTGTTCACCAAGAAAGTCGATCTGCAGCATGGACATGGCTGGTTCGAGGGCCGGGTGCGTCAGGGACGGTTCACTTCTTGACGAAGTCGCAGCCGCCTTCGGCCAGCGGACGGAAGACCTGCTCACCGGGGATTTCGCCCTTGATGGTGTAGTAGTCGTATTTGCCCTTGGACTCGGCCGGGGTCTTCACCAGCGCGGCGTAGACCGGACGCATGGTCTGGCCGTCTTCGCGGATGCGCACGTTCTTCATGGAGAAGTCGTTGATCGGCGTGGCCTTCATTTTGGCCATGACAGCGCCACCCTCGTCGGTGCCGGCGGCCTGCACGGCCTTGAGGTAGTGCGTGGCGGCGCTGTAGGCGCTCGCCATGATGTAGGTGGGCGCCACGCCGTTGTTGCGCTCCATGAAGCGCTTGGCCCAGGCGCGGGTTTCATCGGTGCGGTCCCAGTACATCGGGTCGGTGAACTGCAGGCCCTGGGCAATGTCCAGACCCATGGCGTGCACGGCGTTGATGGTCATGCCGAAGACAGACACGGCCTGGCCGTTGCGGGCGATGCGGAACTCGGCCGCCTGCTTGAGGGCGTTGGTCTGGTCCAGACCGGCATTCAGGACCACGATGGCCTGGGCCTTGCTGGCCTGCGCCTGCATCAGGTAGGACGAGAAGTCGGTGGTGCCCAGCGGGTGCTTGACCGAGCCGACCACTTTGCCGCCAGCAGCTTCAATGAACCTGGTGGCTTCGGCCTGGAAAGCGGCGCCAAAGGCGTAGTCCACCGCAATGAAGAAGAAGGACTTGATGCCCTGGCCCATCAGGGCCTGAACGCCCGCCTTGGGCATGGAATAGGTGTCCACCGCGAACTGGATGTTCATCGGCGAGCAGGCCTTGCCGGTCAGGTCGGAGGCCACGGTGCCGGCGATCAGGTAGGGCTTTTTGGCAGCCTTCATCATGTTGCTCACGGACAGGGCAATCGAGGAGGCAGAGCCACCCACGATGGCGTCGACCTTGTTCTGCTCGAGCCACTGGCGGGCGATGTTGGTGCCGACGTCGGGCTTGTTCTGGTCGTCCGCCACCAGCACCTCGACGGGCTTGCCCAGCACCTTGCCACCGAAGTCTTCGACGGCCATGCGCACGGCCAGGGTGGAGCCGGGGCCACCGTTGCCGGCATAGGGGCCGGTCATGTCGGCCATCACGCCGAGGCGGACGGCGTCGTCAGAGACCTGGGCCTGGACGCCGGTGGCGGCCAGCAGGCCGGTCACGGCAGCAGCGATGAGGGCTTTGCGGTTCAGTTTGGCCATGTGCATATCTCCTTTGCGTTTGGCTTTGGGACGGGGCGACGTGCTTTTCTTTTCGCCGGGGTTGAGGAACAGTTGAACAGTTGGGACCGCTTCAGGAACCGGTGTCCGTGGGCAGCTTGTGGTTTTTGAACTGCTCGCGCAGTTTGGTCTTGAGCAGTTTGCCGGTGGCGGTATGGGGCAGCTCGTCGACGAAGACCACATCGTCGGGCAACCACCAGCGCACCACACGGTCCTTCAGAAAATCGAGGATGGCAGCGGCCGTGGGCTTTTCGCCCGCCTTGGGCACCACCACCAGCAGCGGACGTTCCTGCCAGCGGCTGTGATGCACACCAATCACCGCGGCTTCCTGCACCTGGGGGTGGCCAACGGCGGCGTTTTCCAGGTCGATGGAAGAAATCCACTCGCCGCCGGACTTGATCACATCCTTGCTGCGGTCGGTGATCTGCACATAGCCGTCGGCATTCATGTTGGCCACGTCGCCGGTGCTGAACCAGCCGCCGGCGTCCAGTGCGGAGCCGGGCGCGTTACCGTAATAAGCCGAGAGCACCCAGGGGCCGCGCACGCGCAGTTCACCCACCTGGCGGCCATCGTGAGGCAGCGGCTTGCCCTCGTCGTCGAACACCTCGACTTCGATCGGGTACATCGGCCGGCCGGCCAGCACCTGCACCTGGTAGCGGTCTTCCAGCGAGATGCCCTGGTGCTTGCCCAGCAGGTTGCCCACGGTGGCCACCGGGCTGGTCTCGGTCATGCCCCAGGCGGTGACCACGAAGACGCCCAGCATTTCCTCGAACTTGCGGATGATGGACATCGGTGCGGCCGAGCCGCCCACCATCACCCGCTTGAGCTTGAGCGCCTTCAGATCGAGGTTTTCCCTGTGCTGCTCCAGGTACTGGAAGAAACCCAGCCACACGGTGGGCACGCCCAGCGACATGGTGGCGCCCTCGTTGACCATGTGGGCAAAAAGACGCTCGCCAGTCACATTGGGACCGGGCAGCACCAGCTTGGCGCCACACATGGCCGTGGCATACGGCATGCCCCAGGCGTTGACGTGGAACATGGGCACCGACAGCAGCACGCAATCGTTGGAGCCCAGGCCCAGGCCGTCGGTGGCGCAGGCGCCAAAGCTGTGCAGCACCGTGGAACGGTGGGTGTAGAGCACGCCCTTGGGGTTGCCGGTGGTGCCCGAGGTGTAGCACATGGCCGAAGGTGTGTTCTCGGGCAGCTCGGGCCAGACGAAATCATCGGCAGCGCCGTCGATCAGGTCTTCATAGGCGCACAGGCCGGGCAGGTCCAGCGCAGGCAGCTGGTCGCGGCGGCACAGGGCCACATAGCGTTTGACCGACTTGAGCTCGGGCGCCAGGCGCGTCACCAGATCGGCAAAGTCCAGGTCGAAACACAGGACCTGGTCTTCGGCATGGTTGACGATCCAGGCGATCTGCTCGGGGAACAGGCGCGGGTTGACGGTGTGCAGCACCGAGCCCATGCCCGACACCGCGTAATACAACTCCAGGTGGCGGTGCGTGTTCCATGCCAGAGTGCCCACACGTTCGCCCTGCTGCAGGCCCAGGCCGGTCAGCGCCCTGGCGAGGCGCCTGGAGCGGCTGGCCACCTCGCGCCAGTTGCTGCGGCGCACCTCGCCATCGGGCAGGTGTGAAACGACTTCCACATCGCCGTGGTATCTGGCGGCGTGGGTCAGCAGCCCTGTAATCAGAAGCTGGCGGTCCTGCATCAAGCTCGAAAGGCTCATGATCCTGCGCGGTGTCTCTTGCGTTTTTTTCAGGGACCGGTCGGGGTCTGTTTCGGGTTTGACGCCGAAACTCACCTGCCGGTCGGTAAGTAGATCCTAGCAGTCGCGCCTCGGCCATTCAATGGCCGGGGGCGACCTGGATCCAGGGGTTTTCCTTGAGGTGGTGCCTCAGGCAGCGCGCTCGACCTGGCCTGGCACGAAGGCCAGCGCCTTTTTGTAGCCGTCCTGCTTCGCGGCTTCGCAGTGTTCGCGGTACTTGTGGAAGCCACCGGTGAACAGGGTCAGGCCCAGCGGTTTGTCCTTGACGTTGGCGCCCAGGTACCAAGTCTTGGCTTTGAGCAGCAGGCTGCGTCTGGCGAGGTTGGCCACGATGTCCATCCAGGCCTGCTCGGCTTCTGGCGTGACTTCCGCCGCGGCCTGGCCGTTCTTCTCCATGTGGACCATCAGCTCGGCGATCCAGTCCACATCGTTTTCGCTGATGCGGATGATGTTGGCCAATGCCGCCGGACCGGTGGGGCCGGTGGTCATGAACAGGTTGGGGAAGCCCGCCATCATGATGCCCAGATACGAGCGTGCGCCTTCTTTCCACTTCTGGTTGACGGTCTGACCACCCTTGCCCACCACGTCAAAGGCGGTCAGGGCACCGGTCAGGCCGTCGTAGCCGGTGGCCAGGATCAGGATATCCAGCTCGTATTCGCCCTGTTCGGTGCGCACCCCCTTTTCGGTGATTTCGACGATCGGCTGCTTGAACAGGTCGACCAGATGGACATTGGGCCGGTTGTAGGTCTCGTAATAGCTCGAATCGAGGCAGGGGCGGCGGGCAAAGATGGGGTAGTCCTTGGGCTTGAGCGCCTCGGCGGTGACCGGGTCCTTGACGATTTCACCGATCTTGCCGCGAACGAACTCGGCCACTTCGGCGTTGGCCTCTTCATTGACCAGCAGGTCGGAGAAGGTGCCCAGCATGGCCAGGCCGCCGTTCTTCCAGGCGTCTTCCAGCAGGGTCTTGCGCTGCGCAGGCGTGACAGTGAAGAAGCCGCGGGTGGACTGGGGGCGGGTGCCGCCCACGGCGCTGTTGCGGGCAGCCTCACGGATGCCGGCGTAGTGGCGTTTGACTTCGGCCACATAGTCGGGCTCGAGCTTCACGTTGCGCATGGGCATGGTGAAGCTGGGCGTGCGCTGGAAGACGAACAGCTCACCCGCCGTCTTGCCCACTTCCTGCACGATCTGGATGCCGGTGGAGCCGGTGCCGATCACGCCCACGCGCTTGCCCTCGAAGCGCACCGGCTCGTGGGGCCACCGGGCAGCGCGGTACAGGGCGCCCTTGAAACGGTTCAGACCCGGAATTTCAGGATCCTTGGGCACCGACAGCGGACCGGTGGCCATGATGCAGTACGGCGCCTCCCAGACTTCGCCCTTGTCGGTCCTGAGCACCCACAGCTTGCGGGCCTCATCCCACTGCGCGTGGTTGATGCGGGTGTTGAACTGAAAGTGTTTGTTCAGGTCCAGGCGTTTGGCGACAAAGTTGATGTACTCCAGCAGCTCGGGCTGGGCAGCAAACTGCTCCGACCAGGTCCATTCCTGCTCGATTTCAGGCGAAAAGGAAAAGCTGTAGTCGATGGAGGGCAGGTCCACGCGGGCGCCCGGGTAACGGTTCCAGTACCAGACACCACCGAGACCGCCGCCGGCCTCGAAGGATTGGATCTTGTAGCCCATCTCGCGGAATTTGTAGGTGGCGTACATGCCACCAAAGCCACCGCCCACAATCAACACATCCACCCGTTGGGCTTTGTTTGCCGTCATCTTTGTCTCCTTGCGTGTTTGAAAACCGGATGAGACCATGATGCCTTACCGATCGGTAAGTAATCAAGGGAATATACCCACATGCGACTGAAATTCACATACATGAATTTCATTTCAAAAAACCACATCCAGCCCGATCAACATCGGGACAACGCACTCTTGAACCGCGGACAAATGCCCTTATCATTGGCACTCGATGGAGATGAGTGCTAACACCGCTCCACGTTTTGATTCGGAGGCCCCGCAATTGGTGGTCTCTTGTCTGTCAACCTTGTTTCAAATCCAGGAGATGCAATGAAACTTCGTCCTCTCGGCGATCGCGTGATCGTCAAGCGCGTTGAAAGCGAAACCAAAACCGCCTCCGGCATCGTGATCCCCGACGCCGCTGCCGAGAAGCCCGACCAGGGTGAAGTCCTGGCCGTCGGCCCGGGCAAGACCAACGACAAGGGCGAGACCAAGGCCCTGACCGTCAAGGTCGGCGACCGCGTCCTGTTCGGCAAGTACTCCGGCCAGACCGTCAAGGTCGATGGCGACGAGCTGCTGGTCATGAAGGAAGACGACCTGTTCGCCGTCGTCGAATAAGTGACCCCTTGTGGGTCATCCCCGCGCAGGCGGGGATCCACAAAACCTCATGGATTCCCGCTTTCGCGGGAATGACGTTCAAGATTAGGAGAAATCAACATGGCAGCAAAAGACGTAGTTTTCGGCGGTGAAGCCCGTGCCCGCATGGTCGAGGGTGTGAACATCCTGGCCAACGCCGTCAAAGTGACCCTGGGCCCCAAAGGCCGCAACGTGGTGCTCGAGCGCTCTTTCGGCGCCCCCACCGTGACCAAGGACGGTGTGTCCGTGGCCAAAGAAATCGAGCTC
>JAYRQF010000243.1:0-1914 GCA_041910735.1 Limnohabitans sp.
ACTACTGGTTCAACTGGGTCATCACGGTCGCGGCCGACGTCACCATCGCGGCGCTGGTCATCTCCTACTGGGAGCCGCTGCGCTTCATGCCGCCCTGGGCCTGGAGCGGCGCCATCCTGGCCATCATCGTGCTGCTCAATCTGCTGCCGGTGCGCGTCTATGGCGAAACCGAGTACTGGATGGCGCTGGTCAAGGTGGTGACCGTGCTGGTGTTCCTGGCCGTGGGCGTGCTCACCATCTTCGGCATCCTCGGGGGGGCCTATGTCGGCTTTTCCAACTTCACGCTGGGCGATGCGCCCTTCCTCGGCCAAGGCCTGGGCGGGCAGTTCCTCACCACGCTGGGGGTGTTCCTGATCGCCGGCTTCTCCTTCCAGGGCACCGAGCTGATCGGCGTCACGGCGGGCGAATCGGAAGCGCCCGAAAAAGCCATCCCGCAGGCCATCAAACAGGTGTTCTGGCGCATCCTGATCTTCTACATTCTGGCGATTGCCGTGATCGGCCTGCTGATCCCCTACACCAGCCCCGAACTGCTCGGCGGCGACGTGAACGAGATCGCCAAGTCGCCCTTCACGCTGGTGTTCGAGCGCGCCGGCCTGGCCTTTGCTGCTGCGGTGATGAACGCGGTGATCCTCACCTCCATCCTCTCGGCCGGTAATTCGGGCATGTATGCCTCCACGCGCATGCTGTTTGCCATGGGCCGCAGTGGCATGGCCTGGCCGGTGTTCGGTCGTGCCTCGCAACTGGGTGTGCCGCTGCCGGCCGTGCTGACCACCAGCGCCGTGGTGCTGCTGGTGTTCCTGCTGCAGCAGGGCAGCGACAACGCCTACGCCTACGTGCTGGCCGCCTCCGGCCTCACGGGCTTCATCGCCTGGGTCGGCATCGCCATCAGCCACTACCGCTTCCGCCGCGCCTATGTGGCGCAGGGGCGCGAACTGGGCGCCCTGCGCTACCGCGCACGCTGGTTCCCCTTCGGCCCGCTGATGGCGCTGGCCCTGTGCCTGCTGGTCATTGTCGGGCAGGACACGCAGCTGCTGCTGCACGGTGACCTGGACTGGCAGCGCCTGTCCGTCACCTACATGGGCCTTCCGGTGTTCCTGGCCTTCTTCCTGTACCACAAGCTGCGCTACCGCACGCGCATGGTGCGGCTGGAGGAGATGGACCTGCACCCCGATCCCCGCAACTGACGGGGCCCCTGCCATCCGGGTTCCCCCCATTCCGGAAATAAAGGGGGAACACCCCCTACAATCGGCATGTAACAGCCCCATTTTTCGGCCGGCAGGTCATCCGCATGCCGTGCCTTTGTTGTTTCCGGAGCCACCCATGCCCAGCGATACCCCCGCCAGCAATCCCAGCAGCAGCGCCAACCGCCGTCCCGAACTGCGCCAGGCCGCGCTCGACTATCACGAGTTCCCGCGCCCCGGCAAGATCAGCGTCGAGGCCACCAAGCAGATGGTCAACCAGCACGATCTGGCGCTGGCCTACTCACCCGGCGTGGCCGCTCCCTGCGAAGAGATCGTGAAAGACCCCGCAGCCGCCTTCCGCTACACTGCGCGCGGCAACCTGGTCGGCGTGGTCACCAACGGCACCGCCGTGCTCGGCCTGGGCGACATCGGCCCGCTGGCCGGCAAGCCGGTGATGGAAGGCAAGGGCGTGCTGTTCAAGAAGTTCGCCGGCATCGACGTGTTCGACATCGAACTCAACGAGAAGGATCCGGACCGTCTGGTCGAAATCATCGCGGCCATGGAGCCCACCTTCGGCGGCATCAACCTCGAGGACATCAAGGCCCCCGACTGCTTCTACATCGAGCGCAAGCTGCGCGAGCGCATGAACATTCCGGTGTTCCACGACGACCAGCACGGCACCGCCATCGTGGTCGGCGCCGCCCTGCTCAACGGCCTGAAAGTGGTCGGCAAG
>JAYRQF010000244.1:0-1796 GCA_041910735.1 Limnohabitans sp.
CGGGCCTCTGCCCTGCTCAGACCACCCCGCCCATATACACTGGGGGGCATGAACGCCAACCTCCTCCTCCTGACCCTCTGCCAGGGCCTGTTCCTCACCAACAACGTCACCTTCATCGCCATCAATGGTCTTGTGGGCCTGTCCATGGCCCCTTTGGGCTGGATGGCCACGTTGCCGGTCATGGGCTATGTGGTGGGCGGTGCGCTCTCCACCGGGCTGGTGGCCAAGAGCCAAAGCCGCTGGGGTCGTCGCGTGTCCTTTCAGCTCGGCCTGCTGGTCGCGCTGGGCTCGGCTTTGCTGGCCGCGTACGCGGCGTGGAGCCACAACTTCTGGCTGCTGGTGTTCTCCACCGTGGTGGCGGGCTACTACAGTGCCAACGGCCAGCTGTATCGCTTTGCGGCGGCCGAACTCTCGGCCCCCGACTTCCGTGAAAAAGCCGTTTCGCTGGTGCTGGCCGGTGGCCTGATCGGCGCCGTCATCGGCCCCAACCTCGCCTCGCGCACCCGGGGCCTGACCGACACACCCTTCGTTGGTGCCTACCTCGCGCTGGCCTGCGTGGCCGTGGCCGGGCTGGTCCTGATGCACTTCATCCGTTTTCCCGCCGCCCTTGCGCCCAAACCGGGTGCGGCCAAAGCTGGATCACTGGCCGAGATCATGCGCCGCCCGGTCTTCATCGTCTCGGCCATCACCGCCGCCATGAGCTACGGCGTGATGAACCTGCTGATGGCGGCCACGCCACTGGCCATGCAGGTCTGCGGTTACGGTTTCAGCGACGCCGCGCTGGTGCTCGAATGGCATGTGATCGGCATGTTCGCACCGGGCTTTTTCACGGGTGCGCTGATCAAGCGTTTCGGCGCGCTGCAGATCATGGCCGTGGGCGTGGTGCTCAACTTTGTCTGCATCGCCGTGGCGCTGTCGGGCGTGGACCTGCACCAGTTCCTGATCTCGCTGTTTCTGCTGGGGGTGGGCTGGAACTTCCTGTTCACCGGCAGCACCACGCTGTCGATGAAAGCCTGGTCGCCCGAAGAAAAAGACCGCGGTCAGGCCGCCATCAACTTCTGCGTGTTCGCCACCATGGCCTTCACTTCGTTCGCCTCGGGCGCGCTGGTCACCACCAGCGGCTGGACCTGGCTGAACATCGGCTCGATCGTGCCGGTGGCGCTGGCGGGGCTGGCGCTGGTGTGGCTGGCCATCCGCCAGCAGAAAACCGCCGCCTGAGATCCGGTATCAGGGCAGGCGTGCCATCACCTCGGCCACGGCCGCGGTGAGTTTGCGCGCGTAGGGCACATGCAGGAATTCGTTGGGCCCGTGCGCATTGCTCTTGGGGCCGAGCACGCCGCAGACCATCATCTGCGCCTTGGGAAAGCCCTGGCTGAGCATATTCATCAGCGGGATGGTGCCGCCCTGGCCGATGTAGCCGACGGGTGCGCCAAAGTGGGCCATGCTGGAGGCATACAGTGCCTGTTCAAACCACGGCGTCGTGGTCGGCGCATTCCAGCCGGTGGCACCGCCACCCGATTCGAAGGTGACTTTGGCCTGGTAGGGTGCGTTGTCTTCCAGCAGGGTTTTCATTTCGGCCACGGCCTGTGCAGCGTCCACCAGCGGGGGCAGGCGCAGGCTGAGCTTGAAAGCGGTGTACGGCCGCAGCACATTGCCCGCGTCCTTGAGTGACGGAAAACCTTCGGCGCCGGTCACGCTCAGCGTGGGCGTCCAGGTGCGGTTGAGCAGGGCCTGCACCGGGTCGGTGGTGGTGGGCAGGGCGAAGGTGGTCGAGCCGCCGCAGTCGTAGTGTGCCC
>JAYRQF010000245.1:0-2799 GCA_041910735.1 Limnohabitans sp.
CAGCCTGAGTGTGGTGGCGGTCGAGGCCCTGGCCCTGCTGATTTTGTTGGGGCTGTTCCTTTTGCTGGTGCCAGTGCTGGTGCGCGAGTGGCCCCTGCTGCGCCAGCAACTGCCGGGCCTGCTGGACCGCCTGGATGGGCTGGTGCAGCCGGCTCTGGCCCAGCTGGGCGTGACCTTGTCGCTGGATCTGGCCGACCTCAAGACCCAGCTGGTGACCTGGCTGAGCGACAACCGCGAAGACTGGATGGCCCCGGTGCTGGCCTCGCTCAAGGTGGGGGGCAGCGCCGTTCTGTCGGTGCTGGGCTATGTGGTGCTGGTGCCGGTGGCGCTGTTTTTCATGCTGCACGACCAGGAAAAGCTGGTGGCCGTGGTGATGGATCTGGTGCCGCCGCGCTGGCGCACTGCAGTAGATGACTTCGGGCGCGAGTGCGACACCGTGCTGGGCGAATACCTGCGCGGCCAGCTGTTGGTCATGCTGGCGCTGGCGGTCTGGTACGCCAGCGGACTGGCCCTGTTCGGTCTGGATCTGGCTTTGCCGATTGGCGTGTTCACCGGGCTGGCGGTCTTTGTGCCCTATCTGGGCTTCGGTACCGGGCTGCTGCTGGCGCTGCTGGCCGGTCTGCTGCAATTTGCCGCACCGACGCAGGCCTTGCTGACGGTGGCGGTGGTGTACGGGCTGGGCCAGCTGCTGGAAAGCTTCTTTCTGACCCCGCGCCTCGTGGGCGAACGCATTGGCCTGCACCCGCTGGCCGTGATTTTGGCCCTGATGGCTTTTGGCCAGCTGCTGGGTTTTGTGGGGGTGCTGATCGCCCTGCCGGCCAGCGCGGTATTGCTGGTGGCTTTGCGGCGCCTGCGCCGAGGTTACATGGCCAGCCCGCTTTACCGCCACGGCCCCTCCGGACCAGACACCGGGTTCGACGCATGAAGCAGCTGGCGCTGGACATCGGCCTGTCGACCCGGCCGACGCTGGATTCTTTCTTCAGTGGTCCCAATGAGGCAGCCATCAACCACCTGCGCCTGTGGACCTCGGGTGGCACGCGTGCGCCAGTGCCCACCTACCTCTGGGGTGATGCAGGCTCTGGCAAGACCCACCTGCTGCAGGCGGTGCATCAGGCCTTGACCGAACAGGGGCTGGCCGTGGGCTGGCTTGACAGCCACACCTTCAACCCGCCCGAGTTCAACGACGCCTGGGTGGCGGTGCTGATGGACGATGTGCACCTCTACAACGCCGAGCAGCAACACACAGCCTTCAACTGGTTTGTCAACGCGCTCACTCCCCGCACCGGCACGCCACGCTGGGTGCTGGCGGCCGGCCTGCTGCCGCCGGCCGATCTGCAGCTGCGTGACGATTTGCGCACGCGTCTGGGCTGGGGCCATGTCTATGGCCTGAAGGTGCTGGATGAACCCGAGCGGCGTGCCGTGCTGCGTCAGGCCGCCGATGCCCGCGGCCTGTTTTTGAGCGATGAGGTGATGAGCTACATGCTCAACCGCTTCTCGCGCGATCTGGGCAGCCTCATGCAGCTGCTCGACCATCTGGACCACTATGCCCTGCAGACCCAGCGCGCCCTGACCATTCCGCTCGTGCGCGCCATGCTGGAAAACGAATGAAACTGGCCCTTTTTGACCTTGACCACACCCTGCTGCCGATCGACTCGGACCATAGCTGGGGCGAATTCACCATCGACCTGGGCTGGCACGACGCCGCCACCTTCCGCGAGCGCAACGATGCCTTTTATGCCCACTATCAGGCGGGCACGCTGGACATCCACGAGTACGTGCGTTTTGCCACCGAAGCGGCCTGCGTGCGGGGCCCGGTGGAAGCGGCCAAGGCCCACAACCGCTACATGGACGAGGTGATCCGCCCGCGCATCCTGCCGCCCGCGCTCGATCTGGTGCGCGGCCACCAGCGCGCCGGTGATACGGTGATGATCGTGACCGCCACCAACGAGTTCGTGACCCGACCGATCGCGCAGGCCTTTGGTGTGAGCGATCTGATCGCGGTGGAGCTCGAGCGCAACGCCCATGGCTGGATCACTGGCGAGATCAAGGGCACGCCGTCCTTTCGCGAAGGCAAGGTGGCCCGCGTTGAGCAATGGCTGGCGGCCAGGGGCTTGGGCTGGGCAGACGTCGAGATGAGTTTTTATTCGGATTCGATGAACGACTTGCCCCTGCTGGAGAAGGCCCAGCACCCCGTGGCAACCAACCCGGACGCGCGCCTGCGACAATTGGCCACCCAAAGAGGATGGCGCATCCTCGACCTGTTCCAAGACGAATGATCAAGAAACTCATCACCAAGCTGCTGGGCAAGCCCGCCAGCGACAAGCCGAATTTCGGCAAGCGCACCGAGGTGCCGGCCAGCGTGCACGGCATCGACCCCAAACTGGTGGACGAGCGCGCCATCAATGTGGTGCGCACCCTGCAGGGCGCTGGCTTTGAAGCCTACATCGTGGGTGGCGCCGTGCGCGACCTGCTGCTGGGCCTGCGCCCCAAGGACTTTGACGTGGCGACCAACGCCACGCCCGAGCAGGTCAAAGGCCTGTTTCGCCGGGCCTTCATCATCGGGCGGCGCTTTCGCATCGTCCACGTCGTCTATGGCCGTGGCCGCGAGCACGAGGTGATCGAGGTCTCGACCTTCCGCGCCTACCTCGACAACGCCGCCGCCGAGCAGGTCAAGGGCAACGAGCGCACCAGCAAACGCCAGCTCGAAGGCGTCAAGCATGCCGTGGATTCGAGTGGCCGTGTGCTGCGCGACAACGTCTGGGGCCCGCAGGACGAAGACGCCACCCGCCGCGACTTCAC
>JAYRQF010000246.1:0-11466 GCA_041910735.1 Limnohabitans sp.
AAGGGCCTGCGCCGCCTCAAGGGCTATGCCCAGCTGCCTGCGCTCATCCGTGCACTTCGTCCACAACAAGACCAGCGTTTGGCTGCATAATGATCCTCGTCCACCAGCTCAAACCTGCAACTGAGTTCGGGACACCGCCCGCCAACCTGGAGATGCGCATCAGCGCCTTGCGCAAAAAACTCGACAGCTGCGGCGCTCCGGACGACGCCATCCGCACCCTGCGCGGCTTCGGATATGCACTGAGCTGCACGGTTCAACTGGTTTGATTATTTTTGATTAAATGATTGGGCTGCTGCCGGTTAGTTGACACCGACCTGAGCTTTTTGAACATCTTCGAACTGTATCACTGACGTAGCCCAGTGTTGAATGTCGACGCGTGGTGTTCTAAAAACGCTTGATGTAGTCAAACACATCCGAACGTGCCTGCTCCCGTCCGTGACAGGTAGACCTTCTTGGCCGTGCGCTCGGCTTTGAGCGAGCTGAAGAAGCTCACCATGGCTGATTTGTCCCACTTACCAGGCCACTTTTTTTAACGAGACAAAACCTCACGGGTGCCGGATGGGTCTTACTACGCAACTGACCCAAGGTAAGTAACAGTGCCGCCTTGGGTCAGCTGCGTAGCAAAACCCATCCGAATGTGAAAAAGCCAGCTGAGAAGGCGGCTTATTACTGGAGCAGTTATCTGTCAAGCTGCAGCCACCGGATTGCGCAGCTTGATGTGCAACTCGCGCAGCTGCTTCTCGTCGACCGGGCTGGGCGCCTGCGTGAGCAGACACTGGGCGCGCTGGGTCTTGGGGAAGGCGATCACGTCGCGAATCGAATCGGCCTTGGTCATCAGCGTGATCAGGCGGTCCAGGCCAAAAGCCAGGCCACCGTGCGGGGGCGCGCCGTACTGGAGCGCGTCCAGCAGGAAGCCGAACTTGAGCTGTGCGTCGTCGGGCGAAATCTTGAGGGCCGAGAACACCTTGCTCTGCACTTCGGCGCGGTGGATACGCACCGAGCCACCGCCCAGTTCCCAGCCGTTGAGCACCATGTCGTAGGCCTTGGCGATGCAGCGGCCCGGGTCGGTGTCCATGTAGTCTTCGTGGCCGTCCTTGGGCGCGGTGAAGGGGTGGTGCACCGCGTTCCAGCGGCCCTCGTCCTCGTCGAGCTCGAACATCGGGAAGTCCACCACCCACAGCGGGGCCCAGCGGTCTTCAAACAGGCCCGTCTTTTTGGCGAAATCGCTGTGGCCGATTTTCAGGCGCAACGCGCCAATGGCGTCGTTGACCACCTTGGCCTTGTCGGCGCCGAAGAAGAGGATGTCGCCGTTCTGTGCGCCGGTGCGCTTCAGAATCTCGGCAATCGCGGCGTCGTGGATGTTCTTGACGATGGGCGACTGCAGGCCGTCACGGCCGGCCGCCACGTCGTTGACCTTGATCCAGGCCAGGCCCTTGGCGCCGTAGATCTTGACGAACTCGGTGTAGCCATCGATCTCGCCACGGCTCATCTCGCTGCCACCCGGCACACGCAGGGCCACCACACGACCGCCCTTGGTGGTGGCGGGGGTGCTGAAGACCTTGAAGTCGACGTCCTTCATCACTTCGGTCAGCTCTGTGAATTCGAGCTTGACGCGCAGGTCCGGCTTGTCCGAACCGAAGCGGAACATGGCCTCGCTGTACGGCATGATGGGGAAGTCACCCAAGTCAATGCCCATGGTCTTCTGGAAGACGTGCTTGATCATGCCCTGGAACATGGCGCGGATGTCTTCCTCGGTCAGGAACGAGGTTTCGATATCGATCTGGGTGAACTCGGGCTGGCGGTCGGCGCGCAGGTCTTCGTCGCGGAAGCACTTGGTGATCTGGTAGTAGCGGTCGTAGCCGGCCACCATCAGGAGCTGCTTGAACAGCTGGGGCGACTGCGGCAGCGCGAAGAACTGGCCGTCGTGCACGCGGCTGGGCACCAGGTAGTCGCGCGCGCCTTCGGGCGTGCTCTTGGTGAGCATGGGGGTTTCGATGTCGATGAAACCGTTTTCGTCGAGGTACTTGCGCACTTCCATGGCCACGCGGTAGCGCAGCATCAGGTTGTTTTGCATGTAGGGGCGGCGCAGGTCCAGCACACGGTGCGTCAGGCGGGTGGTCTCGGACAGGTTCTCGTCATCCAGCAGGAAGGGGGGCGTGACGGACGGGTTGAGCACCGTCAGCTCATGGCACAGGATCTCGATCTTGCCGCTCTTGAGGTTGTCGTTGGTCGTGCCTTCGGGGCGTGCGCGCACCAGACCCTTGATCTGCACACAAAATTCGTTGCGCAGGCCTTCGGCCACCTTGAACATCTCGGGACGGTCCGGATCGCACACCACCTGCACATAGCCTTCGCGGTCGCGCAGGTCCACAAAGATCACGCCACCGTGGTCACGGCGACGGTTGACCCAGCCGCACAGCGTGACGGTCTGGCCCAGCAGGGCTTCGGTCACCAGACCGCAATAGGTAGAACGCATCGAGGACATTTCTTGGCTTTCTGATCGGGGCGCAGCGTGCGCCAGTTGGCATAAAAGTGTTTCAGTGGGTTTGGATGGCCGGATTGTCCGGACCATCGGGCACCACCACGCCCATGGAAATGATGTACTTGAGCGCGTTGTCCACGGACATGTCGAGTTCGATCACATGGTGACGCGGCAGCATCATGAAAAAGCCGGAGGTCGGGTTGGGCGTGGTCGGGATGAACACGCTCACGTACTCGCCATCGAGCTTGCTGGCCACCTCGCCACCCGGCTTGCCTGTCAGGAAAGCCATGGCCCAGGCCTCGGTGTGCGGGTAGCGGATCAGCAAGGCTTTGGAAAACGCGTGGCCGCTGCCCGAAAAAAGGGTGTCGGACACCTGCTTAACGCTGGTGTAGATGCTGCGCACCACCGGGATGCGGTTCATCAGCCTGTCCCACTGGCGCAGCCACCACTGGCCGAAGATGTTGGCCACGAACAGGCCCGTGACCAGAAGGATGATCGTGACCGACAGCACCCCAAAACCGGGAATCGCCCTGAGCGCATCGGCCAGGGTGTGCAGGCCGGGAATCACGGCATCGGCCGCCCCCAGCACCGACAGGAAGATGCCGTCGAGCAGGCCGTACAACCAGGTCAGCACCCAGATCGTGACGGCCATGGGCAGCCACACCAGCAAGCCGGTGATGAAGTACTGTCGCAGGCGTCTGGCGATCATGCAGGTTCCAATGGTGTTCAGTGGCAGGCGCAGTTGCCGCCGCAACCGGCAGCCGCGGGTGCGGCAGCTGCTGCATCGCCGCTGGCACTGGCAGTTTCAGCGGCTGCCGTGGCAGGCGCCGAGGTACCGCCCGCACCGCTGGTGCTGCCACGGAAGTCGGTGGCGTACCAGCCAGAACCTTTGAGCTGGAAGCCGGCAGCGGTCAGCTGCTTGCTGAAGGTGGGTTTACCGCAGGCCGGGCATTCGCTCAAAGGGGCGTCGGAGATCTTTTGCAGAACGTCCTTGGCATGGCCACAGGACTCACACTTGTAGGCGTAAATGGGCATGGTGAGGGCTCGTTCAGGATGAAACTTGGAAAAACCCTCAATTATAGGCGGGGGCGCCCGGTTCAAGCCCCCACTCAGACCGCCCCCACCAGCCGGTGATGCGATCCATGCTGGTTGCGGATCGCCTGCGGCCCCAGCGAGCCGATCAGCATGCCCGTCAGACTGGCCAGCACCCCGGCCAGCTGGGCCGGAAACTGCCCGCCAGCGGGCGTGAGCAGAAACAGCAACCAGGTCAGCAAGCCCAGGACGATGGCAAAAATGGCCCCCTGAGTGGTGGCTTTTTTCCAGTACAGGCCAAAGGCCAGCGGCACAAAGGCTCCCACCAAAGTCACCTGGTACGCGCCGGAAACCATCTCGTAAATCGAGGAACCCTGCATCCAGATCGCGTAACCCAGCACCAGCAGGCTGAACACCAGCACCGTCACCCGCATGGCCCGCAGCTCTTGCCGGTCCGACTGGTGGGGGTGGAACTGGCGCCAGATGTTTTCGGTAAAGGTCACGCTGGGCGCCAACAAGGTGGCCGAAGCGCAGGACTTGATGGCCGACAGCAACGCGCCGAAGAACAGGATCTGCATCACAAAGGGCATCTTTTCCATCACCAGCGTGGGCAGCACCTTTTGGGGATCTTCCTTGATCAGTTCGGCCGCCTGCTCGGGCATGATGATCATCGCGCTGACCACCAGAAACATGGGCACGAAGGCGAACACGATGTAGAACACGCCGCCCAGCACAGGTCCGCGTGTGGCGGCAAATTCACTGTTGGCCGACATCACCCGCTGGAACACATCCTGTTGCGGGATCGAGCCCAGCATGATGGTGATGGCCGAGGCCACAAAGAACACCACGTCGTGGAAATTCGGTTCTGGCCAGAACTTGAACATGTCCTGGCTGACCGCCAGCGCGATCACCTTGTCGGCGCCGCCGGCCTGCTGCCCGGCAAACACCGCCAGTATGGCCAGCCCCACCACCAGGATGATCATCTGGATGAAATCGGTCACCGCCACCGACCACATGCCGCCAAACAGCGTGTAGGCCAGGATGGACACCACCCCGATCACCATGCCCGTGGGCAGACTGACCACTCCGCCCGAAAGCACATTGAAGACCAGCCCCAGGGCCGTCACCTGCGCGGACACCCAGCCCAGGTAACTGACCATGATGATGACCGAGCAGACCACCTCCACCGCACGGCCATAGCGCTCACGGAAATAGTCGCTGATGGTCAGCAGCGTCATGCGGTACAGGCGCGCTGCAAAAAACAGGCCCACCAGAATCAGGCAGCTGCCCGCCCCAAACGGGTCTTCCACCACACCGTGCAGGCCACTGTTGACGAACTTGGCCGGAATGCCCAGCACCGTCTCCGACCCAAACCACGTGGCAAACGTGGTGGTGATGATCATGCTGATGGGCAGATGCCTGCCGGCAATGGCGAAATCGGCCGAGTTCTTGACACGTCTGGCGGCCATCAGGCCAATCGCAATGGTCACCAGCAGGTAAGCGATGACAAGGGTGAGCAGCATGGCAGGGTCTCCGTGTCCGCCGGTCAGAAATACGGTGCGAGATGCGTCCAGGCCACCAGCACCAGCATGCTGGTGAAGAAGCCCAGCCCCAGGTACAGCAGGATCTGCAGCAGTGCATTGGTGCGGCGCTGCTCGGCGATCAGCTGCGCCATCTGCCGCGAATCGCCACCGCGCGGCTGCTGCAGGTAGTCATGCAGCAGGCGGGGCAGCTGCGGCAGCAGCTTGGCGTACTGCGGCGCTTGAGCCTTGAGTTCACGCCAGAAACGCCCGGGACCGACCTGCTCGATCATCCACTTTTCGAGGAACGGCTTGGCCGTGCTCCACAGGTCGAGGTCCGGGTCCAGCTGGCGGCCCAGACCTTCGATGTTGAGCAGGGTCTTTTGCAGCAGCACCAGCTGCGGCTGGATCTCGACATGGAAACGGCGCGAAGTCTGGAACAGGCGCATCAGCACCATGCCCAGCGAAATTTCCTTGAGCGGGCGATCGAAGTAGGGCTCGCACACGGCGCGGATGGCGGCTTCGAGTTCGTCCACGCGGGTCTCGGCGGGCACCCAGCCCGACTCGATGTGCAGCTCGGCCACACGCTTGTAGTCGCGGCGGAAAAATGCGGTGAAGTTCTGCGCCAGATACTCTTTGTCGTACTCGGTCAGGGTGCCGACGATGCCGAAATCCAGAGAGATGTAGCGGCCGAAAGTGGCCGGATCCAGACTGACCTGGATGTTGCCCGGATGCATGTCGGCATGAAAGAACCCGTCACGGAACACCTGGGTGAAAAAGAGGGTCACGCCGTCGCGCGCCAGCTTCGGAATGTCCACGCCAGCGGCACGCAGCTGTTCCACCTGACTGATGGGCACCCCCTTCATGCGTTCCATCACGATGACCTCGGGGTGGCACCAGTCCCAGAACATCTCAGGGATCAGCACCAGACCCAGACCTTCCATGTTGCGGCGCAACTGGGCGGCATTGGCGGCTTCGCGCACCAGATCGAGTTCGTCGTGCAGGTATTTGTCGAACTCGGCAACCACCTCCCGGGGCTTGAGGCGCTTGCCGTCGTCGCTGAGCTTTTCCACCCAGCCGGCCATCATGCGCATCAGGCCCAGGTCTTTTTCGATGACCGGCAGCATGCCGGGTCGCAGCACCTTCACGGCCACATCGCGCAGCTGACCCGACTTGTCGCGCAGCGTGGCGAAATGCACCTGCGCGATCGAGGCACTGGCCACCGGTTCGCGTTCAAACTGCTCAAAAACCCGGTCCACCGGCTGACGGAAGGCCCGCTCGATGGTAGCCACCGCCACCTCGGTGGCGAACGGCGGCACACGGTCCTGCAGTTTGGCCAGCTCTTCGGCAATGTCAGGCGGCATCAGGTCACGGCGGGTGGACAGCACCTGACCGAACTTGACAAAAATCGGCCCCAGCTGCTCCAGCGCTTCGCGCAGGCGCTCGCCGCGCGGAGCGCGCAGGTTGCGTCCCAGCGTCAGCACCCTTGTGAGCAGACGCAGCCACGGGTGGCGGAAGCTGGACAGCACCAACTCGTCCAGCCCGTAGCGCAGGACGATGAAAACGATGAAAGCGCCGCGTGTCAGGCGACTCATGCCGGGCTGCCTGCGGGCGCCTTGCTGGCGACAAAACCCTTGAGCGCGACCAGGGCCTGACGGCCCACTTGGGCCAGGGTGTGCGCAGGCGCGTCACCGATCAGGCGCGCCAGATCTTCCTCGGCATCCCAACGCACGTTGTCGATCAGCCAGTTGACCTCGGCAGCGAGGCGCACATCACCCTCGATGCGCACCCGGGGTTTGTCGCCACGGGCCAGTGCGCTCAACAGGTCCAGCGGCGACGCTTCGGTCACCGTCAGGCGCAGGTCAAAGCTCTCAAACTGACCGCGTTCAAACAGGCCTGCGGGTGTGGCCTGCAGTTGCAGCTGCATTTTTTGCCAGACCAGCTCGATGCGCTGCCCCTTCTGGCGGGACAGACGCTGCGTGGCCTCAGGTTCGCCCATCAGCACATGGTTGAGGAACAGCACCAGGCGGTTGAGGGTTTCGTCCACCACCCAGGCGGGCGGCTGGAGGCCGGCCACGGCTTGCGCGGCCCAAGAAAAAGGGGACTGTGTTGCCATAGTCCCCGATTATTCCCGAAAGCAGCGCCCTCTCAGGCGCAAGCGGGCTATTGCAAGGCCTGCACGCCGGCCACCAGCCAGCCGCTGCCGCCGCTCTTGGGCTTGGTCATGTTCCAGACTTCGCGGAAGGGGCTCGGGCCGGCAGAAGGCTCCTCGCGGATCATGCCGTTGAACTCCACACTGGCCATGTAAGCATCTGCCATGTCCTCGATGCCCAGCAGCTGGGCTTCGAGCATGACCACTTCGGTCTTGTTGGCCTGGCCGGGGAACTGCGCCTCACGTTCGGCCAACTGGCTGCGGATTTCAGCCACCATGGTGTCGGTCATCATCGAGCGCAGCAGGCCGATGTCCGAGCGGTCCCAGGCGTCCTGCAAGGTGATGAAATTGCGCTTGGCCGCATCCACAAAACCGGCCACATCAAAGTCGGCCGGGATGCCCCAGCCCTGCGCCCCACCCTGCACACCGCGCAGGCCGGCACCGATCATGGAGCCGGTCTCTGCAGGCGCCGTGCTGTCGAAGTGGGTGGACTGGCTTTCCCAAGGACGGGCCGAAGCGTCGTTGCCCACTTTTTCGGGGTTGTACTGCTTGAAGGATGCCGGCTGGTCTGCTGTAGCACCTGCGCCCTGGTATGCCATCTGGGGCGCGACAGGCGCGCGACGGCGCATGACCATGCCAATGACAGCCATGACCACCATGGCCAGCAGCATCACCATCAGCACATTGCCGAAGGCTTCGCCAAAACCCAGCGAATGGGCCAGCCAGGCCAGACCGAGGCCTGCGGCCAGACCACCCAGCATGGCACCCCATGGTTTTTTGGCCGCAGCCGGGGCGGGTGCAGCGGTGGGCTTGGGCGCAGGGGCTGGCGCGACTTGTTGCGTTGGCGCAACAGGCGCCTGCGGGCGAACCGCTTCGCGCTGGGTCACATTGCCCGATTGCTGGCCGATGGATTTGCCGCCACCCAGACGGCGTGCGGCTTCTGCATTGAGACTGCCCAGCGCCAGAACAGCAGCGAGCAGCAGAGAAAGGAACTTGTTCACGTTGTCTCCGAAAAAGTCTGTCGGCACCCTGATCTGTTCAACATTTGATACCGACATGCAAGGCTACCACCCCTGCACTCAGGTTGTGGAAATCAACGTGGCCAAATCCGGCCTTTTTCATGAGGGCTTTGAGTTCTTCCTGAGCCGGGTGCATGCGGATCGACTCCGCCAGATAACGGTAGCTGTCGGCATCGCCGGCCACCAGCTTGCCCATGTGCGGCAGGATGTTGAAGCTGTACCAGTCATACACCTTCTCCAGCGGCTTGGCCACTTTGGAAAACTCCAGCACCAGCAGCTTGCCCCCCGGTTTGAGCACGCGGCACATCTCCGCCAGCGCCACATCCTTGTGGGTCATGTTGCGCAGGCCAAAAGCCACGCTGACCAGATTGAAATGCTGGTCCGGGAAAGGCAGCTTCTCGGCATCGCACACCAGGGTGGGCAGCACGATGCCGTGGTTGAGCAGGCGGTCGCGGCCGGTGGAAAGCATGGCCTCGTTGATGTCGGTGTGGACCACACGGCCGCTGGCGCCGACCTTTTTGGCAAAGGCCATGGCCAGGTCGCCGGTGCCGCCCGCAATGTCCAGCACCTGGTCGCCTTCGTGGAGGTTGGCCACCTGCACGGTGTAGGCCTTCCAGACGCGGTGCAGGCCCATCGACATCAGGTCGTTCATGACGTCGTATTTGGACGCGACTGAATCAAAGACCCCGCGCACATGGCGTGCCTTGTCTTTTTCGTCGACCGTTCTGAAACCGAAATGGGTGGTGCTCATGGCGACCTCCTCAACCTGAAATCAATGGTGATGGCCGCAGCTGCTGCCGGCCTTCTCGGGCATGGGGTCGTCGCGACCCACACCCGCTGCCAGCAGGCGCTGTTCGTAGTCCGCCCAGAGTTCCGTTTCCTGCGACCCCAGAAAGTACAGGTACTCCCAGGTGAACAGGCCCGAATCGTGTCCGTCGGAGAACGTGGGTTTGACCGCGTAGTTGCCCACGGGCTCGATCTCGAGCAACGTGACGTCGCGCTTGCCGGTCTGCAGTACTTCCTGCCCGGGGCCGTGGCCTTGCACCTCGGCCGAGGGCGAATACACGCGCATCAGCTCGAAGGGGATGCGGAAGGTTTTTCCGTCCGAGAAGCCCACTTCCAGCACGCGCGAAGCGCCGTGCACGGTCAGGGACTCGGGCATGGGGGTCTCTTTGGTCAGGCCAGCCATGGTCACACCAGCACGCGTTCGATGCCGCCTGCGTTGGCAGCGGCCACATAGTCAGGCATCCAGTTCTCGCCAAGAATGTGTTTGGCCATCTCGATCACAATGTAGTCGGCTTCGAGCAGACCATTGTTCAGGTCATCGCCATAACGGATCAGGCCTTGCAGGCAGCTGGGGCAGCTGGTCAGAATCTTGACGTTGTCCTTCTCGCCCACGGCACCGCTGGCACGCAAGGCAGCTTCGCCTTTGCGAATTTCCTCTTCCTTGCGGAAACGCACCTGCGTGGACACGTCCGGGCGGGTGACACCCAAGGTACCCGATTCCCCGCAGCAGCGCTCGCTCTTGAGCACCTGGTCGCCGAGCAGCGCCTTGACGGTCTTCATCGGGTCCTGCTGCTTCATGGGGGTGTGGCAGGGGTCGTGGTAGAGGTAGGCACCGGCCTGTTCAGGCGTGAGCGTTATGCCTTTTTCGAGCAGGTATTCGTGGATGTCGACGATGCGGCAGCCCGGGAAGATCTCTTCGAACTTGTAGCCCTGCAGCTGGTCGTAGCAGGTGCCGCAGCTCACCACCACGGTCTTGATGTCGAGGTAGTTGAGCGTGTTGGCCACACGGTGGAAAAGCACCCGGTTGTCGGTGATCATCTTCTCGGCCTTGTCGAACTGGCCCGAGCCGCGTTGCGGGTAACCGCAGCACAGATACCCCGGCGGCAGCACGGTCTGCACGCCGGCGTGCCAAAGCATGGCCTGCGTGGCCAGGCCCACCTGGCTGAACAGGCGCTCGGAGCCGCAACCTGGGAAGTAAAACACCGCCTCGGTCTCGGGCGTGGTGGCCTGCGGGTTGCGGATGATCGGCACGTAGTCCTTGTCCTCGATGTCGAGCAGGGCACGCGCGGTCTTCTTGGGCAGATTGCCCGGCATCTTCTTGTTGACGAAGTGGATCACCTGCTCCTTGATCGGAGCGGCACCCACCGTTGCTGGCGGCGCGCCGGTCTGCTTGCGGGCCAGGCCCTTGAACAGGTCATGCGCAAAGCGCTGGGCTTTCATGCCCACATTCACCATCAGCGAGCGGGCCAGCTTGATGGTCTCGGGGTTGGTGGCGTTGAGCATGAACATGGCCGCAGCATTGCCGGGCCTGAAGCTCTTTTGACCCATCTTGCGCAGCAGGTTGCGCATGTTCATGGTCACGTCGCCAAAGTCGATCTTGACCGGACACGGGGTCAGACACTTGTGGCAGACAGTGCAGTGGTCGGCCACGTCTTCAAACTCCTGCCAGTGCTGGATGCTGATGCCGCGGCGCGTCTGCTCTTCGTACAGGAAGGCCTCGACCAGCAGCGAGGTGGCCAGAATCTTGTTGCGCGGGCTGTACAGCAGGTTGGCGCGCGGGACATGGGTGGAGCACACCGGCTTGCACTTGCCGCAGCGCAGGCAGTCCTTGACGCTGGCGGCAATGTCGCCAATGTCGGACTGCTGCATGATCAGCGACTCGTGGCCCATCAGTCCAAAGCTGGGCGTGTAGGCGTGCGTCAGGTCGGCAGCGTGCACATCGTCACCCAGCCGGCGCAGCGCCTCGCCGCGCAGCAGCTTGCCCTTGTTGAAGCGGCCCTCGGGATCCACCTTGGCCTTGTAGGCGGTGAAGTTGGCCAGCTCGTCATCGGTCAGGAATTCCAGCTTGGTGATGCCAATGCCGTGCTCACCCGAGATCACGCCGTCCAGGCTGCGCGCCAGCACCATGATGCGGGCCACGGCTTCGTGCGCGGTCTGCAGCATCTCGTAGTTGTCGCTGTTGACCGGGATGTTGGTGTGGACGTTGCCGTCGCCCGCGTGCATGTGCAGCGCCACCCACACACGGCCCTTGAGCACGCGCTGGTGGATGGCATTCACTTCGTCGAGGATGGGCTGGAAGGCCGAGCCGGCAAAGATGTCTTCAAACGGTGCGCGGATCTGCGTCTTCCAGCTGGCGCGCAGGGTGTGGTCCTGCAGCTGCGGGAACAGCTCGTCCACGCGGTCGAGCCAGTTCTGCCAGAGGTCGCGCACGTCACGCAGCACGGCCAGCGCCTGCACCACCCGCTCTTCGAGCAG
>JAYRQF010000247.1:0-3449 GCA_041910735.1 Limnohabitans sp.
GATCACGGGCAGGCCCTTGTCGCGCACGCGGCGGATCAGCTCCAGCACCATGTTGCCCTCCTTCACGCCCAGGGCGGCGGTGGGCTCGTCCATGATGACGACATGCCGTGCAAACGCTGCCGCACGCGCCACGGCCACGCACTGGCGCTGGCCGCCCGAGAGTGTCTCCACCGCCTGCGTCATGGAGCGGATGCCCACCTTCAGCTCGGCCATGCGGGCCACGCTTTCTTCGAGCATCTTTTTCTTGTCGAGCATGCGCAGTGCGCTGCCCAACAAGCCGGGGCGCAGCAGCTCGCGGCCCAAGAAAAGGTTCTCGGCAATCGTCATGGCCGGGGCCACGGCCAGGTCTTGGTACACGGTCTCGATGCCCGCCTTGCGCGCATCGATGGGGCTTTTGAACTGGATGCGCTGGCCGTCGAGCAGGATCTCGCCTTCGTCGGGCACCGTGGCTCCCGACAGCGCCTTGATCAGGCTGGATTTGCCCGCACCGTTGTCGCCAATCACGGCCAGGATTTCGCCTGCGCGCAGCTCAAAGTCTGCGCCGTCGAGCGCGGTGACCTGCCCGTAGCGCTTGACCAGGCCCTTGGCCTGCATGACCAGCGGGGCGTTCGTTGTGTGTGTGGAGGCGGTCATGATCAACGCACTCCTTTGCGCGAGAGTTGGTCGGTGGCCACGGCCAGGATCACGAGGATGCCGGTGACGAGGATTTGGTACACGGACGACACGCCCATCAGCGTGAGCCCGTTGCGGAACACACCCACAATCAGCGCCCCCACCAGCGTGCCCAGGATGACGCCGCGGCCACCAAACAGGCTGGTGCCGCCCAGCACCACGGCGCTGATGGCGTCGAGGTTTTCGGTCTGGCCCGCGTTCGGATCGCCCGCGCCGGTGCGCGCCACCGACAGCAGCGACGCAACGCCGTAGAACAGGCCGGCCAGCACATACACGCCCAGCAGCACCTTGTCGGTGGCAATGCCAGTGAGGCGCGTGGCCTCGGGGCTGTTGCCGACGGCGTACACATGGCGGCCAGGTGCAGTCTCGCGCAGTGCAAACCAAGTGATGAGGTACAGCACCAGCATCAGCACCGCGCCCCAGACGATGGCGGTCTGCCCCAGCTGGAAGGTGTTGCCCAGTGCGGTCATGCCCGCAGGGATGTCGGTGATGGTCTGCGCGCCCGAGTACAGCTGCGTGGCGGCAAACGCGATGTTGAGCGTGCCCAGCGTGACGATGAAGGGCGGCAGCTTGATCTTGGTGACCAGCAGGCCGTTGACCAAACCAAACAGCATGGTCACCGCCATGCCGCAGGCAACCGCCACCGGGGCCGAGAGGCCGTAGTCCGCCGCCATCTTGGTCATGACGATGCCGCCCAGCGCCATGACCATGCCACACGACAGATCAATGCCCGCCGTGAGGATGACCAGCGTCTGGCCGATGGCGATGACCGCCACGACCATGACCTGCTGCAGGATGAGTGCGAAGTTCTGCGCCGACAGAAAACGCTCGCTCTGCGTGGCAAAGAACGCGCACGCGAGAATCAGCGCAATGAACGGCCCCAGCGTGGCCAGGGGCGGTAGTTTGGAAGCGGTCGAGGACATGGCGGCTCCGTGCGTGTGGATGAGGTGACTCTCAGAGAGAAGGCGTTTTTCAGAGCTGCTCGCAAAACTCAGCGAGGCGGTTCTGGCTAGGTGCTGCGTCGCAGGCAGTACGGTAGTACGGCAAGACGCAGCAACGACGCCAGAAGAGTTTTTCGAACGGCTCTTACTTGGCGCCCCAGCACAGGTCGGTGCCGGTCTTCACATCCTTGCTGTCCACGCCCGCCATGGGCTTGGCAGCGATCAGCGTCACGCCGGTGTCGGTGTAGCCGCTCACCTTCTTGCCGGTCTTGGCGTATTCCACGCCGGCCGCCACGCCCATGGCGGCCATGCGCAGTGGGTACTGCTGGCTGGTGGCGGCGATCACGCCCTTGCCCACATCGGCAATGCCTGCGCAGCCACCGTCCACCGAGACGATGAGCACGTTCTTCTCTTTGCCTGCGGCCTTGAGCGCGTTGTAGGCACCGGCGGCGGCGGGCTCGTTGATGGTGTAGACGATGTTGATGTCGGGGTTCTTCTGCAGGCAGTTTTCCATGCCGGTCTGGCCCTTGGCGCGGTCGCCAAAGCTGTCGGCCATGCAGACCACTTCGGCGGGGCGCGACAACTCGTTGCTCTTGGCATCGTTGGCCTGCAGGCCAAAGCCCTTCAGGAAGCCGTTGTGCCGCTGCGCACCCACAGGGTGGCCGGGGAACAGGTCCAGCGTGGCGATCACGGGCTTCTTGCCCGCAGAGGCGGCCTTGGCGTACTGGCCGATCAGCTCGCCTGCCTTGTAGTTGTCGGTGGCAAACAGCGCGTCGGTCGCATCCATGGGGTCGGTGGGGCTGTCCAGCGCAATCACCATCACGCCGCGCGCCTGCGCCTTCTTGATCGCGGGCACGATGGCCTTGGCATCGCTGGGAGTGATGAGGATGGTCTTTGCGCCTGCGGCGATCAGGTTCTCCATGGCGGTGACCTGGCCCGCGTTGTCGCCGTCGGTCTTGCCTGCGGCCGACACCAGCTTGGCGCCCAGCTTCTTGGCCTCGGCCGTGGCGCCCTCTTTCATCTTCACGAAGAAGGGGTTGGTCTCGGTCTTGGTGATGAGGCCGATGACGGGCTCGGACGTTTGCGCCTGGGCCAGGCCACAGGCCAGGGCGCCGGTGAGGGCAAGGGCAGAAAGCGCAAAGGCGGGGGTGCGTTGCATGGCGTTGTCTCCGGGTGTTGGGATGGCAGATTCCTGTCGGCCCCGTGCTGCGCGGCTGGCAGGTGAACCACTCTTGTCGAGTGGATGGGATCGAACTATAGTGGCCTACAAGTTAATAAATCAAGTGGATTTACTTATGGTTTTCCCTGTCCAGTCCGCCGGTTCTGCCCCCACCTCCAGCGCACCCACCGCACCGCTGCTGCGCGTGGCTACGGCGGGCGAGGCCCTGTTCGACCTGATCGAGGAGCCCGATGGCCGCCTGAAACCCTGCGCGGGCGGCGCGGTCTACAACCTCACCCGCGCGCTGGGCCTGCAGGGCATGGGCACGCTGTACCTCAACCCGCTGTCGGGCGACATGCTGGGGCGGCAACTGGCGCGTGGTCTGCACGATGCGGGTGTGGCCCTGGCCGCGCCGACGCCAGTGCGCGCGCCCAGTGCGCTGGCCCTGGCCGCGCTGGACGCAGAGGGCAAGGCCAGCTACAGCTTCTACCGCGATGGCGTGGCCGACCGCCAGGTGACGGCGGCGGCACTGAATGCCGCTTGCGCCGCATGGCCTGAGCTGCAGGTAGTGGCCACCGGCTGCCTGGCGCTGGTGGCACAGGACGCCGCCATCTACCAGCCCTGGCTGGCAGCACAGCGCGCAGCGGGCCGCATGGTGGTGGTGGACGCCAACCTGC
>JAYRQF010000248.1:0-3854 GCA_041910735.1 Limnohabitans sp.
CGTCGACCTGCAGCTGGGTGTTGTCCCTGGTGATGCAAACCTGGCTGGGCACGTCCAGCGGGATTTCCTTGAGGCTGTGCCGGTGCGCCACCCGGTCGACAAAGGGCACGATGAAGTTCAGGCCCGGCGCCAGCGTGCTGCGGTACTTGCCCAGCCGCTCGACCACCCAGGCGGGTTGTGGCGGCACCACCTTGACCGACCTGGCGATGAAGATCACCGCCACCACCAACGCGACGATTGCGATTTCCATGGAGACCCCCTTTGTGTGAATGTGTGCGTCAGAGCCTCTCGACCACCAGTCGATTGCCCTGCAGCTCGACCACCCGGTGGCGTCCCGGCTGCGCCGGCTGCCCCGGACGCAACACCGCAGTCCACTGCGCGCCCCGGTAACGGACGCTGGCCTGCCCTTCGGGCGACCAGGCTTCAATCTGCAGTTCTTCGCCTATGTCCAGGTTGACGCTGCGCTCGGCGCGTGCCGACGCCCCACCCTGCTGGCGGCGCCGCACGTTGTGCCAGACCAGGACCGCCGCCAGTCCGACCACCGCGGCCATGCCCATCTGACCACTCAGGCTCCAGCCTGCATAGGCCGTCAGCGCCGCCGCGGCCATGCCCAAAGCCAGCATCAACAGGTAAAAAGTCCCGCTGACCATTTCCAGCGCCAGCATGACACCTGCGGCGATCCACCATGCGGTCGAGGCATCCATCGCGTACTCCCTTGGACTGTTTTGTCCTGTCGGCAAGCATAGCCCAAGGGCTGCAGCAGCCGGGCAATGCCCCTGCGCCTGCACGGGCGCATGGCTCAGGCCCCGAAACCTTTGGCCAAGCCCTCCCGCAGGTGCGCCACCAGCGCCGACACGGCACGCGGCACATGCGGCGTGTAGGGGCGGATGGCGAAGATGTGGCGACCGAAACCGCCGTCCACCTGCCAGTCGGGCAGCACCGGCACCAACTGGCCCTTGCGCAGGGCGTCCTGCGCCGAAAAATCCGGCAGCAGCGCGATGCCCGCACCCGCCAACGCCGCTTCGCGCAAGGCTTCGCTGTTGTTGGCCGCGAGGCTGCCGCGCACCGGTACATTGACCGTTTCGCGTCCCTTCACAGGCTTGACCGGCGTGAAGCTCCAGACCGGCGTGTCCTGCGAGCGCGGGTAGTGCAGGCAGTTGTGCCGTTGCAGGTCAGCCGGTGTCTTGGGCGTACCCGCGCGGCGCAACCAGGCCTTGGTGGCCACCAGCACCGAGGCGGTGTCGCACAGCGTCCAGGCCACATGGGTGTCGGGGGCGCGCTCGGTGTGGCGGATGGCCAGATCAAAGCCTTCGGTGGCCAGCGAGCGCAGGCGGTCGGCCATGTCCAGTTCGATGCGCACCTGCGGGTGCAGGCGCAGAAACTCGGTGAGCAGGGGCATGAGCTGCTGGCGCGCCAGCGCCACCGGCGCCGTCAGACGCAACAGACCACTGGGCTGTTCGGCCAGGTCCCGCACCTGCTCGAAGCTCTGAGCGATCTGTTCGAACGAGGCGCGGGTGTC
The DNA here is from genome assembly GCA_041910735.1 of Limnohabitans sp. Lineage (GTDB taxonomy): Bacteria > Pseudomonadota > Gammaproteobacteria > Burkholderiales > Burkholderiaceae_C > Limnohabitans_A. Next base: position 1,520 of record JAYRQF010000248.1, read on the forward strand.
GTCCACCAGCCGCTGCCCGGCTTCGGTCAGGCGCACGCTGCGGGTGGTGCGCTGCACCAGCGGCACGCGGGCGGCACGTTCGAGTTCGGCGATGCGTTGGCTCACGGCCGCCTTGCTCACGCCCAGACGGGCGGCAGCGGCCGTATAACTGCCCTGCTGGGCGAGCACGCTGAGCCAGTGCAGGTGGCCCCAGAGTGTGGTGATTTTTTGGACATCCATGCGTTGATTGTTCACCATTTTGAACAATCAATTCAAGGCTGGAGGCTTGTGATGCCGGACCGGGGTTTCTAGACTGCAAACCTGACCCATTTACGCGAGTCGGAACTCGCGCCTACAGGAACACAAGACATGAGCACCACGAACATTGACCACCACATCGGCGGCCAGCGCGCCGCAGGCACTTCGGGCCGCGCCCAGGACGTGACCAACCCGGCCTCCGGTGCCGTCACAGGCCGCGTGGCCCTGGCCAATGCGGCCGAGGTGGACAAGGCCGTGGTCGCTGCGCAAGCCGCCTTCCCGGCTTGGGCCGACACACCGCCGCTGCGCCGTGCGCGCGTGATGTTCAAGTTCCTCGAATTGCTGAACGAACACCGCGACACGCTGGCCCACATGATCACCGCCGAGCACGGCAAGGTGTTCACCGACGCGCAGGGCGAGGTGACGCGCGGCATCGAGATCGTCGAGTTCGCCACCGGCATCCCGCAATTGCTCAAGGGTGACTACACCGAGCAGGTCTCCACCGGCATCGACAACTGGACGATGCGCCAGCCGCTGGGCGTGGTGGCCGGCATCACCCCTTTCAACTTCCCAGTGATGGTGCCCATGTGGATGTTCCCGGTGGCCATTGCCACGGGCAACACATTTGTGCTGAAACCCAGCCCGCTGGACCCCTCGCCTTCGCTGTTCATCGCCGACCTGCTCAAGCAGGCCGGCCTGCCCGACGGCGTGTTCAACGTGGTGCAGGGCGACAAGGAGGCGGTGGACGCGCTGCTGGTCCACCCCGATGTGAAAGCCATCAGCTTTGTCGGTTCGACGCCGATCGCGAACTACATCTACGAAACCGGCGCCCACCACGGCAAGCGCGTGCAGGCGCTGGGCGGGGCCAAGAACCACATGGTGGTCATGCCCGATGCCGACATCGACCAGGCGGTGGACGCACTGATCGGCGCGGCTTACGGCTCGGCTGGCGAGCGCTGCATGGCGATTTCTGTGGCTGTGCTGGTCGGCGATGTGGGCGAGAAGATCATGCCCAAGCTGATCGAGCGCACCCAAGCGCTGAAGGTGCTCGACGGCGAGAACCTCGCGGCCGAGATGGGCCCGATCGTGACCGAAGCGGCCCGCAGCCGCATCCGTGGCTACATCGACGCCGGTGTGGCCGAAGGCGCCAAGCTGCTGGTGGATGGGCGTCAGTTTGACGGCAAGGCCGCGGGTGCGGGCTGCGACAACGGTTTCTGGCTGGGCGGCACGCTGTTCGACCATGTGACCACCGACATGAAGATCTACAAGGAAGAAATCTTCGGCCCGGTGCTGTCGTGTGTGCGGGTAGCCGACTTTGCCAGGGCGGTGCAGATCATCAACGAGCACGAGTTCGGCAATGGCGTTTCCTGTTTCACCCGCGATGGCAACGTGGCGCGCGAGTTTGCGCGCCGCATCCAGGTGGGCATGGTGGGCATCAATGTGCCGATCCCGGTACCGATGGCCTGGCATGGTTTTGGGGGGTGGAAGCGTTCGCTGTTTGGCGACATGCACGCCTATGGCGAAGAGGGAGTGCGTTTCTACACCAAGCAGAAGTCGGTGATGCAGCGCTGGCCTGAGAGCATCGGAAAAGGCGCCGAGTTCGTGATGCCAACGAGCAAATAAGCACAAGCCGTTTCCGCATCTGCGACTGGGGCAGCCCGCCGGGCCTCCTCAGTCGCTTCGCGCCAGCAAGTCGGCCCAACGGGCTACCCCAGTCACAGACGCTGCGTCGCTGACCTGAAGACGACAGGCACAATCGTCGCCACAGGAGACACATCCGATGAGCGAAAACACGTTCGACTACATCATCGTCGGCGGCGGCACGGCTGGCAGCCTGCTGGCCAACCGCCTGAGCGCCGATGCGCGCAAACGCGTGCTGCTGATCGAGGCGGGCAAGAAAGACGATTACCACTGGGTGCACATCCCGGTGGGTTACCTGTACTGCATCGGCAACCCGCGCACCGACTGGCTCTACCAGACCGAACCCGCCGCCGGGCTGAACGGGCGCTCGCTGCGCTACCCGCGCGGCAAGGTGCTGGGCGGCTGCAGCAGCATCAACGGCATGATCTACATGCGTGGGCAGTCGCGTGACTACGAC
>JAYRQF010000249.1:0-2901 GCA_041910735.1 Limnohabitans sp.
GAGAATGCCCAGCTCAGCCTGGCGCCCGAGGTGATCCTGCGCCGTGTCTCGGTCACCGCCCGCAAAGGCGACACCCTGGCCACACTGGGGGCTCGCCACGGTGTGACGGCCAGCAGCCTGGCCGGCTGGAACCACCTTTCGGCCGTCGCTGCACTCAAGCCGGGGCAACACCTGGTCATGTTTGTGCCCAGTGTGCCCTCTCGAAGCGGTACCAAACTGGCGGCCCACGGCAAGGCATCCACCAAACCGGCTTCTGCCGGCAAGGCCTCCGGCAAAGCAGCCCGGCCCACCAGACAACTGGCGCAAGCCGCACGGCCCGCAGTGCGCCGCTGAGGCCTCAGCGCAGCTTCACAAAGGCGTTGGTGAACGTGCGGGCCAGCTGACCACGGCTGGATGGCACCTGCGCCGCCACCCGCGCATGCAGCCGCCAGGCGTTGAAAACCGCTTCTTCCTGGACCCGGCCATCACGGGCATAGGCATCGCGCGATTTGTCCAGCGCCCCCAGATACACCGAACGGTCGGCGATCCAGGGCGCCACGGGTACCAGCCTGAACAGGTCGGTGGGGCCTGCCGTCTGCAGCCAGCGCAAGGCCTGAACCACCCCGTCGGCCAGCGCAGCAGCCGTCTGCGGCTGGCGCAGCAGAAATTCCTCGCGCGCCATCAGGCAGCCCCCGGGCAAGGCGCCACCGGCGATCTGTTGTGTGCCCGAGGGTGTGCGCGCCTCGGCCACCAGCCGGATCTCGCCACGCTGTTCCAGCCAGTGCATCACCGGGTCGGGGTTGCAAAGGGCATCGATCTGCCCTTCCCACAATGCCCCCAGAGCCGCCGCCGACGTGCCCACCTCGACAAACTGCACATCCTGCGGTTGCAGGCCATGGCGCAGCAGCCAGAGGCTGCTCATCCAGTGGGTGCCCGACTCCAGCGCCGACACACCGATGCGCGCGGACTTGAGCTCCTGCCAAGAACGGGGCGCTGCCCGCACGGTAGAAACGCCCAGGCTGACCATGGGTGTGTTGGCCATCTGCACAAAGGCCTGAAAGAAGTGGCCTTGTCGCTGCAGCTCGAAGACGCGCTCGAACGCACCGGCCAGCACATCGGCCTTGCCCTGCAGCACGCTGGTCACCCCGGCCGGCCCGGACTCGTGCGCGACCAGATTCACCTGCAGCCCCTGCTGGCGGAAATAGCCCAGCCGCTCGGCCAGCACCAGCGGCAGGTGGTACAGGCTGTTGCGCGCCGTCATGGCCACCGTGACGGTCGATGGCCCGGAAGAAACGGCCGCGAACGACTGCCCGGCCATCACACCGCCGGCGCTCAACGCCGCCGAAAGCATCTGCCTGCGTCGCCTGTCCATGCCGCTGCCATCCCCTCCTGCAGGCACAGCATAGGCAGACGCTTGCGCGCACGCATCGGGAAAGCTCCCGAGGGGGTTTTCACGTAAGGGAAAAAAGCGGTATCGCTCTGTTCAGCGGCGGTCGACCAGCGCGTGGGCAATCGTGCCCAAGTCGACGTATTCCAGTTCGCTGCCCGCGGGCACGCCACGTGCCAGCCGGGTGACTTTCAGGCCCAGTGACTTGAGCATTTCGGCGATCACATGGGCGGTGGCCTCGCCTTCGGCCGTGAAGTTGGTGGCCAGAATCACCTCGCGCAACTCAGGCTGGCTGCAGCGTTCACGCAGCCGGGCCAAGCCAATGTCGTGCGGCCCGATGCCGTCGAGCGGGCTGAGCTTGCCCATCAGCACAAAGTACAGGCCGCGGTAGGTGCCGGTGCGCTCCACCGCCGATTGGTCCGCAGGTGTTTCCACCACGCACAGCTGGCTGCGGTCACGCTGCGGGTCGGCGCAGGTGTCGCACACCTCGTGCTCGGTGAAGGTGTGGCACTGGCTGCAGTGGCGCACCGCGGTCACCGCATGGCTGAGCGCCTGCGCCAGGATGGTGGCGGCCTGTCGGTCGTGCTGCAGCAGATGGAAAGCCATGCGCTGCGCCGACTTGACGCCCACGCCCGGCAGGCCCTTGAGGGCCTGCACCAGAGCGGCAAGTGCGTGGGTGTCGGCCATGGGCGAACGCTCAGAAAGGCAGCTTCATGCCGGGCGGCAGGCCGGCGGTGAGTTTGCCCATCTTCTGCTGCGAGACTTCTTCGGCCTTGCGCAAGCCGTCATTGAAGGCAGCGGCCACCAGGTCTTCGAGCATGTCTTTGTCGTCGGCCAGCAGGCTGGGGTCGATGTTGATGCGGCGCACCTCGTGCTTGCAGGTCATCAGCACCTTGACCAGACCGGAGCCGGACTGGCCTTCGACTTCGATGTTGGCCAGTTCGTCCTGGGCTTTTTTCAGGTTGTCCTGCATGGCCTGAGCCTGCTTCATGAGGCCGGCGAGTTGTCCTTTGTTGAACATGTTGCTCTTTCTGAGATGGAAGTTACAGAGGCTGGATGCTGCCGGGCACGATCTTCGCGTCGAAGTCGCGCACCAGCGCCTGCACCAGCGGGTCGTTTTGAATCAGTTCGATGGCGGCATCCATGCGGGCCGCAGCCGCCTGCGCGTTGCGCTTGGCAGGGCTGTCGGTCACGGTGCCCTGGCTGACCTGCAGCCGCACGGCATGGCCTGCGGCCTGCAAGGCGGCCTGCAGACGTTCGCAAGTGGCCGCTCGGGCCAGCGATTCGCTGTCCACGCACAGGCGCCAGACATCGCCTTCTCGCGCCAGCAGCTGCGACTGCAGGGCCAGTTCACGCACCAGCGCAGTGATGGCTTCGGCCGCCTGGAGCTGCCCCACCACTTCGGCCCAGACATCGCCTTCGGGTGTGGTCTTCAAGGGCGCTTCGGGGCGCTTGAGGACTTCGGTACGGCTGGGCGCGGCCGGTGCGGCAACAGGCGCCGCCTCGCGCACGGGCAGGGGCTGGACCAGCGCCAC
>JAYRQF010000250.1:0-15757 GCA_041910735.1 Limnohabitans sp.
CACGAGTTCGCCAGCATTCACGACCACGGTGTCGTCCAGCCGCACGGTGCAGCCGCGCATGGGCAGGTCAAAGTGGCCCAGCGTGTGGCGGCCCGCCACTTCGTTGGCGCCGGTGGAGTAGAGGAAGTTACCGGCAAAGGCGCGCAATTCGGTGCCGTTGCAGTCGCGTTTGTCGTAGAAGGTCATGGCGTCCCAACGGGCGGCCGGGTTCAGGCCAAAGCCCACATGCGAGACGGCATAGCAGGCGCGGTGGCCCTCGGCGTCTTCCCAGGCCTTCCAGTAGCCGCGCATCATGTCGGCGTCCACGCCGCTGCCGGCGATGCCGACCACGCTGTCGTTTTCAATGGTCAGGGTGATCGTGTCACGCAGGTAGCGCTTGAAGGTCAGGTTCACATCGCCCGGGGCCATGACCAGGGTGCCGTTGACGCTGCCCGCCGCCGGGAACGCGAGGGCCAGCCCGGCCGGCCAGTGCGAGACCATGCCGGGCTTGGGGCAGAAGCCCCAGACGCCGCCCACCACGGCTTTGTCGAGACGCACGCGCAGGTCGGTGCCGGCTGCCGATGTGACGTGCATCTGTTGAGTGCCTTTGAGCTTCTTCATGGCGCTGCGCACCACGCCTTCGAGCGCAGGATCGGGCTCGGTGCGTTCCAGGATCTCGGGGTGTTCGTTGGAGACCATCAAGAGGCGCGGTCGTTTGCCGTCGGCCCCTTGCATGATCGCTGGCAGCTCGGGCGCGTGCAGCAGGCCTTCGACGGTGCAGTCCACCACGAAGTCGGCGCGTGCCAGCGAAGCCACCACCGGGGCCAGCTGGCCGATGGCGTCGCTCGCGCCCGTGGAGCGTACGGGGGCGGGGGCCGTCAGGGGCGGTGTGGTCAGGGTGATTTCAAAGACTTTGGCGCCCATGCCTTCGAGGGCCAGGCGCGCCATGTCCACATTCACACGCCTGGACTGGGTTTCGGCCAAAATCGCCACCACCTCGCCAGGCTGCACGTTGCAGAGCGTGAAAGTGCGGACAAAGGCCGCCAGCCATTTGTGTTCGATGCGTTCAACGAGCATGTCTGTCTCCAGTGGAAATTCAGTTTATATGAATTTTCATGGAATATCATCCATAATGACCCTATGCGATCCCCTCGCCACGCCCATCCTCCTGCCGACGTTCGCGCCCTGAGCCCGGACTTCGAGCAGCCGCATTTCCGTCAGGCGCTGTCGCGCTTTGCCACCGGCGTGACGGTGGTGACCACCCACGCACCGGGCGCCACCAAAGGCCATGCCGGCAGTGGCAATTTCGTTGGCATCACGGCCAGTTCGTTCAACTCGGTCTCGCTGTCGCCGCCCTTGGTGCTCTGGAGCCTGGGCCTGCATGCGGGCAGCCTGCCGCTGTTTCATGCGGGCACGCATTACGTCATCAATGTGCTGGCCGCTGATCAGGTGGAGCTGTGCAAACAGTTTGCTTATGGCAAGGGTGACCGCTTTGCCGGTGTGGACTACACGCTGGGCCAGAGTGGTCTGCCCATTCTGGATGGCGCTTTGGCCTGGTTTGAATGCCACAACCGCAGCCGTTACGAAGAAGGCGACCACGTCATTTTTGTGGGCGAGGTCGAGCGCTGCGGCTTTGCCGAAGGGGGCGAGCCGCTGGTCTTCCAGTCAGGGCAGTTCGGCACGACCCGTCCGCTGCAGCCATGAGCGCTGACGGGTTTGTCGACGACTACCTGGCTTATCTGCTGGCGCGTGCCAGCCATCTGATTTCGGGCGAATTCCATGCGGTGGTGGAGGCCAGTGGCCTGAGCCTGATGGAGTGGCGCGTCATGGCCAGCCTGTCGGGCAAACCTTCCCTGAGCATCAGCGAACTGGCCGACATCGTGCTGGCCAAGCAGCCCACCGTGACCAAGCTGGTCGGGCGCATGCAGGAGGCGGGCTGGGTGCTGCGCTGCGACGCCGAGCACGACCGGCGCCAGTCGCTGGTCAGCCTGACGGCAGCGGGCCAGCGCAAAGTGCAGGGTCTGCTGCGCCAGGCCAAGGTGCACGAAGCCCGGGTGACGGCCGATCTGGGACCGGAACAGACAGGGCAGCTCAAGCAGATACTGCAGCACCTGATCGCGTCGCATGGCTGAACCCGGGTGCCGACGAGCCGCTGCGCACCTGTCTACACTATCCTGAGTTTCACCTGTGGGTGGCGCTGTTCAGACAGGTTGCGCTGGCCCCTGCCGCAGCACAGGGGTCCAGGTCCATGAATTGCATTGGAGAACGGAGAACGTGGTGCAGGCAGAAAAACCAGTGAAGATGCCATCGGGTGCCACCCAGCAAGGCTGGTTGGTCTGGATTCTGGGCGGGGCCGCAGTCCTGGTGTCGGGCCTGATGGTCTGGCAGGCCGCCAGGGGAGCTGCGGACACCAACGCCGGGAAAGTGGCTCCGCCAGTGCCTGTCGTGGCCGCCAGTGCACCGCTGCCCGCAGCGCCTGCAGCAGCAGCTTCAGCTTCAGCACCGGCACCGGCACCGGCACCGGCAGCGGCAGCGGCAGCGGCAGCGGCAGCGGCAGCGGTCACGCCTGCTTCAGCAGCAGTTTTGCCAACGCCTTCCGCGAGCACGCCGCAGTCTGAGGGCAAATCCGGGCCCGCTGCTGCCGGGGCCAGGCCGGGACCGATGTCGGCCAACAAACGCTGGCTGAATGGTTTGCCGCCAGAAAGCCTGCTGGTGGTGCATGCCCGTCTGTCCAGCCAGCGCGAGGCCGAGAGCTTCCGGGCTGGCCGGGATGTGTTGACCCATGCCCGTGTGCTGAAGGCCCAGGCCGAAGATGGGCGCGGCGAGCGCTGGCTGGTGGTCTCCGGTCCCTTCCGCTCACCTGAGCGTGCACAAAACTACATGCAGCGACTCGAATGGAAGGCGCGTGCAGCCAGTTTCAGCCGCGAAGCGCTTTTGCAACAGACGCGTTGACCGGGCCTTCAGCCGCGAAAACGCCTGCGCGTGAGCGCCAGCGCCACCCAGAACGACGCCACCGAGAACACCGCCAGCACCAGCGCATGGCGCAGCGGGTGCTCAGGCCAGCGGTCCATGAACAAGGGTCGCACCAGTTCCACCGCCGCCGACAGCGGCAGCCAGTCGGCGATCCAGCGCACCACGGGCGGCAGCTGGTCGCGCGGGAAGAAGATGCCCGAGAGGAACATCATCGGTGTGAGGAACAGCGTGAAGTAATAGGTGAAAAAGTCGTAGCCCTTGGCCAGCGCGTTGAAGATCAGTGCCATGCAGCTGAAGGTGATGCCCACGCCCAGCAGCACCGGCCAGGCCACCAGCAGTTTGGGACTGTGGCTGATGCCCAGGGCCAGCATCACCCCCAGAATGGCGGTCACGGTGAACAGCGCCTTGAAGGCTGCCCAGAGCATCTCGGCCAGCACCACATCGTCCAGCCGCACCGGCGCGTTCATGATGCCGTCCCAGGTTTTTTGCACATGCATGCGCGAAAACGCCGAGTACAGCGCCTCGAAGGTCGCCGCGTTCATGGCGCTCATGCAGATGCTGCCGCTGGCCAGAAACAGGATGTAGGGCACTTTCTCGCCACCGAGTTCGACCTGGCCGACCAGCGCGCCCAGGCCGTAGCCAAAGGCCACCAGCCACATCAGCGGTTCGGCGATGTTGCCCACCAGGCTCGGGATGGCCAGCTTTTGCCACACCAGCAGGTTGCGGCGGAACACCGGCCACCAGCGCATGGACAGGCGCGGCGGCGCCCAGAGGTTGTTGTGGATCTGGCTCATGCTCAGCCTTCCTCCCGGATCTGGCGTCCGGTCAGTTTCAGGAACAGGTCTTCGAGGTTGGAAGGGCGGTGCAGCGTGCGCAACTGTGGCCAGGCTTGCAGCGCGGTCAGCAGCGGCTGGCTGGCGCGGGTGTAGAAGAACACGGTCTCGCCGCTGACTTCGGTGCGCTCGGCCAGTGACTGCAGCGTGGCCTCGTGTGCGAGGGCCGTGGCGCCCTGGCCGTACACCTCGACCACATCGGGCTCCAGGTGCTCGGCGATCAGGTCACGCGGGCGGCCTTCGGCGATCTTGCGGCCGTGGTCGAGCACCAGCAGGCGGTCGCACAGCCGCTCGGCCTCGTCCATGAAATGCGTGGTCAGCAGGATGGACTTGCCTTCCTGCAGCAGCAGCTGCAACCGCTCCCACATCAGGTGGCGTGCCTGCGGGTCCAGCCCGGTGGTGGGTTCGTCGAGCAGCAGCAGACGCGGCTGGTTGATCAGCGCGCGTGCCAGGCTCAGGCGGCGTTTCATGCCGCCCGAGAGCTGGCCAGGCTTGGCGCTGCCCTTGTGGGTGAGCGCCGCAAATTCGAGCAGCTGCGGAATCCGCTCGCGGATCACGCGGTCGGGCAGACCGAAATAGCGCCCAAAGACCAGCAGGTTTTCGGCGGCGGTGAAATCCGGGTCGAGCGTGTCCATCTGCGCCACCACACCCAGCTGCGCCTTGATGGCCAGGGCGTCACGCGGCATGGCCAGGCCATCGAAATAGCCCACACCGCCGCTGTCCGGCTCGGACAGGCCCAGGCACATGCGGATGGTGGTGGTCTTGCCAGCCCCGTTGGGGCCGATCACGCCCAGGCATTCGCCCGGGTCGATGTGGAAACTCAGGTCGTTCACCACGGTCTGGTCGCCGAAGCGTTTGACGAGGTGAAGGGCCGACAGCAGCGGTGTACTCATGGGGGTGGATTGTGCCTGCGCCGGTAAAATCGGGTTTTGTCCCGTACCCGCTGCACACGCGGCCTCCACCATGTCCCAAGCCCTGTCCGAGCGCCTGTCGGTGCTGCTCCAATACCTGCTGCCCAAACAGGCGCTGACCCGCCTGGCCGGGCGCTTTGCAGGCTGGCAGGGCGGGCGCTGGACCACGGCGGCCATCCGCCGTTTTGTGCGCCGCTATGGGGTCAACATGGACGAAGCGGCGAACCCCGATGTGTCCAGCTACAGCTCGTTCAACGAATTTTTTACCCGCCCGCTCAAGGCCGGTGCCCGGCCCGTGGCCGATGCCGCGTTCGTCAGCCCGGTGGATGGCGCGATCAGCCAGTGTGGCCGCATCGAAGGTGACCGGATCTTCCAGGCCAAGGGACACGACTACACCACGCGGGCGCTGGTGGGCGGCGATGCCGCACTGGCCTCACGCTTTGAGGGCGGCGAGTTCGCCACGCTGTACCTGAGTCCCCGCGACTACCACCGCATCCACATGCCCTGCGCCGGCCGGCTGGTGCGCATGGTCCATGTGCCGGGCGACCTGTTCTCGGTCAACCCGGTCACGGCGCGTGGCGTGCCAGGCCTGTTTGCGCGCAACGAGCGCGTGGTGTGTGAGTTCGAGGGCGAGCATGGCCCCTTTGTGATGGTGCTGGTGGGCGCCACCATCGTCGGCAGCATGGCCACCGTCTGGCATGGCGTGGTCAACCCGCCACGCCCCGGCGTGCTGCGCGAATGGCGTTACGAAATGGGCAACATCGAACTCGCGCAAGGCGAGGAAATGGGCCGCTTCCTGCTGGGCTCCACCGTGGTCATGCTGTTCCCCAAAGGCGTGATGCGCTTCAACGCCGACTGGACACCGACCCGCCCGATCCGCATGGGCGAGGCGATGGGACAGGTGGTCTGATTCAGCGTTTGCGCAGCCCCAGCACCATCACGGTGCCGATCACGATGGCCGCGCCCACGAGCTGCATCGACGCAATCGCCTGACCCAGGAACACCCAGGCCAGCAGCAGGGCGCAGACCGGCTCCACGTTCATGATGGGCGAGTTGCCCACCACGCCCATGCGGGGCAGCACGGTGAACATGATGGTGAAGGCGGTGCCATACAAAAAAGTCAGCAGGGACAGGCCCAGCCAGCCTGGGGAATCGACCGGCAGCTGCCAGCCGCCCATGGACACCGCCGCCAGACTGGCCCACACCGCCACTTGGCCCATGGTGGTGAAGGTGCGCAGGCGCCCGTCCAGATCACCGGCTTCGTATTGGGTCAGCACCATGGCCAGCCCGAAAGTGGCCGAAGCACCCATGGCAAAGGCCACACCCAGGCCGATCTGGCTCCACTGGGCCGCTGCACCCAGGCCCGAGGCGGCGCCCATCACGTCCAGCGCCAGCGCCAGCCCCAGCAGCATGACCGGCATGGTCATGACAACAAAGCGTTCAGGTTGGTGGCCATAGAACAGCCGCGCCCACAGCGCGGCCGAAACGGGATAGGTGTTGAACACCAGCAGGGCCAGCGCCACCGGCAGCCGTGCCACCGAGGAATACAGGCACACGCTTTGCACGGCGATCAGTGCGCCGATCAGGGGCAGGAAACGCTTGTGCCGTGGACTCAGCTGCCACGACACCCGCTGACGCCACAGGATCAGGAGCAGCACCAGTGCCGTCACGCCGCTGCGAAAGCTGACCGCGGTGACGACATCCACGCCGTGGTTGAACGCGAGACGGGCCGCCACATGGTTGGCGCCCATCATCAGGGCGATCAGCAGCAGGATGGCAAAGCCGGAGGCAGTCAGGCGTGGTGCGGTGCTCATGGCTTCATTGTGGCGGGTACAGCCCCAGCACCCTGGCATGCAGGCGACTCAGGCCGAGCAGCGCGTCGGTAAAAGGCGTGGCCACGCCAGTGAGCTGACCCAGCTCGCGCACGGCGCTGACCAGCGCGTCCAGCTCGACCGGTTTGCCCGCCTGCACATCCTGCAGCATCGAAGTGCGGAAGGCGCCCAGTTTGCGCGTGACCGCATGGCGGTCTTCCGGCTCCTGTGCGATCGGGATGCCGATGTGCTCGCCTATGGCTTTGGCCTCCAGCATGACCCGCGACATGAAACCGCGCACGAGCTCGTCGTCCAGCAGCCGGTCGCTGGTGGCGCCGGTGATGGCGCTGATGGGGTTGACGGTCATGTTGCCCCAGAGCTTGAACCAGATGTCTTTCTGGATTTGCGGGGACAGCGAGGCATTGAAGCCTGCCCTTTGCAGCAAGGCGTGCAGGGCCTGCGCGCGTGCAGTGGCCAGGCCCGAAGGCTCGCCCACGATCAGGCCGTCGCCAAAATGGTGGCGGATCACCCCCGGCCCATCGACCGAACAGCTGGCGTGCACCACGCAACCCATCACATGCTTCGCAGGGATGGCGCGGGCAATCGTCCCCTCAGGGTCCACGGTGCTGAGAGACTTGCCTTGCACCGGGCCGCCGAAGCCTTGCAAAAACCACCAGGGCACGCCGTTCATGGCGGTCAGCACGACCGTTTCGGGGCCGATCAGCGGGCCCACTTGTCGCGCAACCGAAGCCAGCGCGGGGGCCTTGACCGAAATCACCACCAGATCCTGCACACCCAGCCCGGCTGCATCGCTGGATGCCGTGACGGTGACGGTGTGCTGTTCGCCACCCTGGTGCAGCTGCAGACCGTTCTTCTGCAGGGCCTGCAGCGTGTCGCCCCGCGCCAGCACATTGATCTGCGCACCGGCGCGTGCCAGGTGCACGCCCATCCAGCCACCGATGGCGCCTGCGCCGACGATGGCCACTTTGCCGAAGGGCACGCCGCTCATGCGCGCCACCCGCTGTCGATGCGGTCGACCTGGCGCACCAGGGCCTCGAACACGTCTTGGCCCGCGCCATGGTTCGGATTGAGCTGCAGGGCGTCGCGCGTGCATTTGGCGGCAATGTCTTCGGGCACCGGAATCGGTGCGCCCATGCTCTGCGTGGCCAGCTGGATTTCGCAGGCGCGTTGCAGTGTCCACAAGATCGCAAAGGTTTGAGGCAGCGTTTGCCCCCAGGACAGCAGGCCGTGGTTGCGCAGGATCACGGCAGGCTTGTTGCCGATGCTCTTGAGCACGCGGGGGCCTTCTTCGGCATGGATGGTGATGCCCTCGAAGTCGTGGTAGGCCACCATGCCGTGCAGCTGGGCCGAATAGAAGTTGCTTTGCGACAAGCCGCCTTCGAGGCAGGCCACGGCCACGCCTGCGGTGGTGTGGGTGTGCATGACGCAGTGCGCGCCTTCGATGCCGCCGTGCAGCGTGGCATGCACCACAAAACCGGCAGGGTTGACCTTGTAGGGCGAACCGTCCAGCACCTCGCCCGCGAGGTTGATCCTGACCAGGTTGCTGGCCGTGACCTCGCTGTAGTGCAGGCCGAAGGGGTTGATCAGGAACTGCTTGTCACCCCCCGTCACGCTGTCGGGCAGGCGGATGGTGATGTGGTTGTAGATCATCTCGGTCCAGCCGAGCATGGCGAACACGCGGTAGCAGGCCGCCAGTTGCAGCCGGGCCTGCCATTCGTCGGCATGCACGCGCGCCTGCAGAGAAGGCACGACGGGTTGGGGTGTGGGGAACATGGTTGTCTCCTGGCCTGGGATGAATTCATGTCACCCCGGGCTTGACCCGGGGTCCAGAGACTGGATGCCGGATCGGGTCCGGCATGACGGAAGAATAATTCAGTAGGTGCTGCCCCTGGTCGGGGCGATGGTGTTCACCTCGGCCTTGAAGCGTGCCGCCAGCGCGCTGGTCTGGCGCATCAGGATCTGGGTGTCGAGCCCCACGGCCACGAACACCGCACCCAGCGACAAATAGTGCTGCGCCAGCTTCTCGTCGGGCGTGAGGATGCCAGGCGCCTTGCCGGCTTTCAGGATGCGGGCAATCGCGTCTTCGATGGCCGCCTGTACTTCGGGATGCGCGGCGTTGCCCACATGGCCCAGGGAGGCCGAGAGGTCGGCCGGGCCGATGAACACGCCGTCCACGCCGGGGGTGCTGGCAATCGCATCCAGGTTGTTCAGGGCCTCACGCGACTCCACCTGCACCAGCAGGCAGACTTCTTCGTTGGCACGCTTGAAGTAGTCGGCGTAATGGCCCCAGCGCGAGGCGCGGGCACCGGCCATGCCGCGCACGCCGCCCTGGCCGTCGTCCTGCGGGTAGCGCATGGCGCGCACCAGCTGCGCCGCCTGTTCGGCTGTGTCCACCATGGGCACCAGGATGTTTTGTGCGCCCAGATCCAGGTACTGCTTGATGAGTGCGGTGTCGCCCACCGGTACACGGGCCACCGCGTGGCTGCCCGGGTAGGCGGCCAGGGTTTTGAGTTGGGACAGGATGCTGTTCAGATCGTTGGGCGCGTGTTCGCCATCGATCACCAGCCAGTCAAATCCGGCCAGAGCGCAGATTTCGGCGCTGTAGTCGCTGGCCAGACCCATCCACAAACCGATCTGGGGGCGGCGCTCGCGCAGGGCTTGTTTGAAGGTGTTGGTGGGGGTGTTCATGGGTTGGTCTTTCAGACGAAACGCAATTGCAGCTTGCCGAGCGGACCGTAGTCCGCATCAAACACATCGCCCACCCTGGCGGGCGCGGGTTTGGTGAATGACCCTGCCAGCACAATCTCGCCGGCCTGCAGGTGTTCGCCCCAGGGCGCAAGTTTGTTGGCCAGCCAGGCGATGCCCACGGCGGGGTGCCCCTGCACGCCGGCGGCCAGACCGGTTTCCTCGACCACGCCGTTCTGGCGCAGCACGGCGCCGCACCAGGGCAGGTCGGTGGTCAGCGGGTCCACACGTTTGGCGCCGAGCACGATGCCCGCATTGGCGGCGTTGTCGCTGATGGTGTCATACACCTTGCGCATTGCCCTGGTGTGGCGGTCGAACTGCTCGATGCGCGAATCGATGATCTCGATGGCCGGCGTCACGTACTCGGTGGCGTCGAGCACCTGCTCCACCGTCACGTTGGGGCCGCGCAGTTCCTTTTTCAGGATGAAGGCCAGTTCCACTTCGACACGCGGGGCGATGAACCGGGTGAAGGGAATGTCGAGCACCTGGCCGGGGGTGCAGGTGTAGAGCATGTCATCCAGCAGGGTGCCGTAGTCGGGCTCGTCGATCTGGCTGGAGATTTGCATGGCGCGGCTGGTGAGGCCAATCTTGTGGCCGATCATCTTGCGACCCTCGGCGAACTTGATCTGCATCCAGGCGCGGTTGATGCGGTAACCGTCTTCGATCGTCATGCCCGGAAAACGCTTCGAAAAGTGCTCGATCTGTACGCGGGATTTTTCGGACTGGTTCAGTTCGGCGGCCAGTTGCCGGATTTGCCCTTCGGTGAACACGGACATGGCTCAGGCCTTGTTGAAAAGCGGGTGGATGTTGCTGTGCTTGTTGTCGAACACTTCCTGGCCGACATCGATTTGCAGGGTGATACCGATGTGGCGCTGGCCAAACACTTTTTCAAAGTGGGCATGCGTTGCCCGCGTCAGGATCTCGCCTGCGCGCTGCTGGGCGCTGGTGCTGCGGCCCCGGCCCATGCGCACGTTCAGGTAAACGAAAGCGTAATCGCCAGAACCTGCGGGGTGGTCCGGGAACAGTCCGGCTGCACGGCCGGCCTCACCGCCATCGGCCACGGCGTAGTACGGGGCCGGGTAGGCCATGACACGCACGCCTCCGGTAGGAAAGACCTGTTTGCCCTCGTCGTCCCTGACGGTGAGCATCGTGTCGGCCAGCGTGCGGCACAGCGCCGTCATGTCGGTTTCCCGGTCGAGCTGGGCGGTGTAGTGGATGATGATCTGAGGCATGTTCAAAGTCTCGTGCTGATGGCGGTGTAGCCTTCGGCGTGGCTGGCCACGGCGGCGGGGATTTGTGTGCCGTCCTGCGGCGTCACTTCAAAGATTGCGTTGAGCTGGCCCGTGCCGCTGGCACCGAAGTACGGCGTGATGACCTCTGCGCGACCGTCATACCCGGTCCAGCCCAGGGCGCCCAGCAGCATGGCGGTGTCGTGCATGAAGCCTTCGCCGTGGCCCTTGCTGGCGTATTCGGGCAGCATCTCGCAAAAGGCCTTCCACTCGCGGTTGGCCCACATTTGCAGCACCTGTTTGTCGAGCTGCTCCAGAAACGGGCTCCAGATTTTGTGGGCGAATTCGGGTGCCAGACCGTTCTGTGCAAAGCGGTGTGAAAGCGAGCCGCTGGCCAGAAAAGCCACCTTGCCGTTGTAATGCTTTTCCACCGCCTCGCGCATGGCCCAACCCAGGCGGGCACTGTCATTGAGGTAATGCACCATGCACAGGGCCGAGACCGACACCACCTTGAAGTGCTGGTCTTCGTTCATGTAGCGCAGCGGCACCAGCGTGCCGTACTCGGGGTCCAGCGTGGTGTTGTCGTGCGCCAGTGTTTCCACGCCGTGCTCGTTGGCCACCTTGGCGAGCAAATGCCCCAGCGCAGGGTTCCCGGGTGACTCGAAGCTCATGTGGTGGATGAAGTGCGGCAGCTCGTTGCTGGTGTAGTCACCCTTGAAGTGCGGCGCACAGTTGATGTGGTAGTTGGCATTGACCAGCCAGTGCGTGTCGAATACCACCAGCGTGTCCACACCCAGGGCGCGGCATCGGCGGCTGATTTCCTTGTGGCCGTCGATGGCGCTCTGGCGTGTGCCAAAACGCGGCCCCGGCATTTCGCTCAGGTACATGCTGGGCACATGGGTGATCTTGGCGGCGAGGGCGAGCTGGCCCATGGTCAGACTCCCCAGTGCGGAATGTGGTGTGAGCCCATCGACACCGCCACGTTCTTGGGCTCGCAAAACACTTCGTAGCTCCAGGTGCCGCCTTCGCGGCCGGTGCCGCTGGCTTTGGTGCCGCCGAAGGGCTGGCGCAGATCGCGCACGTTCTGGCTGTTGACAAAGCACATGCCCGCCTCGACTGCAGCGGCCACGCGGTGGGCGCGGCCGATGTTCTCGGTCCAGACGTAGCTGGACAGGCCGTATTCGATGTCGTTGGCTTTGGCAATCGCGTCAGCCTCGTCCTTGAAGGGGATCAGGCAGGCCACAGGGCCGAAAATTTCTTCCTGCGCAATGCGCATGCGGTTGTCGACATCGGCGAACACCGTGGGCCAGACGAAGTTGCCGTTCTTCACATGGGCGGGCAGGTCAGCAGCATACGAGGGCTTGTCGAGGCCGCCGCAGAGCATCGTGGCGCCTTCCTTCGGGCCGAGTTCGATGTAGCTGCGCACCTTGGCCAGGTGGTTTTTGCTGATCATGGGGCCGACGATGGTTTTTTCATCGAGCGGGTCGCCCACGGTGATGCGCCTTGCGCGCTCGGCAAACTTCGCGGCAAAGTCGGCATAGATGCTTTGCTGCACCAGGATGCGGCTGCCTGCGGTGCAGCGCTCGCCGTTGTTGGAAAAGATCATGAACACCGCGGCGTCGAGGGCGCGGTCCAGGTCGGCGTCTTCAAAAATCACAAAGGGGCTTTTGCCGCCGAGCTCCATGCTGAATTTTTTCAGGCCCGCGCTTTGCACGATGCGGTTGCCCGTGACCGTGGAGCCGGTGAAGCTGATGGCGCGCACATCGCGGTGCGAGACCAGCGGCTCGCCCGCTTCCTTGCCGTAGCCGTGCACGATGTTGAGCACGCCTGCAGGCACGCCCGCCTCCAGCGCGAGCTCGCCCAGACGGGCAGCTGTGAGGGGCGAGAGTTCGCTCATCTTGAGCACAGCGGTGTTGCCAAAGGCCAGGCAGGGCGCGACCTTCCAGGTGGCCGTCATGAAGGGCACGTTCCAGGGGCTGATGAGCGCGCACACGCCCACCGGGTGGAACAGGGTGTAGTTCAGGTGCGTGGGCGTGGGGTAGGTGTGGCCGTCCACACGGGTGCACATCTCGGCAAAGTAATGAAAGTTGTCGGCCGCGCGCGGCACCAGCTGCTTGCCGGTCTGGCTGATGGTCTGGCCGCAGTCCTTCGTCTCGGTTTCCGAAATTTCAGGAACGTGTTTCGTGATCAACTCGCCGAGCTTGCGCATGACTTTGGCGCGTTCGGTGGCAGGTGTGGCGGCCCATTTCGGGAAAGCTTCTTTGGCAGCGGCGACGGCGACGTTGACTTCTGCCTCGCCGCCCGAGGCGACTTCGGCCAGCACTTCTTGCGTGGCGGGGTTGACGGTCTCGAACCAGTCGCTGCCGGCGATGCTCTTGCCGTTGATCAGGTGGTTGATTTTCATGGTGATCTCTTTTTGCGTGTGGCGCCTGTCTGCTTCTGTCATTGCCCGGCTTGACCGGGCAATCCAGCGGGGCATGGACCCTCGGGTCAAGCCCGAGGGTGACGGGCTTTACTGGATGGTGTTGGTGAGTTGGCCAATGCCTTCGATCTCGGTGACGATCACATCGCCGGGCTCCACGTTCACGATGCCGTCGGGGGTGCCGGTCAGGATCAGGTCACCCGGGTTGAGCGTCATGAAGCCGCTGAAGTATTCGATGAGGGTGGGCACGTCGAAAATCATGTCGGCGGTGCTGCCGCTTTGCGTGACCTTACCGTTGACGGTGGTCTGCAAGCGCAAAGCCATCGGGTTGGGCACATCGGCCGTGTCCACCAGCCAGGGGCCGATGGGTGTGCAGGTGTCGCGGTTCTTCACGCGCAGGTTGGGGCGGTACCAGTTTTCTAGGTAGTCGCGGATCGCGTAGTCGTTGGCCACGGTGTAGCCGGCGATGTACTCATACGCATTGGCTTTCTTCACATGGCGCGCAGTGCGCCCGATCACCACGGCCAGCTCGCACTCGTAGTGCATGTAGGCCACATCGGTCGGGCGCTTCGTGAGGGCTTTGTGACCGATCAGCGAGGCCTGGCTTTTCATGAAGGCCAGTGGCTCTTCGGGCGCCTTGAAGGCCAGCTCTTTGGCGTGGTCGGCGTAGTTCAGGCCGAGTGCGATCACGGTGCGTGCCTGCGTCGAGGGTGCCAACGGCGGCAACCAGACGACCTCGTCAAAAGACACGCGGCGGCCGGCATGCGGGCCTTGGGTGAGCAGCAGTTGACCGTCGGACTCGACGGCGTCGTGGATGGCGCCGGACCAGGCGATGCGTGCGTGTTTCATGCAGCACCTCCCACGGTGGTGATAACGGTTGCAAAGCCCTGTGCGGAAATTTCTACCTGGTCACCGGCCCTGGCGCGTGGGCGCGTGCCGTCCGCCAGGCAGTCGGTGCCGACCATCAACACATCGCCGGGCTGCGGCGTCATGAATTCGCCCACATCGGCCAGCAGCGTGGGCAGGTCGCGCATCAGCTCGCGCAGGTCAACGGTCTGCACCAGTTCCCCGTTGCGGCGCACCGCGATCTGCAGCGCAGCCCAGTCCTGCATCTGGCCAGGCGTGACCTGTTGCGGCAGCGCCAGAAAGCCGTCACGGCAGCGGAACTTGACCGGCGGGCGGTAATAGCTGGCGTGCGGCACGCTCCAGTCGTTGAGCAGCACCGCGCCCACGACCTGCACACCGGACAAAGAGGGCGCGCCGATCACCAGGCCCAGCGTGGCGCCGATGTCCACTTCGCTCACGCCGTCCTGCAGCAGCAGGTTCTGCCCTGCCGGACAGAAAGTGTTGGCCGTCTTGATGTAGAGCACGGGCGCTTTGGGGGCGGCCTTGTGCGGGTCTTGCGTCATGCGCGGGGTCCAAAGGTCCCATTCGCGGCGGAAATTGAGCAGGGTGCCGTACACCGTGCCACTCGGTTGCCATGGTGGCATCCACGGGTTCATCGTTCTTCTTCCTCGGCCAGTTCTTCCGGCGTTTCGGGTTCAGGGGTTTCGAGCGCGATCACCTCATCGAGCAGCGCATACAGCTGGCCCAGTTTGGCTTTGCCCAGTTGCTGCTCCATCCAGCTGTAGTGCGCTTCAATGGTTTGCGACAGCGCCTTCACCTTCTCCAGACCCAGTGCAGTGGCGCGCACCACGGTGCGGCGGGCATCCTGCGGGCAGCGTTCGCGCGTGATCAGACCGTCGCGCTCCATGCGCGAGAGCACGCCGGTCAGGCTGGGCCCCAGCAGGTACGCCTCGCGGGCCACGCGGCCGGTTTCGATGCCGGCCGGCTCGTGTGCGTGCTCGCCCAGCACCCGCAGCACGCGCCACTGCTGGTCGGACAGGCCGTGCTCGCGCAGGCTTGGGCGCGGGTGGGTCATGACGGCTTCGCGCGCCTGCAGCAGCAGTCGCGGCAGATTTCGGTGGACAAAAGGGGCGGATGCGCTCATTTATTTAATATGTTAAATGATTGAGCGTGAATCGTCTCAAGGGAAAACCCTTGAGCGTCAAAATCAGGAAATCGGTGCGCTGAAGCGGTAAATGCCGTCGGCACCCATGCGGCGCTGGACCTTGCCCGCGTGCCACAGGGCGTGCAGGTGTGCGACGGCCTCGCCCATGGCAAAAGCCATTTGTTGCTGGTTCAGGGGGCGTTTGAACAGCACGGGCAGCGCATCGTGGGCACTGCAGCCGCGTCCTGAGCAGGCTTGCAGCAATTCGTTCATGCGATCTGCATGGTGGCTTTGCAGCTGTGCCACGCGGGGGCGCACACCCCGGAAGGGGCGTCCGTGCGAGGGCAGCACAAGGCAGTCATCGGGCAATGTGGCCTGCATCTGCTGCAGTGACTGCAGGAACCAGGCGAGCGGATCGGCCTCGGGTTCCTGGTGGTAGACGCTGATGTTCGATGAGATGGACGGCAACAGCAGTCGCCGCTGATGAAGAGGGCATCGGCTTCGCACCAGAGGGCCATGTGCTCGGGCGAGTGGCCCAGGCCGCTCATGCATTGCCAGGTGCGATCGCCGATGCGCAGCGGCATGCCGTCCATCAGGCGCACATGGGTGGCTGGCACGGCAGGCACCATTTCGGCGTAGTGGTTCATGTGGCGCTGCACCGTGGCCAGGTCTTCCTCTCTGTTCCAGCCGTGCTGCGCAAAAAAGCGCAGCGCGGGAGCTGAACCCAGACCGCTTTGCAGCTGGCAGGCCAGTTTCGCGGCCTGGTATTCGGTGATGCCCATCCACAGCGGTGCCTGCCAGCGCTCGCACAGCCAGTGGGCCAGGCCCACATGGTCGGGGTGC
>JAYRQF010000251.1:0-13242 GCA_041910735.1 Limnohabitans sp.
ACACCAGGTTGTCGAGCTTTTCACGCGCGGCCAGTGTGAGCGCGCTCATCGACTCGGGCTCGTCCATCTCGCCGTCGCCAAACACGCCCCAGACCTTGCGCCCCTCGCAGTTGAGGATGCCCCGGTGCGTGAGGTAGTGCATGAAGCGTGCGTGGTAGATCGAGCTGATCGGGCCGATGCCCATCGAGCCGGTGGGGAACTGCCAGAAATCGGGCATCAGCCAGGGGTGCGGGTAGCTGGAGAGCCCGCGAGCGCCATGCGCGCCGGCCGTGATCTCGCGCCGGTAAAACGCCAGATCCTGCTCGCTCAGCCGCCCTTCCATGAAGGCGCGCGCGTACACGCCCGGCGCGCTGTGCGGCTGGAAGAACACCAGGTCGCCACGGTGCTGCTCGTTGCGCGCATGGAAGAAATGGTTGAAGCCGACCTCAAACAGGTCGGCCACGCTGGCATAGCTGGCGATATGGCCGCCCAGTTCGCCATAGGCCTGGTTGGCGCGCACCACCATGGCCAGCGCGTTCCAGCGCATGAGCGAACCCAGCCGCTCCTCGATCGCCAGATCCCCCGGGAAGTCGGGCTGGCGCTCGGCCGGGATGGTGTTCATGTAGGGCGTCACCAGCTCGGGCGACCAGCCCACCTGCGGCGTGCGCGCGCGCTGCGCGAGCTGGTCCAGGATGTAGCGGGCCCGCTGCGGGCCCTCGGTCGCCAGCAAGGCCTCGAAGGCCTCGCGCCACTCGGCGGTTTCGTCGGGGTTGGTGTCGGGCAGCTCGTTCATGTTCATGCGGCCAGTGTAGGAACAGGCACGCAAAACAGGGTGCCGAAATGCTTTGCCAAACCAGCCGTTTGCAGCACAAAATGCTGAATCATGAAATTTGACGCTGTCGACATACGGATCCTGAGGGAATTGCAGCAGGACGGTTCGCTGTCCAATGTGGAGCTGGCGCGCCGGGTGCACCTCTCGCCCTCGCCCTGTCTGGCCCGGGTCAAAGCGCTCGAAACCGCGGGCGTGATCGGGCGCTACGTGGCACTGGCCAACCCCAAGGCGCTGGGGCTGGACCTGAATGTGTTCATCAACATCAGCCTGAAAGAGCAGTCCAAGCAGGCGCTGGCGGCGTTCGAGGAACGCATCGCCGAGCACGAGGAAGTGATGGAGTGCTATCTGATGACCGGCGACAGCGACTACCTGATCCGCGTGGCGGTGGCCGACATCGCCGCGCTGGAGCGCTTCATCCTGGACCAGCTCACGCCGATTCCGGGCATTGAAAAAATCCGCACCAGCTTCACGCTCAAACAGGTGCGCTACAAGACAGCCCTGCCTCTGCCGGCCACGGCCTGAGCGGGCCCGGCAGCCATTCAAAGGCGGTGGCGTGCCACCGCGTCCTGGTTCCAGTCCATGCCCAGGCCGGGCGTATCCCAGGGGGTGAGGCAGCCGTCCCTGAGCTGCAGGGGCGCCAGGCGCAGGCCGCCGGCCGCGTCCAGCACCTCCAGCCAGTCGGCCGTGGGGGTGGCGCACAGCAGGTGCATGCTGGCCTCGACAAAGGTGTGCGAAGACATGGGCAGGCCCGCCGTGTGGGCCAAGGCGGCGGCATCAAGCCAGCCTGTCACGCCCTGGATGTACTGCGCATCGGGCATGACCAGATCCATGGCACGGGCATGGATGGCCGCGCGCATCTCGGCCGGACCGTGGAAGTTCTCCCCGATCTGGATCGGCGTCTTCACCGCCTGGGCAATGCGGGCGCAACTGACCAGATCGTCGGCCAGCACCGGCTCTTCGATCCAGGTCAGCCCCTCGTCGTCGAGCGCCTTGCAGCGGCGCATGGCCTCGGCCGGGTTGAGCGACTGGTTGTAGTCGACCATGAGCGCGATGTCGTCGCCCAGCGCTCGGCGTGCGGCGCGCACCGCGGCCAGGTCTTGCGCCAGCGTGTCAAAGCCGACCTTGATCTTGAGGCCGGCAAAACCGGCGGCGCGGGTTTCCCCGGCGATCTCCACCACCGAGTCGGCGTCGTACAGGCCCACGCTGTTGTAGGCCTTGAGCGGGCGCGGTTGCGCCCCCAGCGCGCGCACCAGCGGCTGCCCCAGGGCACGCGCCCAGGTGTCCCACAGCGCCATGTCCAGGCCGCCCAGCGCCACACCCGTCATACCCTTGAGGCCGAACAGGCGGCAGCGCCGTGCCAGCAAACTGTGCAGATCGCGCGGCACCAGAGGCTGGCCCATCAGCAGGCCGGCCATGCCTTGCACGCAATGCGCCAGCGCGGGCAGCAGTTCGGGCAGGTAAACCTGCGCGTAGGCCCGCCCCTGCACGCCAGCATCGGTACTCACGTCAATGAGCACCAGCGGAAAGCTGGCGATGGTGCCGGAAGCCGTGCGCACCGGGCGCGGCAGCGGGGCCAGAACAGGGGTGACTTGAATGGCGGTGATGTTCATGGCATCACCGTAGCAGACCCAAGTCGCCCCACCTGTCACCCGTGTCCAGCCCGCCGGCTGCGTTCAGCGAACCATGCAGGGCCGTTTGTTGTCAAAGGTCCAGCCCGCAATCAGGTACTGCATGGCCTGCGCGTCGTTGCGCGCACCCAGACCGTGCTGCATGTAGAGCTGGTGCGCGGCCTCGACCCTGGCCATGTCCAGCTCGATCCCCAGGCCCGGCTTTTTCGGCACCTCGACCATGCCACCGACGATCTGGAGAGGCTCTTTCGTCAGGCCCTGGCCGTCCTGCCAGATCCAGTGGGTGTCGATGGCCGTGACCTTGCCCGGTGCGGCGGCGGCCACATGGGTGAACATGGCCAGCGACACGTCAAAGTGGTTGTTGGAGTGCGAGCCCCAGGTCAGGCCCCAGTCGCGGCAGGTCTGCGCCACGCGAACCGAGCCGGCCATGGTCCAGAAGTGCGGATCGGCCAAGGGGATGTCCACGCTTTGCAGGGAGAGCGCATGCGTCATCTGGCGCCAGTCGGTCGCCACCATGTTGGTGGCTGTGGGCAGACCGGTAGCCCGGCGGAATTCGGCCATCACCTCGCGGCCACTGAAACCCTGCTCGGCGCCGCACGGGTCTTCGGCGTAGGCCACCACGCCGTGCATGTCGCGCATCAGGCGGATCGCATCTTTCAGCAGCCAGCCGCCGTTGGGGTCGAGCGTGATGCGCGCCTGCGGGAAACGTTCGTGCAGGGCGCGGATGGCGTCCACTTCTTCCTCGCCACGCAGCACACCGCCCTTGAGCTTGAAGTCGTTGAAGCCGTAGCGCTCGTAGGCGGCTTCGGCCAGGCGCACGATGGCCTCAGGCGTCATGGCCTCGTTGTGGCGCACGCGGAACCAGGCGTTGTCGGCGCCCGGCTCGCTGTGGTAAGGCAAATCGGTTTTCTGGCGGTCGCCCACGTAGAACAGGTAACCCAGCATCTCGACCGCGTCGCGCTGCTGGCCCTCGCCCAGCAGGGCCGCCACCGGCACGCCGAGGAACTGGCCCAGCAGGTCCAGCAGGGCCGATTCGACGGCCGTGACCGCATGCACCGTGGTGCGCAGGTCAAAAGTCTGCAGACCACGGCCACCGGCGTCGCGGTCGGCAAAGGTCTGCTGCATGCGCTGCAGCACCGCGAGATGGCTGCCCAGTGGCTGGCCCACCACCAGTTCACGGGCGTCTTCGAGTGTCTTGCGGATCGCTTCGCCGCCGGGCACTTCGCCGATGCCGGTGTGGCCCAGGCTGTCGGTCAGCAGCAGCAGGTTGCGGGTGAAGTACGGCGCGTGTGCGCCACTCAGGTTGAGCAGCATGCTGTCGCGGCCCGCAACGGGGATCACGCGCATGCCGGTGATGACAGGGGTAGAAGCTGAAGTCATGTCGGTGTTTAGAGAAATTTCACATCAGCAAGGCCGGCCCTTGCGCTGCACCAGCCAGTCCGGCATGTCCTGCAGGGACACCGGGCGCAGGAAGCGGTCCAGCGCGGCATCGCCCACGGACGTGGTCATTGGCTCGGTGCTCGACGGCCAGGGGCCACCGTGCTGCTGCGCGGCGGTCACGGCGACACCGGTGGGCACACCCGCGAACAGCACACGGCCGGCTATGGCGGTCGCGCCACGCACCAGGCGGCGGGTTTCGGGCGTGTCCTCGTCTGCGCCCCAGAAGGTCACAGTGAGCGTGCCGCCAACGGTGTGCAGCACCTGCAGCGTCTGCTGCGCTGACTCGGTCCAGACGATCAGGCTGGCGGGGCCGAACACCTCTTCTTGCAGCTGGTGGTTTTCGATGAAGGTGGCGGCGTCGACTTCGGCCAGGAAAGGTTTGGGACAGATGTCAGGCACGGGGTTGCCCAGCAGGGCTTTGGCGCCAGCGGCCAGTTGGGCCGCAGTGCCTTTGTCCAGCGCCTGACGCATGCCCTGGGTCAACATGGCATGCGGCTGGATGGCCTTGAGGGCTTCGATCAGGGCAGTGACAAAAGCCTGGCTTTCGGGGCTGCGCTGCAACACCAGCAGGCCAGGGTTGGTGCAGAACTGACCGCAACCCAGCGTGATGGAGCCGGCCAGGGTCTGCACCAGCGCATCGCCCCCTTTGGCCAAGGCCGCGGGGGTGGCGATGACCGGGTTGATGGAGCCGAGTTCGCCGTAAAACGGGATCGGACGCGGACGGGCGCGTGCCGCATCGCGCAGTGCAGCGCCACCGCGGGTGGAGCCGGTGAAGGCGCCGGCCGCAATCAGCGGGTGCTGGATCAGGGCCACACCCACCTGGTTGCCGGCGCCCTGCACCATCTGGATCAGGCCTTCGGGCAGGCCCAGCGCGGCGATGGTCTGGCGCGCCAGCTGGTACACGCGTGCCGAGGTGTGCAGGTGGCCAGAGTGGGCCTTGACCACCACGCTGCAACCCGCGGCCAGCGCAGAAGCCGTGTCACCGCCCAGCACCGAAAACGCGAACGGGAAGTTGCTGGCCGAGAACATGGCCACCGGGCCCAATGGCACGCGCACACGCATCATGGCCGGGTGACCTGCGGGCGGGGCACCCGCCACGGCCGGATCATCGGTGAACGCGAAGGCGCCGCCGTTTTGCGCGATGGTGGCGAAGCGGCGCAGCTGAAAGGCGGTGCGGTCGAGCTCGCCGTTGAGTCGGGGCAGGCCCAGACCGGTTTCGGCATCGGCCAGCTCAAGCAGTTTTTCGCGGTCCTGCTCCAGCGCAGTGGCCAGAGCGTTGAGCAGGCTGGCACGCTGTGCACCGTCGCTGGCCTGCCAGTCGTCAAATGCCTCTGCGGCTTTGCCGATGGCGATGTTCAGTTCGTCGGATGTGGTGGCAGGCACGGGCTGGCCGTAAGGCTCACCGGTGCGGGCGCTGAAGGATTGCAGGGTCATGGTGTTCACAGGTTGAAAATCATTCGGGCTGGATGCCGGCGGTTTTGATCACGCGGGTCCAGGTGTCAATCTCGGATTTGATGAAGGCCGAGTAAGCCTTGCTGCCTGGTGTGGGCACCACAAAGCCTACCGAAGTGAGGCGGTTGCGCAGGGACTCCGACTGCATCGCCTGCACTGCAGCGGCCTCCAGCCTCTCCACAACCGGCTGTGGTGTGCCTTTGGCGACCGAAATGCCCGACCAGGACAAGGACTGAAAGCCGGGGTAGCCCGATTCGGCCACCGTGGGCACATCGGGGTAGAGCGGGTTACGCTGCAGGCTGCTGATGGCAATCGCCCGGATCTTCCCGGCCTTGATGTGGGGCAATGCCGCGTCCTGGTTGATGAAGATCATCGGCACCGTCCCGGCCAGCAGGTCATTGAGGAGCGGGCCGCCTCCACGGTAGGGAATGCCTGTCAGGAACACGCCGGTGGTCTGTTTGAACAACTCCATCGCCATGTGCCCCGAAGCGGCATGGGTAAAGCCGTAGTCCAGCTTGCCGGGGTTCTTCCTGGCGTAATCCACGATGTCCCTGACCGTCCTGAACGGCACGGACGGATGCACCACCAGCAGATTGGGCCCGGAATTCACCTGAGTCAGATGGACAAAGTCGGTCAGCGAGTTGTATTTGAGTTTCGGATCCAGGCCGTGCGCCACGGCACTCTGGCCTACACCGGTCTGGATCAGGGTGTAACCATCGGCCGGCATTTTCAGGGCCCGCTCGGTTCCGACGATGCCACCGGCGCCACCGATGTTCTCGACAACGATGGGCTGTTTGAGCACCTTGCCCATTTCTTCGGCCATCAGACGCCCCATCACGTCACTGGTGCCCCCAGCCGGGAACGGCACCACCAGCCGGATCGGCCGGTTGGGATAGTCCGACTGGGCCATCGCGCCAGAGGCGGCGAGCCATGTGGCAGCAGCCACCAGGGCTGTCACAAGGGTATGGCGTTTCTTCATCATGTGTTGTCTCCTTGGCCTGGACTCTTGTTCAGGTGATCGGTGCAGGGTTGAACAGCACGAGCGCGTTGTGCAGCTTCCATTGCTCGGCCCAGGTTTTCTTGCCACTGGCCGTTTCCAGCAACATGTGGAACAGGGCCCAGCCGGCCTCTTCAATCGTCATCGCACCATCGGCGATCTGCCCGGCGTTGAAATCCATCAGGTCATGCCAGCGGCGCGCCAGATCGGTGCGCGTGGCCACCTTGACCACCGGACAGGCCTGCAGACCGTAGGGCGTGCCCCGGCCGGTGGTGAACACATGCAGATTCATGCCCGCGGCCAGCTGCAGCGTGCCGCAGATGAAGTCGCTCGCGGGCGTTGCAGCGAACACCAGACCTTTCTGATCAGGCTGGAGTTTGTCGCCGGGCGAGAGCACGCTGGCAATGGCCCCGCTGCCGCTCTTGATGATCGAGCCCATGGCTTTTTCGGCGATGTTGGACAGGCCGCCGGCCTTGTTGCCCGGTGTGGTGTTGGCCGTGCGGTCCACACGGCCACGGTCCAGATACTGGTCGTACCAGCCCAGTTCGCGCACGATGTCTTCGGCCACTGCAGGGGTGGCGGCACGGCTTGTGAGCTGCTCGACCGCGTCGCGCACCTCTGTGTTCTCGGAGAACATGATGGTGCCTCCCGCGCGCACGATCAGATCGGCCATGTAACCCACGGCCGGGTTCGCGGTCACGCCAGAGAATGCGTCGCTGCCACCGCACTGCACGCCGACCACCAGCGCACTCGCCGGCACGGTCTGACGCCTGCGTGCGTTCAGGCGTTCCAGGTGGGGCTTCGCGTGCGCAACGATGTCCTCGATCATGGACATGAAGCCCACATGCGCTTCGTCCTGCAGGCACACCAGATCCGGTCCTTGTCCTGCATCCCGGGCATCGTGGATCGGGAAACTGCCGGGCGGCAGCAGGCGCGAAGGCTGCAGCTTTTCGCACCCCAGACTCACCACCATGACCTCCCCGCCAAAGTTGGGGTTCAGGCTGATGTTGCGCAGGGTGCGGACTGGAATCTCGGCTCCCGGGGCGTCGATCGCCACACCACAGCCATAGCTGTGCTCAAGCCCCACCACGCCATCCACATTCGGGAAGAGCGGCAGCAGTTCACGCTCGATGCGTTCGACGGCCAACTTGAGCACGCCGGCCACGCACTGCACCGTGGTGGTGATGGCCAGCAGATTGCGCGTGCCGACCGATCCGTCGGCGTTCACATAACCCTCGAAGGTGTGGCCAGCCAGGGGAGTCCACTCTGGCGCAGGCCTGGTGGCCATTGGCAGACCCTGCAGTTCGCGGGCTGGCGGGATGTCCAGCAGGCGCTCATGCACCCAGCTGCCGGCAGCAATCGTTTCGCGGGCGTAGCCCACCGGAACGTTGTAGCGCAGCACAGCCTGGCCGGCAGCGATGTCTCGCAAAGCCACCTTGTGGCCCTGCGGCACCTTGTCGCGAAGGGTCAGACCCGTCACGAGGCCGCCGGTCATGGCCGTGCCTGCCGGCAAACCGCCGTCGTTGGCCACGATGGCCACGTTGTCGTCCGGATGCATCCGGATCAGCAGGGGTGAAGGTGCGGCACACATCTGTTCATCACTTCAGAAGGCCTGGCAGCCACAGCGAAAATGCCGGCACATAGGTCACCAGCAGCAGGCACATGCCCAGGGCGCCATAGAACGGGCCGATCGTGCGCATCACCTGCCCCACCGAGATTTCGCCGATGGCGCAACCCACGAACTGGACAGACCCGACGGGCGGTGTGTTCAGGCCCAACGCGCAGTTGATCAGCATGACGATGCCGAACTGCAGCGGATCCATGCCGAACTGCATCGCGATCGGCATGAAGATGGGGGTACAGATCAGGATGGTGGCCGCCATGTCCAGGAAAGTGCCCAGAATGAACAGCAGCACGTTGATCATCAGGAAGATCACCCACGGATCCTTGCTGACCATGGTCATCAGCTCGCCCGTTTTCTGCGGGACTTCGTACAGAGCCATGAAGTAACCGAAAGCGGCAGAAATACCGATCAGCAGCAGCACCACACCCGTGGTCTTGCAGGCCTTGGCACAGGCTTTCAGAAAGTTGTTCCAGGTGAGCGAGCGGTACACAAACACAGTCACCAGCAGTGCCCATGCCACGGCAATCGAAGCCGACTCGGTGGCCGTGAACGCGCCCGACAGGATGCCACCCAGAATGATGACCACCACAAACAGGCCCGGCAGCGCCGCCAGAAAGGCCGTGAGCACCATGGCCCAGCCGGGAAAGGCGCCATGCGTGGGGTAGCCGCGCTTGACCGCCACATAGTACGCTGCGGCCAGGTTGCACACGGTCAGAATGATGGCCGGCACCAGGCCCGCCAGAATCAGGCCCAGCACACTGACCGAAGCAATGCCTGCGGTGGCCAGTGTGAAGATGATGAGGTTGTGCGAGGTCGGCATGATCGCACCCACCAGCGCCGCGTGGGTGGTCACATTGACGGCGTAGTCGGCGTCGTAGCCTTCTTTCTTCATCAACGGGATCATCACCGAACCCATGGCCGACACATCGGCCAAGGGAGAGCCGGCAACGCCGCCGAAGATGGTGCAACCCAGCACATTGCTCATGCCCAGGCCGCCGCGCACATGCCCGATCAGGCTGTTGGCAAACTTGACGATGCGGTCGGCAATGCCGCCATAGAGCATCAACTCACCGGCAAACACGAAAAACGGGATGGCCAGGAAGGAAAACACCTGCATGCCGCCCACCATCTTCTGGAAGACGACGGCCACAGGCAAACCGGCGGCCAGGATGGTAGCCACCGAGGACAGGCCAATGGCAAAAGCCACAGGCACACCCAAAATCAGAAAGAGCGTGAAGCTCAGGGTCAGTACGGTCAGTTCCATGATCTCAGTTCCAGGCGGGTTCAACTGTTTGACCACGCAGGATTGCCACGATGTGCTCGATCGAAAACAGCACGATCAGGACGCCGGCAATGACCACTGGCACATAGTCGATGCCATCGGGCACCGGCAGCATGGGCTTTTTCTCGCCCCATTTGGCATTGGCCCACAGCCAGCCACTTTGCACCATGAGCACACCGAACACAGCCACCAGCGCGTGGATCAGCAGTTCCACACGGCGCTGCCAATGATCTGGAAGCAGCATGACCAGCGATTCCAGACCGATATGACCGGCGTCGCGCACACCCACGGCCAGACCGAAGGCCGTGACGAACAAGACCAGCAGCAAGGCCAGGTTCTCGGCCCAGGTCGGGGTGTCGTTGAAGACATAGCGGCCAATCACCTGCCACTGGACGCAAAGGATGACGGCGATCAGACCCACCACCGCCAACATCAGGCTGAGCCGCGACACGGCTGCGCAAAATCTGGTGAACATGAAACACTCCAGCCCCCGGCGCGTGCCGGGGGCATCGGTTCAGAAAAATTACTTGGTGTCCTGAATGGCCTTGACCAGGCGCTTCATGTCGGGCGTGGTCATGAACTTGTCGTACACCGGGCCCATCACCGCCTGGAAGGACTTCTTGTCCACCTCGACGATCTGCGCACCTGCGGCCTTGACGTTGGCCAGCGACTTGGCCTCCTGCTCGTCCCAGGCCTTGCGCTGGAAGGCCACGGAATCTTTGGCCGCCTTGCGCACCATGTCCTGCTCGGCCTTGGGCAGCTTGTCCCACACCACCTTGGACATCACCAGGATCTCGGGCGCCATCGAGTGTTCGGTTTTGGAGTAGACCTTCACGGCTTCAACGTGCCTGGCCGTGTCGAACGAAGGGATGTTGTTTTCTGCGGCATCGATCAGGCCAGTCTTCAGGCCGGTATAGACCTCGCCATATGGCATGGGCGTGGCGTTGGCGCCCATGGCGCTGACCAGCGAGACCCACAGGTCGGACTGCTGCACGCGGATTTTGAGACCTTTGGCATCGGCCACACTCTTGATCGGTTTCTTGGCGTAGATGGAACGTGCGCCGCTGTCGTAGAAGGCCAGACCCACAAAACCGGCCGACTCACAGCTCTTGAGGATTTCATCGCCCACCGGGCCGTCGAGCGCGTGGCGCATGTGCTCGACCGAGCGGAACAGGAACGGCATGGTGGGCACCATGGTCATGGGGCAGACCGCATTCATGGGGGCCACGTTCACACGGGCCATGTCCAGCGCACCGATCTTGACCTGGTCGATGGTTTCCTTTTCGCTGCCCAGTGCGGCCTTGTTGAAGACCTTGATCTTGTGCTTGCCGCCACTGGCTTTTTCCAGCAGCTCGCTCATGTGTTTGACAGCCACCACGGTGGGGTAGTCGTCCGCGTTGTGGGTATCGGCCGATCGGAACTCGGTGGCTTGCGCGCCGAGCGCAAAGGCGGCAGCGAGGGCCAGCAGGGATGTGTTGAATTTCATGAGGTCTCCTTGGTGTAGTGAAGTACGGACTGCGGGAACGGATTACTGCGGGCCAAGCGCCTTGATCAGCGCGTCGAGCTCTGCCATCTCGGTGGGCTTGAGGTCGGTCAGCGGGGCGCGCACCGGACCGGCGTCGTGGCCGACCAGTTTGGCTCCCGCCTTGACGATGCTGACCGCGTAGCCCTGGCCTTTGTTGCGGATGGCCAGGTAAGGCATGAAAAATTGCTTGAGCAAACGGTGCTGCGTGGCCATGTCGTCCCTGGCGACGGCGTGGTAGAACTCCATCGCGGTCCTGGGGATGAAGTTGAAGACCGCTGACGAATACACCGGCGTGCCCAGCGCCTTGTAGGCTGCGGCATAAACCTCGGCCGTGGGCAGGCCACCCAGGTAAGAGAAGCGGTCGCCCATCTTCATGTAGATCGAGCTCATCAGCTCGATGTCGCCGATGCCATCCTTGAAGCCGATCAGGTTGGGACAGCGGTCGGCCAGGATGGCCAGCGACTCGGAGGTCAACTTGCAGACATTGCGGTTGTAGACGATGACACCAAACTTCACGCTGTTGCAGACGGCTTCGACGTGGGCAATCAGCCCCTCCTGACCGGCTTCGGTCAGGTAATGCGGCAGCAGCAGAATGCCGTGGGCGCCGGCACGCTCGGCCTCTTGTGCGCACTGGATGGCAAAACGCGTTGGACCACCGGCACCGGCAATGATCGGCACCTTGCCGCGGCAGGTGTCCACTGCTGTTTTGATGATTTCAGGGTACTCGTCACCAGTCAGCGAAAAGAACTCGCCGGTACCACCGGCGGCAAACAGGGCTGTTGCGCCATAAGGGGCCAGCCATTCCAGGCGCTCGATGTAGCCTTTCCTGTTGAAGTCACCGTTGACATCGAAGTCGGTCAGCGGGAACGACAGCAGGCCGTGGGACATGATGGCTTTGAGTTCTTGGGGATTCATCTCAAGGGATCCTTGTGAAAGTGGGGTTGTCAGGAGAAACAGGGCCGGGACGGCTCAGAACGGGCCGGCCTTCACGAAGGCGCCGCCCTGGAACTGCATGGCAGGGTCGCTCAGATCGGGTTCGGGCGTGCGCGCGAACACGGCCTCACGGAACATGTCCGAACTGTCTTTTGGTCGGTAGCCGATGTGGTGCGCGAGCCGGTTGTCGTACCAGGAAACGCTGTTGTCGGACGTGCCGTAAATGATGCTGTGGCCCAGCACCTGCGTGGTCAGGCAGGCCGTGATCAGACGGTGCATGTCGTCGTGGCTGATCCACGAAGCGAGCATGCGGCGGTCCCTGGGCTCGGGCAGACACGAGCCAATGCGCACGCAGGCAGTCTCAATGCCCCAGCGCTCAAAGTACATGCGCGAAAGGTCTTCACCAAAGGCCTTGCTCACGCCATACAAGCCATCAGGCCTGGGCGGGCTCAGGGCATCAACCACATCGCTCTGGCGATAAAAACCCATCACATGGTTGGAGCTGGCGAACACGATGCGTTTGACACCGTGGATGCGGGCGGCCTCGTAGAGGTTGTAGAGACCAATGATGTTGGCCTGCAGGATGAGCCCCCAGGGCTGCTCGGTGGAGACTCCTCCAAAGTGCACGATGGCCTGACAACCGGCCACCAGCGCCTTGACGGCCTCGGCATCGGCCAGATCGGCCTGCACCACTTCTTCGCCGGCGCCTGCGGGCGCCATCGCGCTCACATCGCTCAAGCGCAGCACCTCGCAGTTGGCTTTGAGCCGCTCACGCATGGCCTGCCCCAGACCGCCGGCAGCGCCCGTCATGAGCAGGGTGTGGTGGGATTTGATCGACATATTCTGAAAATCCACTGGTTGTTAGTTGTCTGATGACTGGCGATTCTGTATGCTTGCATTCACCTTGTCAAGAACCGGGACGAAAAAAAATGAATTCCCCCCTGAACCCCTCTTTGCCCACCGCCGGACGCAACCGCCGCGGGGGGCTGGTGCAGGAAGTGGTGCAGCATCTGCAGCAACTGATCCAGTCCGGCCAGCTCAAACCCGGCGACAAGCTGCCCACCGAATCGGCCGTGATGGGCGAGCTGGGCGTGAGCCGTACCGTCGTGCGCGAGGCGATCTCGCGCCTGCAGGCCTCAGGTCAGGCGGAAACGCGACACGGCATCGGCACCTTTGTGCTCGAAGCACCGAGTACCCACAACTTCCGCATTGCCGAGCAGGACATGGCGACGATTGACGATGTGATCGCTGTGCTGGAGCTGCGCATCAGCCTGGAGACCGAAGCCGCAGGCCTGGCCGCGCAACGCGCCACCCCGGAACAGCTGGGCGCGATGGCCTCGGCACTGCAAGGCTTTGCTGCCGCAATCCACAGCCAGTCCGATGCAGTGCCCAGCGATTTCCAGTTCCACATGGAAATCGCCCAGGCCACCGGCAACCGGCACTTTGCCGACCTGATGACCTACCTGGGCACGCACATCATCCCGCGCACCCGCATCAAGACCGCCGAGCAGGCACCTGAGGGCCGCCAGGCCTATCTGCAACGGGTGCAT
>JAYRQF010000252.1:0-12603 GCA_041910735.1 Limnohabitans sp.
CAAGGGCGGCGGCCAGTTCATTGAGGGTGTCCAGCGCGGCCGGGCTGCTGCCGACCACGTTGGCCACCTCTTGGCGCACAAAGGCCGTGCTGGCGGCCTGCGTGGTGTTGGTGCCTGCTGCGGCCGTGGGCACGGTGGGCGTGCCGGTGAAGCTGGGTGAGTTGACAGGGGCCTTGGCAGAAAGCGCATTGGCCAAGGCAGAGCCAGCCTGCGCGCCGGATGCTGTGGCGGCATTGCCGCCGATGCTGATGCCGGGCAGGCTGATGATTTCATCGTCGCCGCTGTTGCCACCCTTGCTGCGATAAAGGCGCATTGACAAACCGCCCGACACCGTGGCCGTGACAGCCGACATGATGCCGGCCACCTTGCTGGCGGTGCTGCCCCACCCCGCCCATGTGGCCGCACGCACGATGTGCGCGCGCAGGGTGTCGAGCACGTTGGGCTCGGTGTCGGTCGTGACGGGCCGACTGAGGTCGTTGAGGTCACTCATATAAATCAAACTCCGGTGATGAAAAGGCTCACGGTGCCACCCGTGCGGTTGTTGCTGGCGTCGTGTGCGAACACGTAGACCTTGGCGGGCAAGGTGCTGTCGTCAATGACGTAGTAAGGCGGCTTGGCGATGCTGGAGGCCCCCTGCACAGTGACCTGCACCGCACGCACATCCAAGAATGGTTTTGTGCAGGTGTAGACGGTGCCCGAGGCGTCGGCCGGGTTGAGCACCAGCGTGGCCGATTCGGTGACTTCGGTGATTTCGACCTTGACGTAGATGTCGTCGAGCACGACGAAACCTTTGCCGTCGCTGGTCACCGAATACTCGACCTCGATGTGCTGGAAGTCGCTGAACGTGGCGGCGCTGCCCACCAGCCAGGGCTGCCAGTTGGTGGTGCTGGAGCCGACCGAGGCGCGGATGCGGATGGTGGGCGTGTAGCCTGCCACGCTGGCGCTCGTGATGGTGGGCGCCACGCGCACCACGCTGGTGGCGATGACCTTGCCGCAGTCGTGCCGCTCGACGTGCTTGCCCGAGCTGGGCACGGGCTGGATGAGCACAGGGTAGCCGGCGTCGATTTTTTGCTGCGCGGTGGTCCAGCCGCTGCTGCTCAGGCGCTGGCCCCAGGTGCGGCCGTCGTAAGCCGGCAGGATGATCTGGCCGGTGGGGCCGCCGACGATGGTGCCGTTGGTCAGCTCATCGGTCTGCCAGTCCTGGTAGTACTCGGTGGCCAGCACAAAGTTGTCGGGCATCTTGATGCTCAGGTCGATCTGCCGGGCCGTGCCCACATTGCCCGCCACGTCTTCGGCCACCAGATACGCGACCTTGTTGCCGCTGGAGCGGTATTGCAGGATGTCGGAGCGCGAGTCCGCCCCTGCCGAGCCGTAGAGCATGGCGCTGGCCAGCGGTGTGCCAGCCTCGCCGTACCAGATGGCGTATTTGCGGATGGGCTGGCTGGTCTTGGCGTCCTGCCAGCGCAGGGTGACGAGGTTGACCTGTGTCTCGACCGCCGTCATGGTGGGCTGTGCAGGCGCTTGCACCTGCAGGGTGGCTTGCGAGACGGCACCCACATTGCCCGCCATGTCCACGTAGCGGGCATAGAGGGTGTAGGTGCCAGCCGTCATCCAGCCAAAGGTGGCGGAGGTGGCCTTTTTGGCGTCGATGATGCTGGTGAATGCGCTGCCCCAGCTCAGTTCCACACGGTCGAGCGCCTGCTGCGTGGCGCCCACGGCAGGTGGTGTCCAGCTGGCCTCGATGCTGGCGGTGCCGAAGCCGATGGCCAGCGACGCAGGCGCAGCGGGGGCTTCGACGGTGAAGGCCACAGAGGCCGCGGAGCCCGAATTACCTGCCACGTCCACATAACGGGCGTAGAGCGTGCGCGTGCCGGCGCTGAGCCAGCCCAGATCGACAGAGGTGGCCGCGCGGGTTTCGATGAGCTGAGAAAAGTCGGCCTGCCAAGACAGCTGCACGCCGGCCAGAGGCTGCTGATCGTAGGCGACGGCGGGCGCAGACCAGGTGGCGCGTGCGCCTGCAAGGCCAATGGCCACGGCCAGGCCCGAGGGGTCGGATGGCGAGCGCACGATGAGCGATGCGCTGGCCACAGCGCCTACATTGCCCGCCACATCGACCACGCGCACGAACAGCTCTGCCAAACCCGGAGCACGCCAGTCAAAGGTGGCCGAGGTGGCTTTTTTGGCGTCGATGATGCTGGCGAAGTTGGATGACCAGCTCAACTCAACCCTGTCCACGGGCTGGGCTGTGGTGGGCAGCGCAGGCATGGACCAGCTGGCCAGCAAACCAGTGTTGCCGGCCGTGAGCGCAAGGCCGGTGACGGCGGCGGGGGCGGTGATGGCGAGGCTGGTGCTGACGGGGGGGCTGGTGTTGCCCCACTTGTCTACATGCGCAACCCAAGCCGTGAGTAAGCCTGATTTTTGCCAACCCAACAAATGGCTTGTGGCCGACTTGTTGGACACCTGTTCACCCGAACCCCAAGAGCTGCCAAGCTTCACGACGGTGGATGCGTAATCCAATTCGGGGCAGGCATCCCACGAAATGCGCACGCCGTTGCTCTCCACCTTGAGTGTCAGGCCTGCAGGCGCAGCCGGTGGCAACAGCAGCATGCTGCCGGTGATCGTATAGGGGTAGGCCTGCACATCGGCCAGGCCTTGCTGGCGCGCGCCGTAGACGTTGTAGCTGGTGAATTTGAAGTATATCGTGTGGCCCACCATGTCGGGGTCGATCGGATCGCTCTTGCCGATGGCCTTGTCCACGCGCACAAAGCTGGCACCAGCGTCCTGTGCGGCGGTGTGGCTGCCGTAGGCACCGCGCACCAGGCCGCTGAGGCTGTAGGCGCCCTGCCCTGTGAGCGCTGCACCTTCGTAGGCCAGCCACTCGCCGCCGCTGGCATTGCCCACCCAGCACAAGGTGCTGAGGGTGCTGGAGTCTTGCGGAGTGCCGGCGTAGATTTGGCCGCCCTTGCCTGCGAGCTGCACGCCCAGCGTGCCGCCCGCGTTGGCCGGCAGCGCGGTGGTGGTGGTGCCGTAGCGCGAGCCGCCGCGCACCTCGCCCACTTGCTTGTATGTGTTGCCGTCGAGGCTGGCCCACACATAGCAGCCGCCCCAGTTGTTGGATGCGCCGCTCACGGCGCACCACACCTCCAGGCCGGTGGTCGTCAGGCCCACGGGCGGCTCAAAGAACGCTGGGGCGGTGACGTTGCCAGGCTCGACGTTGTAGTTGCCGATGAAGCCGGTGTTGGGCTGGTAGGCGTAGCGCGCCGGGCTGAAGGCCGACAGCGGCGCGTCTTCGGCCTCGACCTTGATGTCGCCGTTGCTCTCTTCGCTGACCGCGGTGACGCGCACCACCAGCTTGTCCAGGCCCAGCAGCGGATCGGTCAGGGTAACGAAATCCATGGGCTCGAGCAGCACATAGCGCGGTGTGAGCGTGAAGCTGTAGGTGTTGCGCACAGCGATCTCGCGCTGCAACACCTGCTGGGCGATCACGCGGGCCACGTCGGCGCTGGTCACGCCCAGCAGCGTGATTTTGTCTTTGGTGCGCAGGCCCGATCGAGCGATCGACTCGTCGTCTTTGGCTTCGGCCAGGCTGGTGTTGTATTCGCGCTCGGCGTCGGCGTATTCGCACTGGATGTGGTTGTAGGTGTCGGCCTCGCTTTTGCGCTGCATGCTGATGGGCGCAGCCGATGCCGAGAAGGCGTCGTCGTCCAGGTCGTACACGGGCGTAGTGTTGGGCACGTAGCTGCCCACGGCCTCGGTGCCGTAGGGCACGAACTTGAGCTTGCCTTCGCTGGGCACCAGGCCCACGTTGTTGATGAGCGCCAGTTGCTCGATCAGATCGGCTGCTGGTGTGGGGCTGCTGATGACAGGGCAGGCGTAGATGCCCATTCCGGTGGCGTAGTGGTCCACCTGGGCGCTGGCACTGACTACGCCCTGTGGGATGCCACAGCGCGAGAGCAAGTCGCGCACGATGGCCATGGGCAGTGGCGTGGCGCCGGTGGCGGTGTTGACCACTTCGACCGTGTGGTTGGGGATCTGGGCGCCCTGGTCGAGCGCGTAGCGCGGTGACGCCAGGTAGGCCGTAGCGCTGTAGCCGATGGCCTCGTCGCCGGCGTGGTTGGTTTGCAGATGCGTCCACACCGACTGCGCGGGTTGACCTGCAAAAAACAGCAGGCCCAGCTTGTCGGCGGCCTCTGCAGCGGTGTACTGCTGCTTGGCCCGCCACACATTGAGCAACTGCAGAGGCCCCTGGGCCACGGCGGCGGCGATGGCGGCGTAGTAGTCGTAGGTGACGGTGTCAACACCGCCTTTGCCACCCTGAGACTGCCTTTTCTCGACGCTCTCAAAGTCACCATACCACATGAGGTTGACGCCCAGGCGGTTTTTGCCCCACAGCAGGGGTACGGGTTGGCCCTGTGCGCTTTGCTGGATGGGCACCCCGCCCACACGGGCTTCGGGGGTGATGGTGGATGATCCGGCCATAGGTCAATCGCCTGGAAAAAATGTGAAACAACGGGACGGCCTGCCGGCCAGGGGCGGCTGCGCCGGATCGGCCAGCACCACACCCTGGTGGATGTAGGCGTGCAGGTAGCGCTGCGCATCGAGCACGATGGCGCTGTGGCTGAAGCACCGGCCAAAGCGGTAGAGCACCACATCGCCCGGCTGTGGCGCTGCGCCCTCGGGCAGCGGCTGTGCGTGCTGCAGCGCGCCGCTGAGGTAGCGCTCTTCGTCGCGGTGGAGCATCCAGTCGCCGGGGTAGTAGCCGGGTTCAATGGCGGGCATGAGGCCGACCGCCGAGTACACGGCGATCAGGATCTGCAGGCAGTCCACCCCAGCGCCTTTGACGCGGCCCATGTGGTGGTAAGGCGTGCCCAGCCAGCTGGTGGCCTCGGCCACTATGCGCTCGCGCATGGCTTGCTCGGTCATACGGGCACCGCCGTTTCTGCAGCCGGGATGTGTGGGAAGCCGCCAAACCGGGCCTTGTTACCGAACACGCCATCGCACACCGCAATGGTTTTGTCGCAACCCCAGGTGACCTCGAACGCATCGCCCACGGCCAGGGCCAGACCTGCGGGGCGCAGCAAGGTGGCCTGGGTGCCAGACCATGAGCGAACCGGGTAGGTGAAGCCCGCATTGGACCCGCTGGTGAACTTGAGCTGGCCGCCCGTGAGCACGCGTGATAGCTGCACACCGCCGCCAGCCGATGCCGCGGCGTCGATCGTGGTGCTGAACTGCCAGCGCTGCATCACGCTCGTGACAGTGCCCGATGACTTGCGCCTAGCAGCGGAGCAGTCGGCGTCATAGAGCGTCCAGGTGCAGCCGGGCTGGAACTTGCGCACAGGCTGCTGTGTGTTGAGCAGCTGCAGGTGGCTTTGCACCGCGATCTGCACGCTCTGGCGGGTGGCCGTGACTTCGGCCAGCGTGCCCGAGTAGCGCACGATGGCGCCTGCCCAGCCGCTGGTCCACGATGCGGCGGCGGCGCGGTAGAGCGTGAGGGTGGCGCCATCGAGCCGGCCGGCCACTGCGGCTTGCAGCAGCGTGACGGGGCCGAGCATGTCGGTGTCGCGCGGCCAGAGCGTGAGGTCGAGCTTGTCCACCGATGTGCCGATCTTGATGCTGATGTTGCTGCGCTCAATGAGCGGGCCCAGCGCAAAGGTGGTTTGCACGCCGTTGATGGGCACGGTGACGGGCACGTCTGCACTCGACCAGCGCAGGGTGGTGCCGTCTTGCAGGGTGATGAGGTAGCAGTCGGCAAAGACCAGGGTGTCCGAGTCTTTTAGCAAGTCGATGTAGGCCTGGGGTGCGGTGATCATGGCTTAGACCTTGACGGTGATGAATTCGACGTCGCCAGACCACAGCGCGTGCATGAATTGCTCGGCCTGCAGCTCGTCTTTGGTGAAGCGGCAGCGCCAGTAGTAGGTTCCGCTCCAGGTGAGGGCGGCGCCTGCTGCTGGTGGGCTGGCAAAGGTGACTGCGGCGGTGGACACATCGACGCTGGCCGAGCCGCTGAGCGAGCCCGCCACAAACACCTGCGCCCCCGCCTGCACGGCGGCCACGGGCTCGGCAAACTGGCTGGCGTAGCTGCGGGCAAGCTGGAACTTGGTGGTCACGCCGTCGCCCACGCCAAACTGCTGCGCTGTGGCGACGCTGAAGGCGGGGTCGGGGTCTTGCCACAAGAAGGTGTCAAAGCTGCCCTTGCAGGCGCCAAACAGGCCCGCCACGGCCTGCAGCTCTGTGAAGGTGCCCCACTCGCGCAAGAAGGCGTATTTGAGCTTGTAGCTGTAGCGGGCGTAGGCCCAGCGGGCAATGCGCAGTTCGCGGCCACTGGCCGACTCGTGCGGGTCGGTCTTGTAGATGGCGGTGCGCGTGATGGGCCAGGCGCGGCCGGGCAGCGCCGGGTAGATGAGGTTGCTCATGGTGGGTTTGGTGGGTCAGGGGCGGTGCCCGTTGCGGTAGGCCTTGGACAAGGCGGCGACCAGCGCGCCCTGGTTGTCCATGAGCACGCGCTTGACGCTGGCCCCGTCGAGGGCCGAGACATGCAGATTGACCACCGGAGCGGGCTGGCCGCCGCCGACCCCACCACCGGCGTCGAGCGATTGGCGCAGCGGGTTGGCGATGTGGGCGGGCAGGACCATCTCTTCGGCGTGGAGCTGGGTGACGGGGTTGAGGCCTTTGGGGATGTCGAAGCCGCCGGATGCGCTGGCCGCAATGGGCGCAAACGACATGGCTGCTGCTGCCATGGAGGCACCGAACGCTGGCGCGCTCAGGTTGAGCGGGAAAGGTGCACCGGCCATGGAGGCCACACCAGCCGCGCCAGCTTTTGCAGACTCTTCGCCAACCTTAGCCATGGCCATGGCTTTTTCGATACCCTTCATGAAGACCTGCTGAACGATCCACTTGGCCGCCATCTGCGCAAGCATGCCTGCCACGGCATCGACGATGCCTTTGAACAGGTTGCGGA
This sequence comes from Limnohabitans sp., assembly GCA_041910735.1. Classification (GTDB taxonomy): domain Bacteria; phylum Pseudomonadota; class Gammaproteobacteria; order Burkholderiales; family Burkholderiaceae_C; genus Limnohabitans_A. The sequence goes on from JAYRQF010000252.1 coordinate 6,959, forward strand.
TGCCCTGGCCCAGGCTCAGGGTGCCGGTGAGGATGCCCTTGAATGTTCCGGCCCAGCTTCCCTGCACTTCGCTGGCCATGGCACGCAGTTCGGCTGATTGGGCCTGCACGGTCTGGTTGGCGAGCTGCTTCATGCGCAGCTGGTGCTGCAGCTCAAGCTGTTCGATCTGGGCGTCAATCTCGGCTTTTTTGACGGGGTCTTTTTGCGGGTCAACCGTGTCCAGACTGGCTTGCAGCGCTTGGAGCTTGATGGCGTGCATGCGCTGCTCAAACTGGGCCTGCTGCTCCAGCAATTGCGCTTGTGTGATGAGGCCCATGTCGAGCTGGTGCTGGGCGTCTTGGCGGTCGGCTTCGACATTGGCCAGGGCCTGGTCACGCTGGCGGCGGTTGGCGATCTCGTCAAGCTGGCGCATTTGCTCGTGGAGCTTGCGACGCTCTTCGAGCACTTTTCCCCAGGCGGTGGCGGCCTCTTTGCTCTCGGCGCCGTACATGGCCACGGTGCGGGTGTGAGCCTCTTGGGCCAGGCGGATGCGCTCGTTGGAGTTGTGCGGGGCCTCTTGCTTTTGCTGCTCAAGCCCCGCCATCTCGACGGCAAAGGCGTCGGTGCGCAGGGTCCGTTCGATGTCGCGCCATTTCTTTTCGGCGCGGGCCTTGTCTTCGGCGCTGACCTCGGCGCGCTGAGAGACTTCTTTCCAGTAGGCAGCCTCTTCGGTTTTGCTGAACTGACGCAGGGTGCCTTGGGCCTGGGCCTCTTTTTCAAACAGCTCGATCTTGCGGGCCAACTCTGCCTCGTAGATGGGCATTTGGGAGGGTTCCTTTTTTCCATCCTTAATGCCCTTGTTTTTGAAGTCGAGGTCTTTTTGAGGCTCGGCATTTTCGGCCTGTGGGTTTTTCATGGCAGCGCGAAATCGTTGGCCAATCGTGTCGCCAGCCCACATGTCTTTCAGCTCGGCCTGCAACTCTTTACCATAGCGCAGGGCCTTGCCAAAACCGGTCTGCATGGCATCTGCCGCGCCCGAGAAGTCGCCGCCTATGGCCTTGGACAGGCCTGTTGCCAGACCGCCCACGATGCTGGTGATTTGCAATGCCGCAGTACCCAGGGTGGCAATGAGGCTTTTGAATGCGCTGGCCAAGTAGCTGACGCCGTCGGCTGCATAGCTCAGGCCAATGACGGCCGTGCGCGTCCATCGGGTGATGCTGCCGTCGGCACTGAGTTGAGCAATTTGGTCTTTGAGCCCCCCGGACTGGTTGAACACCCCCAGTAGGGCGTTGGAGACTTGTGCCAGGGCGGGGGCCATGCCTGCGACGAGAGTTTTTTTCCAGGCCTCGCTGCCGCTTTGCAACTTTTTGATGTTGTCGCCATAGCGGTCGGCGGCTTCGGATTGCTCTTTGGTGACCTTGGCAACGATCTCGCCCTGCTCGCCAAGATCGGCCAGGAAGGGCAGCATTTCTGCCCCAGCCTTGCCAAACAGGGCCATGGCCACGGCGGTTTTGCCGGCACCGTCTTTGAAGCCGTTCATGGCTTTGGCCACGGCGAGCATGCGATCTTCAGGGCTCATGTTGGCGAAATCGCTGTAGTTCAAGCCCAGGGCCTTGATGGCGGCGGCGGCGCCCTTGCTGTCTTCGTTGGCGCCCGACAGCGCAAAAGACAGCTTGTTGCTGGCCCCGGCGATGCTGTCGAGCGAGGTGCCCGATAGCTTGGCTACGCTGTGCAGCCCAGAGAGGCTTTCGACCGTCATGCCGGTCTTTTGGCTCATGTCTTTGAGGTTGCCAATGGCATCCATGGTTTCATTGACAAAGCCCGCGAGCTTGATGCCACCAATGGCAGCAGCGAAGCCGATGAACAGGCCCTTGACGTTGTTGATCTGGGCCAGCGCGCCAGCCACGCCGGATTGGCCGTCTTTGGCGGCATCGACCATGCGGCGCATGGCTTGCTCGAAGGGGTTGATGTTGGCACCAACCTGGAAGCCGGTGACGTTTTCTGTGGCCATGGTGCGTGTCTCTTTTGGGTGTCAGTCGATGAGGTCGAGCATGGGGTCGCTGGGGCGGCCTTCAAAGGCGTGCATGCCAGCCTGGGCGGCGGCGACAGCGATCTCTTGCGGGGTGCTGGGGGTGCTGGCTGCGCTGGGCGATGCGGCGCGGCCAGGGGCGGCGTCGGTGGGCAGGCCCAGGAATTGGGCGATGCGGCGCAACTGCACCGCTGGGGGTGGGACTTCTTGCCACGCTTCGCAAAGCGCAAAGTAGGTGGGCAAGTCGCAATGGTGGCGGGCGTGTTGCCACGCCCACCCCGTGCCGCTCACGATGTGGGCGACGATGCGGTCCCAGCGGATTCCCCCAGGGTGCCGCCCTCCTGAGCGGCGGTGGCCTGGGCGGCTTGCGCTTCGTGCTGCTTGCGCAGGAAGCCCGACACGTCGAGGCACATTTGCACGACCTCGAAGACGTTTTCAAGGCCGACGTGCTGGGCCACCAGCTCGCGCGTCACCTCGGGGTGATTGCGCTGCAGGCAGGCGGTGGTGAAGTCGGCCACGAAGATGAGTTCGCGCAGGGAGAGGTTGACTCCGCTCTCGAAGGCCTTGTTGACCGCGTCGAGCGGTTCGGCCATGGCTTCGAGGGTGGCGAGGCTGGCGGGCGGCAGTGTGTAGGTGACCCCCCCCATGATGAAGGGGATGCCTTTGACTGCCGGGATGGTGCGTGCGTTGCTCATGGTGCGGTCAGTACTGGCAGATGTAGCCCACGGAGCCAGAGGCGTCGGCGAAGGCGTCGGCCGACATGTCGCCGACGGTGAAGTCGTCGTTTTTGAAGGGCAGGCTTTGCTTGCCCAGCACGCAGGCGTTGAGCTTCATGACCAGCTTTTTACCCATGTATTCGTTGTAGAACAGGGCGCTGAAGGTGGGCGTGTAGCCCATGAGGTTGTTGCTGATGGTGAACAGCTTGCTGGTGTTGCTGCTGGCCACGGCGTATTCGTAGCTGACCAAGATGGCCTTGCCGGTGTCTGCGGAGGCAAAGGTGTAGACGCCTCCGGCGCTGACGCTGTACTGACCCGTGGCAGGCGCTGTGGCCACGCGGGTGAGGGGCTTGCCGGTGAGCACATCGGTCACGCCCAGGTCAGCCGCAAAGGTGCCGCTGTCGGGCGCAGCGATGGTGACGGTGTAGGGGCTGGACGCGGGCACGGCGCTGGCAAAGTCAACCACGGCGGCTTTGCGCGAGGCGCTGGCTTGTGCGCCAAGCAGCAGGCTGCCCAGGGCGGCGGAGTCAAAGTCGCCAGTCTTGGCCTTCCAACTGATCTTGGCTTTGCCACGCGCCACGGCCAGCGCAAATTGCTGGGCACCGTGCAGGGTCTTGGTTTCGTAGTCGAGGTCAACCGACACGTCTTGCAGCACAGCGACGGATACGGGGGTGGGCACGGCGATGGTGTTGCCAGCGGCGTCGGTGGTGGGGGTGGCAATGAGCTTGCCTGCGCCAAACAAAATCATGGTGTGGGCTCCGGGTGATGAAAAAAAAAGCCGCTGGCAGCGGCTTGGGGTGGTGGGTGCAGTGGGATTACTGCGGCGCGAGCAGGTTGTGTTCGCGCATGGCGATGATGATCTCGTAGCTGTGGCTGGCCCAGCCGGCGGTGGCGTCGGCGGGCTCTTTGCGCCAGCTGCTGCGGCGCCAGCGCACGCGCAGGGCCTGGCCGCCCAGCGATGGGTCGGCCATGAGCCTTGCGTGCGCTGCGGCCCAGATGGGGTTGGCCAGGCTGCGCGCTGATGCCTCGGTGCCGTCAGCGCGCATGGCGCTGCGGGTGTAAATGGCCAGCTCGACTTGCAGCGTGGTTTTGATCACGCTGCGCGCGGGGTGCTGGTCACCGATCACTTCGCCCGCCGCATCTCGCAAACTGACTTCGATGGCGGGGGCGTCGGCTTCGGTGAAGGGGGTGGAGCGGTCTTCGTACACGCCGGTGATGCCTGGTGTGGGCGTCACGGCGGCGATGAAGGCTTCAAGCGCTTGGTCGATGCTGGTGGTCATGCGCGTTGCACCTCCAGGCTGGCACGGGTGAAGGTGCCGTCGCCTTGCTGGCGGGGGGGCTGGTTGACTCTGTACTGGGCGCCGTTGATGGTGAGCGAGGTGCCGACGGTGAGCGTGGCATCGGCCGTGGCGTACTCGATCTCGATCTGCGCGGTTTGCACCGAGTCGCCCAAGATGAGCTGCTCGGGCTGCACAAAGCCGACCACGAAGCCCACGTCGCCGGGCACCAGCGTGCGGGTGGCACGCGGGGCCAGGCCGTGGGCTTCGAAGGCCTGCATGAAGACGCTGGCGTCAAACACGGCAGGGCCTGCGATCAGCGAACAGCGCCGTCGAGGTAAACCTTGCCGGTGGGGCTGGGGTTGGCCGCAGCCTCGACCGCAGCGCCCACCAGGGTGTTGCCGGTGGGCACGGTGGTCATGACTTTGTTGGTGTCGTCCCAGTAGATCTTGTCGCCCACGTTCCAGGCCTGGGCGGACACTTTGGGCAGTTGGAAGACGCCTTCGAGCTTGCCTTCGACGGTGGCGCCAACAGCAGCAGCGGTGACGGCGACAGCGACAAAGGCACCGACTTTGAAGGGGGCGCCCGAGGCGACGGCGTAGGGGGCGATGAGGGTGAGCGTGCCACCCTTTTGAACGAAGCTTTTCATGAGAGAGACTCCAAAAACGGAAATGGAAAAAAGAAAAGCCACCAGGGTGTGGTGGCTTGGGCCTGTGGGGGCGCTTGCGCTTACGCGCCTGCGTTTTTGTAGAGGCCGCGGTGGTCGATGGCCTTGGCCGCGAAGACGTGGCGGGCCTTGATCTCGATGCCGTCCACCTCGAAGCCTTCGCGGCGGGTGGTGAAGAGGCCGTTTTCGCCTTCGAGGTAGGCGTATTCCACGGTGTCCACGCGGGCCGGTGTGGTGGCCAGATACCACTGGTTGCCGGTGACGCGGTTGTCGACCACCACGCTCAGCGAGGTGTTGAACGCGGGGTTGATGTCCACCGACTTGGCGGCCACAAAGTTGGAGCTGGTGTACTTGAGCGCTTCGGCTTCTTTGTCGGGGCCGACGATCAGGATCTCGGGCGCGAGGTTGAGCACGCGGCCGTTGGCGCCGGTTTGCTTGCGCATGGCGGCGCGGCCGGCGCCCAGGGTCACGTCGCTGATGGCACCAGCCGAGCCCGCCAGGTTGGCGTGGTTGGCGTGGAACAGGGCCACGCCGTCGCCCATGGTGGGGTTGCCCAGCAGCGCGGCATAGACCAGGTCGCCTTCGAGGGCGGCAGCTTCTTCGGCAATCATCTGCGGGATGCGGGCAAAGGCGCTCAGGTCATCGTTGATCAGCGCCTCCCAGGTGACGGCGATGATGGCGCCGTATTTGGAGAGGCTGTACTTTTCAACCGAGTCGCTGAATGTGGCGAGTTTGTATTCTCCGCCTTCGTTGATCTTGTTGAACTGGCTCATGCCCGAGAGTTGAAGAAGAGACTTTTCGCGGAAGTCTTTGTTGCTGGACTGGCGTGCCCAGGCGGTGAAGGTGCGCGGCGCTTGTTCATACGCGGTGCGAAGGGCGCGATTGATGGTGCTGGCCATGACGGCGGGCAGGTCGCTGGTGCTCATCATGCCTGCGGCGCGGCGGGCATCGGCGTCGAGGTTGAGAGCGGCCATGGC
>JAYRQF010000253.1:0-4564 GCA_041910735.1 Limnohabitans sp.
AGCATGGAGAAGTTGGTCTTGCCGCAGGCGCTGGGGAAGGCGGCTGCCACGTGGTACTTCTTGCCTTCGGGGTTGGTGACGCCCAGGATCAGCATGTGTTCGGCCAGCCAGCCCTGGTCGCGGCCCATGGTGGAGGCGATGCGCAGGGCCAGACACTTCTTGCCCAGCAGCGCGTTGCCGCCGTAGCCCGAGCCGTAGGACCAGATCTCGCGCGTTTCGGGGAAATGCACGATGTACTTGGTGGTCGGGTTGCAGGGCCAGGTGGTCTTGTCCTTTTCGCCAGCAGCGAGCGGGGCGCCCACGGTGTGCACGCAGGGCACGAACTCGCCATTGCTGCCCAGCACGTCGTACACGGCACGGCCCATGCGGGTCATCAGCTTCTGGTTGACCACCACATAGGCGCTGTCGGTCAGCTCGATGCCGATGTGGGCGATGTGCGAACCCAGCGGGCCCATGGAGAAGGGCACCACGTACATGGTGCGGCCCTTCATGCAGCCGTCAAACAGCGGGTTGAGGGTGGCGCGCATCTCGGCCGGGGCCATCCAGTTGTTGGTCGGGCCGGCGTCTTCTTTCTTCTCGGAACAGATGTAGGTGCGGTCTTCCACGCGGGCCACGTCCGAGGGGTCGGTGCAGGCCAGGAAGGAGTTGGCACGCTTGGCAGGGTTGAGCTTCTTGAAGGTGCCGGCATCAACCAGTTCCTGACACAGGCGGTCGTATTCTTCCTGCGAGCCGTCGGCCCAGTAGATGCTGTCGGGCTTGCACAGGGCGGCCATTTCGGCGACCCAGGCGATCAGCCTGGCGTTTTTGACGTAAGCCGGTGTGTTGAGGTTCAGGCCCTGCATCACGGGTGAGTTCATGGGAAAAGCTCCAAAGTTTGAAATCGTCTTTCCGCAGGACAAAAGCACAGCCGTTGACCTCTGGAAAAACGATGACCGGGACTGCAAAGCCACCGGTCATGTGCCTGTCACACGGTTCATGTAATCCCGTGGTAACCGGCAGGAGCACGATTTTAGGGAGACCGCCTCTTTTGTGCCTGTCATGGAGCTGAAAATCTATGCAATAAATGCATGACTTTATGCGGAGGCCGATTCCGGGCGCAAAAAAACCCGCCTGAGCGGGTTTTTGCGGGCTGTCGCGGGACGATCAGGCCATGAAAACGGCGATGAAAGCCAGCAGGAAGATCAGCAGGGCGCCCACGACGGGGATCACGACCGGGATGTGCTTGACCACGGCTTCTGCGGGATCGACGGGGTGTTGTTCGTTGTGGGCCGACATGGGTTATCTCCAAACTCGTAAGTGGAGTGTATTGTAGCCAGGACCGGCCGGGGATGGCCTTACATCAGGGCCCAGGTCGTGCTGGCCCTGAAAACGCTCTTGCCGTCGTCGGCGCCACGCAGGTCGATTTCGCCAAACGCCATGCTTTTGCCGGCGCGCAGCACCCGGGCCGTGATGAGCGCATCTTGACCCGACAAAGGTTTGAGGAAGGTGCTGGACAGCTGCGCGGTGCTGCACGGGCGAAAGGTGCCGAAGTGGCTGATGAGGGCCAGCACCATGGCGGTGTCGGCCGCGGCCATCATGGCCTGTCCGCAGAGCATGCCGCCCACGCGCGAGAGTTGGTCGCTTTGCGGCAGGCGCAGGGTGGCTTCGCCCGGGCCAAAGCTTTCAACCTGCAGGCCCAGCGCCTGCACCCAGGGGGCAAAGAGTTCGCTGAGTGCTTGTTGCAGGGATTCGCGGCTGACGGCGGTGTCGGGCATGGGGACTCCATCGAGGGGGTGAGCTGCCGATTTTCCCTCCTGTTGCAAAAAAGCCCTTTGCAGCCGGGCCGCGGCCGGTTATGGTCCGCTCCAGTTGCATCTCAAGACATCGCAAGGCAGGAGTCGGGCATGGTCAGACGCATCGCGCAGGAAAGTCGCACCGGACAGGTCATGCTGCCGCCGGGCCTGGCGTCTGCGCCCGTGCTGGACCTGATGTGCACCCACTTCGTGCTCACGCTCACGCAGCAGCAGGGCGCGCAGTTCAACCTCAAGCGCGACCTGTCGGGCCTGCTGCCGCTTTGCGGGCGGCATCTGGTCTGGCCGGTGACGGTGCTGCACCGACTGCGCCGCTGGCTGACGCAACGCGCCCCCGCCTTCGAAGCATGGGCTGGCCACGAGCGCCTGCCCAACCGCGAATTTCTGGACCGCTACGCCCTCTGGCGGGGTCCTTACGACGAGTCCACCCTGTTTTTTTATCTGGACGACTACGCCCGCGAAGCGCCCAAGGACCTGATGGCCGTGCTCTCGGCCACGGCGCAGTGGCTGGCCCACACACTCAAGAAGCAGTCCACGCTGGTGCAGAAAAACATCGACGTGCTGGCGCGCCTGCTGCATCTGAACGCGGCCGAGCAGGCACTCCTGTTGTACGGCACGCTGGCGCGCTACCAGCGCGAACTGCGCAGCCTGCTGGTGGAGTTCAAGGTCAGCAATGCGCCCGAAGCCTACGCCGCACTGGCCGAGGTGGCGGGCGTGAACGCGGCCGATGTGGCCGAGGCGCTGCGCGCGGGCTCGCGGCTGGAGCGCGTGGGCCTGGTGGACAACCTGTTGTCCGAGCATGCCATCACCGACCTGTCAGACCTGATGAAGGTCAGCGACAAACTGCCGCCGGTGCTGATGCGCGAATACAGCGACACCGCCGAACTCATGGCGGTGTTCACGCGGCCCAGTCCGCTCAGCAGCCTGACCGAGGCCGACTTCGGCTACGTGGCCGAGGACGCCCGTGTGCTGCGCCAGTTGCTGGCGCGTGCAGTGGCGCGCGGCGAAGTCGGCGTCAACATCCTGCTTTACGGTCCGCCGGGCACCGGCAAAACCGAGCTGGCCCGGGTGGTGGCGCAAGCCGCCGGGCTCAAGCTGTTTGAAGTGGAGCATGCTGACCGCGAAGGCCATTCGCTCTCGGGCCGCGACCGCTATCGCTCGCTGCAGATCGCGCAGGCCTTTCTGAAAGGCAGCGCGCAGGCGGCGCTGCTGTTTGACGAGGTGGAAGACGTGTTCCCGCCGTTGTCGATGGAGGCCAGCCAGCTCATGGCGCGTGCCGAACAGATGATCGGGCGTGGCAGCCAGTCGGTCAGCGGCAAGGCCTGGGTCAACCAGATTCTGGAAACCAACCCGGTGCCCACGGTCTGGGTGACCAACCGCATCGAGCAGATCGACCCGGCGTTTCGCCGCCGCTTTGCCTACCACCTTGAACTCACCAGCCCACCGCCCGGCGCGCGTGAGCAACTGGTGCGCAAGGCGCTGGCCGGCCACGTGGTGGACGACACGCTGGTGGCCCGCCTGAGCGCACGCCAGGACCTGACCCCCGCGCAGATCCACACCGCGGTGCGTTTTGCCGCGCTGGCGCAGGGCGAGGGTGCACCGCTGGACGCGCTGATCGAGCGCCAGCTCGCCCATGCCGACCAGGCCCTGGGCCGTGCACGCCACCAGCCGCAGGCGGTGCCCCCGGTCACGCAGTACAGCCTGGACCTGCTGCATGTGGAGAGCCGTCACGAGGTGCCGCGCATCGTGCAGGCGCTGCAGGCGCGTGGTCACGGCACCTTGTGCTTCCATGGCGCGCCGGGCTCGGGCAAGAGCGCGCTGGCTGCGCACATTGCGCATGCTTTGGGCAAACCGCTGCGCATCCGTCAGGCCAGCGACCTGATGAGCAAGTACGTGGGCGAGACCGAGCAGAACATGGCGGCCATGTTCGCGGAGGCTGAGCGCGAGGGTGCGGTGCTGCTGCTCGACGAGGCCGACAGCTTTTTGCAGGACCGCCGTGGCGCGCAGCGCCACTACGAGGTCACCGAAGTCAACGAGATGCTGCAGGGCATGGAGCGCTTTCGCGGTGTTTTCATCTGCACCACCAACCTGATGGACCAGCTCGATGCTGCGGCGCTGCGGCGTTTTGCCTTCAAAGTGAAGTTTCTGCCCCTGCGCCGTGAGCAGCGTGAGGCCATGTTCATCGCCGAGGCTTTGCAGGGTGACGCGAACGCATTCACGCCCGCCCTGCGCGAGCGGCTGGCATCACTGGACCAGCTGTGTCTGGGCGACTTTGCCGCGGTGCAGCGCCAGGCGCAGATCCTGGCCGAGACGCTGGACGCCGAGACTTTTCTGGCCCAGCTCGAAGCCGAGCACCGTCTCAAGCCCGAGGTGCGCGAACGGCGGGGCGTGGGTTTTCTGAACTGAAGCTCAGACTCTGGCCAGCACTTCGAGCAAGTCCTGCGGTCCGCCAAACGCGCCCGAGCGGGTGTGACACACCAGTCCATCCCAGCGGCCGCCCACCATGCGGGCGCAACCCCAGCCTGGACGATCGAGCGCCACTTCCGATTGCAGGCCGGTGGCGCCCAGCGCATGGCACAGGGACAAAAGGGTGTCGCCACCCACCACCACCAGCGTGCGAGGGCGTGGCGCGTGCGCCGCGATCGCCTGCGTTTGCGCATGCAACAGCGTGGCGGCCTGCACGGGGCTGAGGTGTTCGGTGGCCGCGAGGTCGATCAGTGTGGGGAAATGCGTCGCATCCACTTGCAGCGAGCGCGGGTCTTCGCCCGCGTGGC
>JAYRQF010000254.1:0-10324 GCA_041910735.1 Limnohabitans sp.
ATCGTCACCCAGATGAAGGACAGCGACACCACCTCGTCGATCCAGACCACGGCCGAGGACAGCACGTAGCGCGTGACCACGGTGGTCAGCAGCAGGCCAATGATGCCCACCATCAGCAGCGCCGACACCGCTTCGAGCGGCACCATCCAGCGCGAGAACAGGCGACCGCCGTTGCCCCCGCCACTGGGGTGTTCTGAATAATCTTCTCCGCCTGCGAGCGGGTGGGTTTCAACGGCCGACATGGGCTCGCTCCTGAAAAGTCAAACAGGTCAAACAAAAAGGGCCCCTGCGCCATGGCTCAGGGGCCGAAAGGGCAGCCGGGCGATCAGCCCAGTTTGCCGCTGTAGCGCTCCAGCAATGCCCAGGCCTCGTCGCCGAACTTGGCCTTCCACTCGCCATAGAAGCCGGCCTGGCGCAGGCGGTTGCGGAAGCTGTCGGCCTTGGGGTTGTTGAACACCATGCCTTTGTCGGTCAGCGACTTTTGCAGCGTGGCGTTCATGGCGGCCACATCGGTGCGCTGCTTCATGCCGGCGGCGTTGATGTGCCTGGCCACGATGGCGCGCAGGTCTTCGGGCAGGCGTTCCCAGGCGCGGCGGTTGGCCAGGAACCAGAAGCCGTCCCACATGTGGTTGGTCACCGAACAGTATTTCTGCACTTCGTTGAGCTTGGCCGTGTCGATGATCGCCAGCGGGTTTTCCTGACCGTCGACCACCTTGGTCTGCAGGGCGGAGTACACCTCGGCAAAGTTGATGGAGGCGGGGGCCGAGTCGAAGGCCTTGAACATGGAGGTCCACATCGGGGAAACGGGCACGCGGATCTTGAAGCCCTTGAGGTCGTCTGCGCTCTGGATCGGCTTGGTGGACGAGGTGATCTGGCGGAAACCGTTGTCCCAGATCTTGTCCATGGCCACCAGACCGGCCTTGCCGATTTCCTTGCGCACATGGGCACCCAGATCGCCGTCAAGGGCTTTCCAGACGGTGTCGTAGTCGGGGAAAGCAAAGCCCAGGCCGGTGATGGCAGCGCCCGGCACCAGGGTGGACAGGATCAAGCCCGACAGGGTGAAGAACTCGATGCCACCGGCGCGCAGCTGGCTGAGCATGTCGGTGTCGTTGCCCAGCTGGCTGGCCGGGAAGATCTGGATGTCCACGCGGCCCTTGGTCTCGGCCAGGATGGCAGCCGCCATTTCCTTGGCGCGGATGTTCATCGGGTGCGTCACCGGCAGGTTGTTGGCGTACTTGTAGGTGAACTCGGCCTTGGGCTGGGCCAGCACCTTGCTCACCGGCAGGCTGGCGACAGAAGCGGCAGCGGCGCTGCGCAGGACGGAACGGCGGGACAGGGTCATGAAGGTCTCCTTGGTTGAAATCAGGTCAGGGTTGAAACTCAGCTCTTGGACAGAGGCTGGATGTCGCCACGGTCGTACAGCATCTGTCGAATGTCTTTTTTGGTGATTTTGCCGTAGCCGGACTTGGGCAAGGCGTCCCAGAAGAAGATGTGGCGCGGCCAGCGGTATTTGGCGCAGCGGCCATCGAGGTGCTGCAGCACATCTTCGGCGCTCAGCGAGGCGTCGCGGCTGACGATGACGGCCACGCCGACCTCGCCCCATTTTTCGTCGGGCACGCCCAGCACGGCCACCTCGGCCACGGCCGGGTGCGTCAGCAGCACTTCTTCGACCTCGCGCGGGTACACGTTGGAGCCGCCCGAGATGTACATGTCGGATTCGCGGCCGGTGATGTAGACCAGACCGCGCTCGTCCATGCGGCCCAGGTCGCCGGTGTGGAACCAGCCGCCGCGCAGCGCCTTGGCAGTCGCCTCCGGGTTGTTGAAGTAGCCGGCAAACACCGCCGGGCCACGGCAGCAGATCTCGCCCACGGTACCGGTGGGCACGCGGTTCATCTGCTCGTCCAGGATGGCGACTTCCATGCCAGTGCGCGGGCGCCCGCAAGAGCCGATGTTGGCGTTGGGGTCGGCGTCATCAGCCGAGTGCATGTGCGTGGGCAGCACGGTGATGCAGCCCGTCACCTCGCCCAAGCCGAAGTACTGCACCAGCACCGGCCCGAGTTTTTGCAGCGCCAGCTTCTGGTCGGCGCGGTACATGGGCGCGCCGGCGTAGATCACGTAGCGCAGGCTCGAATGGTCGTGCTGGTCCACCGCCGGGTGTTCGACCAGCAGCTTGACGATGGTGGGCACGGTGAACAGGTTGCTCACGCGGTGCTGTTCGATCAGGCGCCAGACCTCGGCCGGGTCCATGCGTTCGGACGGCAGCAGCACAGTGGCCGCGCCACGCGCCACGTTCAGCAGGGCATGGATGCCCGCACCGTGCGACAGCGGCGCAACAGCCATCGAGCAATCGGTCTCGCGCGTGCCCGGGATCAGGTCGGCCAGGTGGTTGGTCACCACGAACGCCAGCTGCCCGTGCGTGAGCATGCCGGCCTTGGGGCGACCAGTGGTGCCCGAGGTGTAGAAGTACCAGAGCACCTGATCCGCCGTGACGGTGGCCATGTCGGTGGGCGCACCGGCGTGGCGCGCCAGCAGGGCTTCGTAGTCCAGCTCGCCTGCACGCGGCTGGCCAATCGCAACAACATGCTTCAGGTGCTTCGACTCGGCGCGCACCGCGTCGATGTGCTCGGGGAACACGTCCTCGCAGAGCATGACCGAGGCTTCACTGGAACTGCCCAGATACGCCACCTCAGGAGGAGTGAGCCGGAAATTGGTCGGCACCCAGACCGCGCCCAGACGGAAAGCCGCCCAGCAGCTCTCGAACATGGCCAGGCCGTTGCGCGACTGCACCAGCAGCTTGTCGCCGCTCTGCATGCCCAGCTCGCGCAGGGCCTGCACCAGGGCGTCCACCCGCGCGTTGATCTCGCGCCAGGTCCACTGGCGATCGCCCTGGATCAGGCCGGGGCGATCGGGGTGCAGGGCGGCCGTCTGCGCCAGCAGGGCCGACAGGTTCATGACCTGCGCACCGTGCACACCGCTCATTGCACGCGCTCCAGCACGCTCAGGTAGTTGGCCACCGCTGCGCCGCCCATGTTGAAGACGGCGCCCAGACGGGCGTTCTTCACCTGCATGTCGCCCGCGGTATCGCTCAGCTGCATGGCGGCCATGACGTGCTGCGACACGCCGGTGGCACCGATCGGGTGCCCGCGCGACTTGAGGCCACCCGAGGGGTTGACCGGCAACTGGCCGTCCATGCGCGTGACGCCATCCAGAATCACGCGCGCGCCCTGACCGTGCGGGGCCAGACCCATGGCCTCGTATTCGAGCAGCTCGGCCACGGTGAAGCAGTCGTGGGTTTCGACGAAGGCGAGGTCGCCCAGCGACGCACCCGCACTGGCCAGGCCTTTTTGCCAGGCGAGCGCGGCGCCTTCGACGCGCGTCGGGTCGCGGCGCGACAGCGGCAGGTATTCGTTGACCTGGGTGCGCGACTTCCAGCGCACCGCATTCACACGCGCACCGGACACCGGCTCGCGCGAGATGATGAGCGCGGCCGCGCCGTCAGACACCAGCGAGCAGTCGGAGCGCTTGAGCGGGCCGGCCACAAAGGGGTTTTTGTCGGAAGGGTGACGGCAGAAATCGAAACCGAAATCGCGGCGCATGTGGGCAAACGGGTTGTGCATGCCGTTGGCGTGGTTCTTGGCGGCAATCGCCGCCAGCGCATCGCTCTGGTCGCCAAAGCGCTCGAAGTACTGGCCGGCGATCTGGCCAAACACGCCCGCAAAGCCCGAGGGGATGGCGCCTTCTTCCTTGACGTAAGAGCAGCGCAGCAGGGTCTCGGCGATCTTGGGGCCGGGCACCGCGTTCATGATCTCGAAGCCCACCACCAGCGCATGCTTGACGCGGCCACATTCCACGGCGTCCAGCGCCGCCCAGATGGCAGCCGAACCGGTGGCACAGGCGTTTTCCAGGCGCACGGCGGGCACATGGCGCAGCTCGGGCACGGCCATGGCCACCAGAGACGCGGTGAAGTCCTGCGGCAGAAAGCCGCCGTTGTAGTGGCCCACAAACACGCCGTCGATGTCACTGGCCTGCAGGCCAGAACTTTCCAGCGCGGGCAGCACCGCGTCGCGGATCAGCTGCTCGCTGTCGGCGGCGTCGAGCTTGCCAAAGGGGGTGTGGCCCCAGCCGATGATGCAGGGCGCGCTCATGATGCTGCCCCCACGTCCTTGAGTTCGGGTGTGGTGCGGCGCAGGGTGGGCAGGCCCACGCCCGAGGCGTCAAAGCCGCCGTCGACTGCGATGTACTGGCCGTTGATGAAACTGGCCTGGCTGCTGCACAAAAAGCCCACGGTGTTGGCCATCTCTTCGGTGCTGCCGTAGCGGCCCAGCGGGATGGTGTCGTAGTAGTCGGAGCGGATCGCCACGCTGTGCACCAGCTTGGCCATTTCGGTCTCCACCGGGCCGGGGCAGATCACGTTGACGCGCACGCCGTAGTTGCCGAACTCGGCGGCGTGCTGCTTGGTCATGTGGATCAGCGCTGCCTTGCTGGTGCCGTAGGCGACGCGCAGCGTGCTGGCGCGCAGGCCCGAGATGGAGGCGATGTTGACGATGGCGCCGCTGCGCTGGCCCGTCATGATCTTGCCAAAGGCCTGCGTGCACAAAAAGGCGCCGTCCAGGTTGGTGGACAGCACATGGCGCCAGTCCTGGAAGGTGGTTTCCAGCGCGGGCTTGAACACCGCCACGCCAGCGTTGTTGACCAGCGCGTCCACACGGCCAAAACGGGCCAGCACCTGGTCGGCAGCAGCCTGCACCTGCTCAGGCTGCGACACATCGGTGTGCAGGCACAGCACGTCATCGGCGCGGTTCAGGTTTTTTTCGGTGGCGTCCAGCGTGGCTTTGTCCACATCGAGCAGCACCACCTTGTGGCCGTGCGCCAGAAACCACTGGCCAATGGCCAGACCGATGCCGCGGGCACCGCCGGTGACGACGGCAACAGGAGAAGTGGATTTGGAAGAACTCATGGGAATTTCAGAAAGTCAAAGAGGAAAACAACCAACGCTCAGGCGGCTTCGGGCAGCCACTCTTCCAGCGTCACTTCAAAGGTGGCGAACACCGGGTTGGCGCCCGCCACGAAAACACCGCTGGTCACACGGCCAGCCGCATCCACCACCACGCCCGACAGGTCGGCGCGCAAGGTGCCGTCGCCTTGCGCGCGCACTTCGCCAAACAGACTCAGCACTTCCACCGCCGGGCCGGTGACCGGCTGGCGCGTGCCGCCCGGCAAATCCAGGCAGGCATCGACCAGGCTGCCCAGACCAGAGCGCACCAGCGCATGGCGCAGGCCCTGCGCGATGCACACTTTTTCAATGCCCTGCACCAGGTCTTCGTTGGGGGCCATGCGGGTGTACACCACCTTGCCGATGCGGCCCGCTTCGATCTGCACGGGTTCAGTCATCTTGTTTTGCCGATTTTTTTTCTGAGGGCCGCAGCATGTGCAGCCGGGTTTCGGGGTCAAAGCCCAGACGCAGGTCGATGCCATCGAGCGCCGTGGCCAGCACCGTGACCGGGCGCCGGCCCACCACCGTGCGGTCGGGCAGCACATGGCCGCCGCGCACCTGGCCCTGGGCATCGGCAAAGCTCGCATGGCAATGGATCACGGGGGCGCCGTCGGCCGTCTGGCCCAGCGTGGCGCTGGCGCGCAGCAAGGCCGCTTGGTGCAGCACCAGCGGCGCGCCATAGGTGGCAATCACCTGGCCTTCGGGGTCGGGAATCGGCAGGCAATACGACACGGTTTCCAGTTCTCCGCCGAACAACGCCAGCGCCGCAGCCTGCACGCCTTGCGCTGCCAGGGCGCCGGTCAGCGCCGGCAGCAGCACCTGACCGGGCGCCAGCACCAGGCGCCACTGCCGCTGGCCGCGGGCGGCCACGGGCTCCAGGCGCAGGGGCGCCACGGGTCCGGGATGGACCATGGTGCGCGGACGGTAGGGTCCCGGCGGGGGGACGGACATGCAGAAATCTCCAGAAGCTCGCGCCTTCGCCATGCGAGAAATGCGCTTGTTGTCAGACAAGTGTAGTGGCGCCATTCTTTTTTGATAAATTTGCAATTTGGATGTATTGATTCAAGGAATAAATCGATGGACATGCGCCACCTGCGCTGTTTTGTTGCCGTGGCCGAGGAACTGCACTTCGGCCGCGCCGCCCAGCGCCTGCACCTGACGCAGCCGCCGGTGAGCCTGGCCATCAAGGAGCTGGAAGAGGAACTGGGCGTGCGGCTGCTGGAGCGCACCTCGCGCCGCATCGCGCTCACGCCCGCCGGGCATGAGGCCCTGCAGGACGCGCGCACCGTGCTGGCCTCGGCCGACCTGCTGCGCCGCCGCGCCCAGGAGGCGGCCAGCGGCCTGATGGGTTCTCTGACGATTGGCTTCATCAGCCTGCCGGCCTATTCATTTTTGCCGCCACTGCTCAGGCAGTTCTCGCAGGCCTACCCGCGTGTGAAGCTGTCCTTGCTGGAAGGCACCACCGACCAGCTGATCCACGACGTGGAAAACGGCCGCGTCGACATCGGCATGGTGTTCCAGACCTCGGACCTGCCCGCCACGCTGGAGGCACAAAAAGTGCTGGACGAGCCGCTGGTGGTGGCCCTGCCCGAAGGGCACCCGGCCGCCAGCCAGGCCACGGTACCGCTGGCGCGGCTGGCGCAGGAACAGTTTCTGGGTTTCGAGCGGCACAACGGCCCGCTGATGTTCGACGCCATCGTGGCCGCCTGCATGAAGCAGGGCTTCAGCCCGCAGATCTTCACCGCGCGGCAGATGCACACCATCGTCAGCATGGTCAGCGGCGGGCTGGGCGTGGCGCTGGTGCCCGCCAGCGTGATGGCGCTGGGCCGCCAGGGCGTGGTCTACCGGCCGCTGCGCGGCGACAAGCCGCATGTGGCGACGGTGGCGGTCTGGCGCAAGTCCGACCACTCGCCCGTGGTGCAAACGCTGCGGAGCATGCTGCCCACCTTCACCTGAAGACCCAAAGAAACAGCCCGCGCACCGAAGTGTCGCGGGCTGCTGCAGCGGCCCCGGCCGGAGCCTTCTGGGTCGCGGGGATCAGCCGTGGTAGGCCGATTCGCCGTGGGTGGTGATGTCCAGACCCTCGCGCTCTTCCTCTTCACTCACACGCAGACCGATGGTCAGGTCCACGATCTTGTAGGCGATCAGGGAGACCACAGCGGACCAGGCCACCGTCAGGCCAACGGCCTTGGCCTGCACCCAGAACTGGGCACCGATGGAGAAGTCGGTGGGCGTCACCATGGTGGCGGTGACCCAGTCGGCCACGAAGCCGGGACCACCCAGGTTGGGCGAGTTGAACACGCCGGTCAGGAGGGCACCCAGGATGCCGCAGACACCGTGCACGCCGAACACGTCCAGCGAGTCGTCCGCGCCCAGCAGCTTCTTGAGGCCGTTCACACCCCACAGGCCACCAAAGCCGCCGATGAAGCCGATGATCAGGGCACCGCCGATGCCGACGTTGCCGGCCGCAGGGGTGATGGCAACCAGACCCGCCACAGCGCCGGAGGCAGCGCCCAGCATCGAGGCCTTGCCACGCATCAGGGCTTCACCGACGCACCAGGCCAGCAGGGCAGCTGCGGTGGCGACCATGGTGTTGCTGAAGGCCAGGGCAGCGAAACCGTTGGCTTCCAGGGCGGAGCCGGCGTTGAAACCGAACCAGCCCACCCACAGCAGGGCAGCGCCCACCATGGTCAGCGTCAGGCTGTGCGGCGCCATGGACTCGCGGCCATAACCGACGCGCTTGCCGATCATGAAGGCACCGACCAGACCGGCCACGGCGGCGTTGATGTGCACCACAGTGCCGCCAGCAAAGTCCAGCGCACCCCACTGCCAGATCAGGCCGGCCTTGGAGGTCATCTCGTCCACGACTTCTTTGGAGGCGTAGGCGTCCGGACCCATCCAGAACCAGACCATGTGCGCCACCGGGATGTAGCTGAAGGTGAACCACAGCGCCATGAACAGCAGCACGGCCGAGAACCTGGCACGCTCGGCAAAGGCACCCACGATCAGTGCGCAGGTGATGCCGGCAAACGTGGCCTGGAAGGCGGAGAACACGATCTCGGGGATGTAGACACCTTTGCTGAAGGTGGCGGCGTTGGCAAAGGTGCCCGCCACGTTGTCCCACACGCCCTTCATGAACAGGCGGTCAAAACCGCCGATGAAGGCGTTGCCTTCGGTGAAAGCCAGGCTGTAGCCGTAGACGAACCACAGCACCAGGATCAGCGAGAAGGTGACCATGACCTGCATCAGCACCGACAGCATGTTCTTGCTGCGCACCAGGCCGCCGTAGAACAGGGCCAGACCGGGCACGGCCATCATCAGCACCAGCAGGGTGGAGACCATCATCCAGCCGGTGTCGCCCTTGTTGGGCACGGGCACGGCAGCGGCTGCGGCTTCTGCCACAGTGGCGGCCGCTTCGGGTGCAGCGGTCTGGGCCAGGGCCAGCGCCGCGGTGCCGAGCAGGCCCAGGCCTACGGCCCAGGATTTCATGTTTGCTTTCATGTTGAGCTCTCTTTCAAAGTGGTCACAGGGCTTCGGTACCGGTCTCGCCGGTGCGGATGCGGACCACCTGCTGCAGGTCGTACACAAAAATCTTGCCGTCGCCGATCTTGCCGGTGCGGGCACCGGCTTCGATGGCTTCGATCACGCGCTCGACGATGTCGTCGGCCACGGCGGCTTCGATCTTCACTTTGGGCAGAAAGTCGACCACGTATTCCGCGCCGCGGTACAGCTCGGTGTGGCCCTTCTGGCGGCCGAAGCCCTTGACTTCGGTCACGGTGATGCCCTGCACGCCGATGCCCGAAAGCGCTTCGCGCACTTCGTCCAGCTTGAAGGGTTTGATGATGGCGGTCACCAGTTTCATGTTGGCTCCTTGTGGGGGGTCAGAAGCTGTACTTCAGGCCGACGACCAACGACGACTTGCCGGTGAATTTGCCGGAAGGCGTGACGTAGTTGGTTTTGTCTGCGTCGGTGGTCACCAGCGCAGCGGTTGCCGAAAGTCCGTTGCCCAGGTCTTTGCCAAGGGTCAAGGCGTAATCGGTGTAGGTCGCAATATCCACGTTCTTGACCTTTTGATAGCCCACATGCGGCACCAGGCTGTAGCCATCGCCCAAATCGAAGGTGGCGCTCAGATCGACGTAGTAACTGTTCTTGCTGTTCAGGTTGCCAAACAGGTTGGAGATGGCATGCGAATACTTGGCGGTGAAGACACCGTAGGTCACGGCACCGTACACCTCATTGGTGTTGGCATTGCCGTAGATGCCACTGTCTGCCAACTTGTTGCCGGCGTATTCATAGCGCAGGAAACCCACGTCATAAGCCACATCACCCACAGAAGCCTTGTAACCACCGTACAGGTCCAGCTCGGTGGAGCCGGCAGTCACACCTGCCGTGTCCTTGATCCACTTGATAGTGGAACCCCAGGCGCCGACATAGAAACCGCTCTTGTCGGTGTAGTCCACGCCCCCCTGCAGGGCAGGTTGCAGGCGGGACTGGGAAATGCCACGGTAGCGGTAGTCGGACACCACACCCGCGTTGAAGGCCAGGGTGCTCTCCAGCTCAGCGGCATGGACTGCGGAACCCAGCGAACCGATGGCGGTGGCGATCAGGGCAGGCACAAGAATCTTTTTCATGGGGAACTCCTTCAAAAGGGTGGATGACAGCTTCGTTTAGCAGGGTCCGTGCCAACGCGTTCTGGTGCACAAATGCGGGCAAATCCCGGTGTTTGCGGGGGAATCACATGCTCCAATGAGCGCAAAACAGCACAACCATGCACCAGCATGGGGCTTGGGAGGGTGTCATGAGTCTTTGTTTGGTGCATGGGCGCGCCCTGGTGGGTCTGCAGGCCCCGGCCGTCACGGTGGAGGTGCACATGGCCAACGGCCTGCCGAGCTTCACGCTGGTGGGTCTGGCCGATGTGGAGGTCAAGGAAGCGCGCGAACGGGTGCGCTCGGCCATCCTCAACAGTGGTTTTGAATTTCCGCACAACCAGCGCATCACCGTCAATCTGGCACCGGCCGACCTGCCCAAGGATTCGGGCCGGCTCGATCTGCCGATCGCGCTGGGCATCCTGGCCGCCAGCGGCCAGATTGACGGCACACGTCTGGCCGGTTTCGAGTTCGCGGGCGAGCTGTCGCTGTCGGGCCAGTTGCGGCCGGTGCGCGGGGCGCTCGCCATGGGGCTGGCCCTGCGCCAGTCGGCCACCGCAGTCCGTCTGGTGCTGCCGCCGGGCAGCGCCGAAGAGGCGGCACTGGTGCCCGGGGCCGAGGTGTTCCGGGCCGGACACCTGCTGGACGTGGCGCAGCAGTTCCTGCCGCCCGGCGGCGAGCCCGA
>JAYRQF010000255.1:0-4806 GCA_041910735.1 Limnohabitans sp.
GTATTTTTTCTTGAATTCCAGATCATTGGACACGGCCTTGACGATGTCCTGGCAGTCGTCGAACACGCCTTCAATGGCGATGTTGTGGATGTTCTCGTCGAGCAGGCTGAACATTTGCGCCTGCTGGAAGGGGCTCATGCGGCCGTGCGGGCTGGTCATGAAGACGCGCACACCCTTCTTGCCGCGCATGGCGTATTCGGCCGCGCTGCCGGTGTCGCCCGAGGTGGCACCCAGAATGTTCAGTTCTGCACCACGGCGGCCCAGCTCGTATTCGAACAGGTTGCCCAGCAGTTGCATGGCCATGTCCTTGAAGGCCAGCGTGGGGCCGTTGGACAGGGCTTCGAGGTACAGCTCGGGAACCTTGTCACCGGCGGCCTGCAGGGGCTTGAGCGGCACGATGGCCTCGGTGCCGTAGACCGCGGCCGTGTAGGTTTTGTCGCACAGGGCCTTGAGGTCAGCGGGCGGGATGTCGTCGATGTAGAGCGACAGGATCTCGAAGGCCAGCGCAGCGTAGCCGTGCTGCTGCCAGACCTGGCGCAGCCGCGTCAGATCGGCTTGCGGGTAAGACTCGGGCAGGTACAGGCCGCCATCGGGCGCCAGGCCTTCGAGCAGGATTTCGCAGAAGTGTTTGCGGTCCGGGTGGCCGCGGGTTGACAGGTACAGCATCAGGCCAGCTCTTCCTTGCGGATGCGCACGATCGGGGCGAGCACGGTGGGCAAGGCCTGCATCTGGGCCAGCACGCCGTTCATGGTGCCCTCGCGGGTGTCGTGCGTCAGAATGATCACGTCGGTCTGGTTGGCACCGCTGACCTGGTCGGCCTCGCGCTGCAGGATGGCGTCGATGCTGATGCCGGCGCCGGCCAGCAGGCCGGTCAGCTTGGCCAGCACGCCGGCCTCGTCGGCCACGCGCAGTCGCAGGTAGTAGCTGGTTACCACCTCGTCCATCGGCAGCACCGGCAGGTTGGTCAGCGCGTCGGGCTGGAAGGCCAGGTGCGGCACGCGGTTTTGCGGATCGGCCGTGTGCAGGCGGGTGATGTCCACCAGATCGGCCACCACGGCGCTGGCGGTCGGCTCGGCGCCGGCGCCTTTGCCGTAGTACAGGGTGGTGCCCACGGCATCGCCCTGCACCATCACGGCGTTCATCGCACCTTCCACGTTGGCGATCAGGCGCTGGGCCGGCACAAGGCTGGGGTGCACGCGCAGCTCGATGCCCTTGGCCGTGCGCTTGGTGATGCCCAGCAGCTTGATGCGGTAGCCCAGCTGCTCGGCGTATTTGATGTCGGCCGCGCCCAGCTTCGTGATGCCTTCCACGTAGGCCTTGTCGAACTGCACCGGGATGCCAAAGGCCAGCGCGCTCATCAGCGTGGCCTTGTGGGCGGCGTCCACGCCTTCGATGTCGAAGGTCGGATCGGCCTCCGCGTAGCCCAGACGCTGGGCTTCCTTGAGCACCACCTCGAAGTCCAGACCCTTCTCGCGCATTTCGGACAGGATGAAGTTGGTGGTGCCGTTGATGATGCCGGCAACCCACTGGATCTGGTTGGCGGTCAGGCCTTCGCGCAGGGCCTTGATGATCGGGATGCCCCCGGCCACGGCGGCTTCAAAGGCCACCATCACGCCCTTGGCGTGGGCTGCGGCGAAGATTTCGGTGCCGTGCACGGCCAGCAGCGCCTTGTTGGCGGTGACCACATGCTTGCCTGCGGCAATGGCTTCGAGCACCAGCGCCTTGGCGATGCCGTAGCCGCCGATCAGCTCGACCACGATGTCGATCTCGGGGTTGGCGATCACCTTGCGGGCATCGTCGACCACCTGCACGCCCTCGCCCACCACGGCTTTGGCACGGGCCACGTCCAGGTCGGCCACCATGGTGATCTCGATGCCACGGCCAGCGCGGCGCTGGATTTCCTGCGCGTTGCGTTGAAGGACAGTGAAGGTGCCGCTGCCGACGGTACCGATGCCGAGAAGGCCAACTTGGATGGGTTTCATTTGGAGTAGCTCAGGTTGACGGGCCTTTTGCAGGCCCTTTGGGAAAAATCAGGCGACAAGTTTGTCGGTGCCAAAGCGCTTGCGTGCGCTTTCGAGGAACTTGGCCACGCGGCCAATGGCTTCGCGCAGGTCGTCTTCATGGGGCAGGAACACGATGCGGAAATGGTCGGGTTCGGGCCAGTTGAAGCCGGTGCCCTGCACCAGCATGACCCGGGTTTCTTCAAGCAGGTCGAGGAAAAACTTCTGGTCGTCCTGGATCGGGTAAATCTTCGGGTCCAGGCGCGGAAACATGTACAGCGCTGCCTGCGGCCTGACGCAGCTCACGCCCGGGATGGCGGTGATCAGTTCGTAGGCCAGATCGCGCTGGCGGCGCAGGCGTCCGCCCTCGCCCACCAGCTCGTTGATGCTCTGGTAGCCGCCCAGAGCCGTCTGCACCGCCCACTGGCCCGGCACGTTGGCGCACAGGCGCATGTTCGAGAGCATGTTCAGGCCCTCGATGTAGTCCTGCGCCGGCTTCTTGTCGCCTGAGACCACCCTCCAGCCTGCGCGGTAGCCGCAGGAACGGTAGCTCTTGGACAAGGAGTTGAAGGTCAGCGTCAGCACATCCTCGGACAGGCTGGCGATCGGCGTGTGCACCACGTCGTCGTACAGCACCTTGTCATACACCTCATCGGCAAAGATCACCAGACCATGCTCGCGGGCAATGGCCACGATGCCCTGCAGCAGTTCACGCGAGTACAGCGCGCCGGTCGGGTTGTTGGGGTTGATGACCACAATGCCCTTGGTGCGGGACGTGATGCGCGCGCGGATGTCCGACAGGTCGGGCATCCAGCCGTTGGACTCCTGGCACAGGTAGTGCACCGGCGTGCCCCCCGACAGGCTGGCAGCAGCGGTCCACAGCGGGTAGTCGGGGGCGGGCAGCAGCAGTTCGTCGCCGTTGTCCAGCAGGGCATTGGTGGCCATCACGATCAGTTCGCTGGCGCCGTTGCCCAAATAAATGTCGTCCAGCGTGACACCCTTGATGCCCTGCTTCTGGGTCTCGTGCATCACCGCCTTGCGGGCCGCAAAAATGCCCTTGCTGTCCGAGTAACCCGCCGAATTGGGCAGGTTGCGGATCATGTCCTGCTGGATTTCCTCGGGCGCGTCAAAACCGAAAACCGCCAGGTTGCCAATGTTGAGCTTGATGATCTTGTGACCCTCTTCCTCCATCTGACGCGCGCGGTCCATGATCGGACCACGGATGTCGTAGCAGACGTTGGCGAGCTTGGCGGATTTCTGAACGGGTTTCAAAGTCCCTCCGGGGATGGTCTTCAGGGGAAAACCTATAATTTGACCA
This sequence comes from Limnohabitans sp., assembly GCA_041910735.1. Taxonomy (GTDB): domain Bacteria; phylum Pseudomonadota; class Gammaproteobacteria; order Burkholderiales; family Burkholderiaceae_C; genus Limnohabitans_A. Next base: position 3,319 of record JAYRQF010000255.1, read on the forward strand.
CAGAACAGGCCGTTTTCCCGGCAAACATCTTCCCTCGCTGATGAAACTCCAGCCCGACAAATCCAGCGCCCCGCTGGTACGCGCCTACACCCAGGAATGGTTGCAAATCGACGACCAGCGGTTTGCCCACTCCGTGGTCGTCAGCAGCCTGCCCGAACACCCTCCCCGCGCATGGGCTCCCCGCACCCTTGAGGAGCTGGTGGCTGAACAGCTGGCCGAGCTGGCCAGCAGTGGCGCCGAACTGGTGCTGCTGGGCACTGGCCAGCGCCTGCGCTTTCCCCCGCCCGCATGGCTGGCACCCTTTGCGCAGCAGCGCGTGGGACTGGAAAGCATGGACACGGCTGCCGCCTGCCGCACCTACAACATTCTGGCCAGCGAAGGCCGCAAGGTGCTGGCAGCCCTGATCCTCGATCCGCGCTGACTTCCTCCGGATTTGCCAGTTCTGGCACCCTTGCAGCGGGCTGTCCGGGAAAATTCGTTTCGCGGTAAAATAATGTTTTTGCGGGTGCCATGCAGTCTGAAGCCTCTACTTGCTGCTTACCCCCATCCTTGGCACTCCCCACCCAGTTCACTGAATCGAAAATTCCATGGCGATCGTTCTCAACAAACCCCTCCCCGAATTTGAAGCGAACGCCACAGGTGGTCTGAAGGTCTCCAATACCTCCCACATGGGCGAAATTGTGGTGCTGTACTTCTATCCCAAGGACAACACCCCCGGCTGCACCACCGAGGCCATGCAGTTCCGTGACAAATACAAGGACTTCGTCAAGGCCGGCGCCACGGTGTTCGGCGTCTCGCGCGACAACATGAAGTCCCACGACGACTTCAAGGCCAAGCTGGAACTGCCCTTCGAGCTGATCGCGGACACCGAAGAAAAAATGTGCCACATGTTCGGCGTGGTCAAGAACAAGATCATGTATGGCAAGAAGGTCAAGGGCATCGAGCGCAGCACCTTCCTGGTGGGCGCCGACGGCACGCTCAAGCAGGAATGGCGCGGCCTGAAAGTGCCGGGCCATGTCGAAGAAGTGCTCAAGGCCGTCAAAGCCCTGAAAAAGGCCGGCTGAACGCTTCAGGGAAAGCCCTGAGAACCGGCCCATTGCATGTCACATGAGTCATGCATAATGGGCTCATGCAGTTGAGTTTCTGCCCGACAGACAAAGTCCAAGCCGCCACGGCCTCCTGGCGGCTTTTTCTTTTTTCGGCTGCACCTGTTCCCGTTCTCTGCGAGTGTTCTTCCCATGCCCCTGCCTCCCGCCCCAACCCAGCGTGCCAGCCGACTCAGCCGCAAAGCCATTGATGCCCTTGCGCCCGCAGCCGAACCCTCTGAACCCGTCGCCGAACTGGCGCCCCCCGTCAAAACCGCCGCACCCCGCCGCCGCAAGGCCGATGTGACGCCTGCCGCGGCGCAGGCCCCTGCGCCGGTCGCCGTTCAGACGCCCGCTGTCGTGAACGACAAACCGGCAGCCGGCCGCACGCGCAAAGCCAAAA
>JAYRQF010000256.1:0-12384 GCA_041910735.1 Limnohabitans sp.
GCACGGGGCAGGGGGCTACGGCATGCTGGTGGGGCCAGCGGCGACGAAGGCCGAGATCGAGCATTTCCGCGCCGCGCTGCTGGCCAACCCCGACGGCTACATCGCCCAGCCCACGCTCTCGCTGTCCAGCTGTCCGACCTTTGTCGACAGCGGTGTGGCGCCGCGCCACATCGACCTGCGGCCTTTTGTGCTGAGTGGCCGCACGGTGCAGATGGTGCCCGGTGGCCTCACGCGCGTGGCGCTCAAGGAAGGCTCTCTGGTGGTGAACTCGTCGCAGGGCGGCGGCACCAAAGACACCTGGATTTTGCAGAACTGAGCGCGAGGGAGAAGAAACATGCTGTCAAGAACCGCCGACCACCTTTTCTGGATGTCGCGCTACATGGAACGGGCCGAAAACACCGCCCGCATGCTCAACGTGAGCTATGAGACCTCGCTGCTGCCGCAGTCGGCTGCCGCTGCGCAGGCGGGCTGGGAGGGCATCCTGTCGATCAGCGAGCTGCTGCCGTCCTACCGCGCGCTCTACAAAAGCGTGAACCCGCGTGATGTGATGGAGTTCATGGTCAAGGATGCGGACAACCCGTCTTCGATCATTTCCTGCCTGCGCGCCGCCCGCGAAAACGCCCGCGCCGTGCGCGGCACCCTGACCACCGAGGTGTGGGAAACCCAGAACCAGACCTGGCTGGAGGTCAACCGCATGCTGCGCAACGGCGCGTTCGAGCGCGACCCGGGGCAGTTTTTTGAATGGGTGAAGTTCCGCTCGCACCTCTCGCGCGGCGTGACGGTTGGCACCATGCTGATGGACGAGGCGTTGCACTTCATGCGCATGGGCACCTTTCTGGAGCGTGCCGACAACACCGCGCGGCTGGTGGACGTGAAGTTCCATGCCATGAACAACGACTACTTTGGCATGCCCACGGCAAGCCACGAGGGCGAGGCCGAGAAGGAATACGATTTCTACCACTGGAGCGCCATCCTGCGCAGCGTCAGTGGTTTCGAGGTCTACCGCAAGGTTTACCGCGACGTGATCCGGCCCGAGCGTGTGGCCGAGTTGCTGATCCTGCGCGCCGACATGCCGCGTTCGCTGCATGCCAGCCTCAACGAGGTCATGGCCAATCTGGCGCTGGTCTCGCCCGACCCCCACAGCGAAACCCTGCGCCATGCCGGCAAACTGCGTGCGGAGCTGGCTTATGGCCGCATTGACGAGATTCTGGATACCGGCCTGCACGCCTGGCTGACCCAGTTCCTGGACCGCGTCAATGCGCTGGGCAGCCACATCAGCCGCGAATTCCTGATGCCGCAGTTGGCCTGAGCCAAGGCGGCGCCGGGCATGCGCTGGCGCACTGACGCAGACCCCGCACTGGTCTGACGATGGCGTCTTCATTGACGCATCGAAGGAGCATGCCCATGGGAGAACGTCTGACGGCAGGCGAAGTCTGCATCCGCGAGGTGGTGATCGCCCAGCGCGAAACACCGGTTCTGGAGGTGGCCGAGCTGATGCGTGGGCAGCATGTGGGCTGTCTGGTGGTGGTCGAAGAAAACGGGCAGGGCCGCCACGTCTGCGGTCTGCTGACCGACCGCGATCTGGTGATCGGCGTGCTGGCCCAGGGGCTGGACCCTGCGCCCTTGTGCGCCGAAGACATCATGAGCGAGTACCCGGCCACCATGCGCGAAGACGATTCGCTGATCGACGTGATGCGCGCCATGCGCCGCAACGGTGTGCGTCGCCTGCCGGTGGTCACGCCTGAACGGGCGCTGGTGGGCCTGATCGCGCTGGACGATGTGCTCAAAATCCTCGCGGAAGAGTTGGGTCTGCTGATCGGCGCGATCCAGGGCCAGATCGCCAACGAGCGCCACAAGCGCCCCTGAGGGTTCAGTCCAGCGTCAGCACCACCGGCGCGTGGTCGCTGGGGCGTTCGTTTTTGCGAGGCGCCTTGTCCACCGCGCAGGCACTGGCACGGGCCTTGAGCGCCTCGCTGATCAGGATGTGGTCAATGCGCAGACCGCGGTTGCGACGGAAGGCAAAGTCGCGGTAATCCCACCAGCTGTAGTTTTTCTCGGGCTGGTCGAACAGGCGCATGCTGTCGGTCAGGCCCAGATCCACCAAGGCCTGCAGTTTGGTGCGCTCTTCGGTGGTGCAGTGGATGGTTTCCTTGAGCGCCACCGGGTCCCAGACGTCGAGGTCGTCAAAGGTGATGTTGTAGTCGCCCATCAGCACCAGTCGGGGGTGCTCTTGCAGTTCGGCCTGCACCCAGTCTCGCAGGGCGTCCAGCCAGCGCATCTTGTAGGCGAACTTGTCGCTGCCGGGCTCCTGCCCGTTGGGAAAGTAGGCGCCGATCACCCGCAGATCCCCGTAGGTGGCCGTGATCACCCGCGACATCTCGTCCTCGAAGCCGGGGATGTTCTTCACCACATCCGTGCCTTCGGTTCTGGAGATCAGCGCCACACCGTTGTAGGTCTTCTGGCCAAACCACCGGGCCTGCCAGCCGGCCTCGGCAAAAGCCGCCACCGGGAACTTGTCGTCGGTGAGTTTGAGCTCCTGCAGGGCCAGCACATCGACCGGGTTGGCGGCCAGCCAGTCCAGCACCTGTGGCAGGCGCACGGACAGGGAGTTGACGTTCCAGGTGGCGAGTTTCATGCGTGGATGCTTTGTCTCAGATGTGCAGGAAAGCCAGCACGCCCACGCCCACGCCGATGGCGCCTGCGCCGTACATGGCCCATTCGGTCCAGCGCTTTTTGCTCAGCAGGGCGATGGCGGCCAGCGCAATGGCGATCTGCAGCACGGTGGTGGCCTGCGCCCAGCGGTGGTGCTGGTGCATCTGCTCATCCGACTTTTCGTCCCAGGCCCTGGCTTCGGCTTCGAGCTTTTCGGCGGCGGCCTTGATCTCGGCCTTTTCGCCTTTGTAGCGCTTGATCTCGTCCTGGTAGAAGTCCTTTTTGGCCGACGGGGCCAGTTCCAGCGCCAGCTCGCTCAGGTTCTGCTTGCTGCTCTTGGCCTGGTAGTAATTCCACTGGTTGGAGGCTTCGGTCTTTTTGATGGCTGCATTGTTCTTGTAAAGACCGGCATTGGCCTGCGTGGCGCCGCCCATGTAGCCGAACAGGGCACCCACGGTGGCGATGATGGCTGTGAACATGGCGATCGAGTTGGTGTGCTCGCCACCGTGGCCTTGCGTGGCGTGTTCGATTTCGTGGTCGTGCGGGCCATGCACATGAAAGCCGTGTCCGGACATCTTGTGTCTCCTCAGAGGTCTTGCTGGTAAGTGACGAAGCTGTAAGGCAGGCCGCTGGCCGCCGTGTGCGCATCCCGTTGCACTTCGCGCCATTTCGGTGACAGGTCGGGCGCGAAGGCGTCGCCCTCGAAGTCGGCGTCGATCTCGGTCACCACGGCGGTGCTGGCCAGTGGCTCGGCCTGCCGGTAGATCTCGGCACCGCCCATGATCCAGGCGTCAGGTGCATCGTGGCACAGTCGCATCGCTTCTTTGATCGAGCCGGCGCGCAGCGCGCCCTCGGAGTGCCAGTCGGCCTGACGGGTGACGACGATGTTGAGACGGCCGGGCAGGGGGCGGAATTTCGGTGGCAGCGAGTCCCAGGTCTTGCGGCCCATGATGACCGGCTGGCCCAGTGTGACGCGCTTGAAATGCGCCAGGTCTTCGGGCAGGTGCCAGGGCATCTGGTTGTCCTTGCCGATCACGCCGTTGCGGGCGCGGGCATAAATCAGGTGCAGCTTCATCAAACCGCCACCGGTGCCTTGATGGCGGGATGGCATTCATAGCCCGTCACCTCGAAGTCTTCGTATTCATAGTCGAAGATGGAGGCCGGCCTGCGCTTGATGTTCAGCGTCGGGTAGGCGAAAGGCTGACGGCTGAGCTGCAGCTCGACCTGTTCGTGGTGGTTGCTGTAGATGTGGCAGTCGCCACCCGTCCAGATGAAGTCGCCCACATCCATGTCGCACTGCTGCGCGATCATGTGGGTCAGCAGCGCATAGCTGGCGATGTTGAAAGGCACGCCCAGAAAAATGTCGGCGCTGCGCTGGTACAGCTGGCAGCTGAGCTTGGGCTTGTCACCCGCCTTTTGCGGGGGGGCCACATAGAACTGGAAGAAAGCGTGGCAGGGCATGAGCGCCATCTGGTCGAGCTCGGCCACGTTCCAGGCGCTGACGATGATGCGGCGGCTGTCGGGGTTGCTTTTGAGCGTGTCCATGACCTGCTGGATCTGGTCGATGTGTCCGCCGTTCGGGGTGGGCCAGTTGCGCCACTGAACGCCATAGACCGGACCAAGCGATCCGTCTTCGCGGGCCCATTCGTCCCAGATGGTGCAGCCGCGCTCCTGCAGCCATTTCACGTTGCTGTCACCGCGCAGGAACCACAGCAGCTCCACGATGATGGCCTTGAGGAAAACCTTCTTGGTGGTGACCAGCGGGAAGCCCTCGTTCAGGTCGAAACGCATCTGGTGGCCGAACACGCTGCGTGTCCCGGTGCCGGTGCGGTCGCCTTTTTGTACGCCATTCGTGTACACATGGCGCATGAAGTCTTCGTACTGGCTGCGCACAGGGCGATGGGGGCGGGCAAGGGCGTTCATGGCGGTGATTCTAGTCAAGCGCGTTTCGCCAGCGTTCAGGCGGTTTCCAGGGTGAACATGGGCACTTGCGCCTGCGCGCTGAGCCACAGACCACCGCCCAGCTGGCTGAAGTGCTGGGCGAGGCCGCGGCGGTAGAGCTGGGCGCGGTGGCGCAGCAGGCGCGGGTCGGTCAGGGTTTCGTCGATGGTGTCGTTGTCGTAGTCTTCGCGCGTCACGGCTTCGAGGTAGAGCGCGCCCTTGCACAGTCGACCCAGGTTGTGCAGCGCACGCTGCAGGTCAGTCGGGCTCAGGTACGGCAGCACGCCCTGACAGATCACGAGGTCATAGGGCTCAGAACTCGCGAAATCGACCACCGAACCGCGCGTCCAGCCGTAGCGGGTGCACAGGTAGTCGCTGACTTCCACACCCTGGTAGCTGGCCTGGGGGAAGTGTTGGGCCAGCAGATCACGCCAAAGGCCGATGCCGCAGCCCACGTCGAGCACGCGCGCCACCGGCAGACGCAGGTATTTCAGGTAGCTGAAGACAAAGGTGCCCAGCCTTTGCATGTGCTGGGGGTCGACCACGCTGGTTTTCTTGTCGAAGTAGTAGCGTTGGTAATACGCTTCGTCGAACCATTGTTCACTGGCAGATTGCACGCGGTGTCCTTGTTCAGGCCAGTACCTTGCCCGGGTTGAGCAGGTTTTGCGGGTCCAGCGCCTGCTTGATGGCGCGCATCATGGCGAGGGCCGTGGGGTCCTTGTATTTGGGCAGCTTGTCCACCTTGAGTTCGCCCACGCCATGTTCGGCACTGATCGATCCCTGGTGGCGCAGGACCTGGTCAAACACCAGGGTGTTGACGCGTTCTTCCCAGTCGCGCAGGAAGGCCTGGCCATCGGCGCCTTCCGGGGCCTGCACGTTGTAGTGCAGGTTGCCATCGCCCAAGTGGCCAAAGTCCACCATGCGCACGCCCGGAATCTCACGTGCCAGCAGGGCGTCGGTCTCGGCCACGAAAGCCGGAATGCGCGAGACCGGGATGCTGATGTCGTGCTTGATGTTCAGGCCCTCTTCGGCCTGGGCCATCGTGATGCTTTCGCGGATGTGCCACAGGCCGTGGGCCTGGCTCAGGTTTTCGGCGACCACCGCATCGGTCACGCAGCCTTGCTCCAGGGCGCGCTCCAGCAGGGTTTCGAACTGCGTGCGGGCATGTTGTTCGTTTTCGCTGTCCGAGTTTTCCAGCAGCACGCACCAGGGGGTGTCCTGCCACAGCGGCACGCGCAGCTGGGGGTAGTGTTTGTCCACCAGGCTCAGGGCAAACTGGCCCATGACCTCAAAGCCCGTGAGGCCAGGGCCCAGCGTCTGGTGTGCCAGGCCCAGCAGCTGCACGGCGGCTTCCATGCTGGGCACGGCGGCCCAGGCCGTCAGCTGCGCGGCGGGCAGGGGGTAGAGCTTCAGGGTGGCGGCGGTGATGACGCCCAGCGTACCTTCGCTGCCAATCATCAGGTTGCGCAGGTCGTAGCCGGTGTTGTCCTTGCGCAGGCCCGAAAGGCCGTTCCAGACCTCACCTTGTGCCGTCACCACTTCCAGGCCCAGACACAGTTCGCGGGTGTTGCCGTAGCGCACCACCTGCGTGCCACCGGCGTTGGTGCCCAGATTGCCGCCAATGGTGCAGCTGCCTTCGGCCCCCAGGCTCAGGGGGAACAGGAAACCGGCCTTTTCGGCCGCAGCCTGCAGGTTCTGCAGCACGCAGCCAGCCTCCACCGTGATGGTCAGGTTGGCCGGATCGATGGCACGCACCGCGTTCATGCGCGTCAGGCTGAGCACCACCTGGGTGCCCGAACCGTCCGGCACCGAGCCAACCACCAGGCCGGTGTTGCCGCCCTGCGGCACGATGGACGTGCCCGTGGCTGCACAGGCCTTGACCACGGCGGCGACCTCGGCGGTGCTGCCCGGGCGCACCACAGCAAGGGCGCGGCCCCGGCTGCGCTTGCGCCAGTCCAGTTCCCAGGCCGAGAGGTCGGCGGTCGGGTCCTCATGGGTGAGCACGTTGGCATTGCCGCAGATGCCCTGCAGGCGGCTGATCAGTTCACTCATGTCGACTCCTTGTGGGCAACTTCATTGGCTTTGGCACGGGCCGCCCTGAAGCGCAGGCGGACATGCAGTCCGCAGGCGACAAACAGCGCCAGGCACAGCACACCCTCGGCCATGGCCAGGGCGTTGGACGGCCAGACGTCTGACCAGCCACGCACGCAGGCTTCGGTGAAGTACAGCCACACGGCCAGACTCACCCAGCGGTAGGTGTACATGCGCAACTTGAGCAGGCCGGACACGGCCAGTGCCAGAGGCAGCACTTTCAGTGCCCACCAGGAGCCGCCTGGACGCAGCGGGGCGAGCCAAAGCTCCCACGCCAGGCCCAGCAGGATCAGGGCCAGGGTGCTGGCCACGGCCAGCGTGCGGGAAAAAAGAACGCCGGGGGGCGTGGTGTCAGGGGTTTCATTCATGGCGGTGGCATGATAACGGCCCATGACTTCCCCCGACTGGAGAGCCCAGCTTCGTGCCTGGTGGCAGGAGCTGGCCGAATTCCCCTGGCGCCAGATGACTGGCGTGCTGTACCGCCGCTTTCGCGAAGCGCGCCTGGGCGTGAGCGCCAGTTCGCTGACCTTCACCACAGTGCTGGCCCTGGTGCCCCTGTTCACCGTGGGTCTGGCGGTGTTTTCGGCGTTTCCGGTGTTCGGCAAATTCCAGGACACGATTCAGCGCTGGCTGGTGGACAGCCTGGTGCCCGAGAGCATTTCGCGCCAGGTGCTGGGCTACCTGACCCAGTTTTCGCGCAAGGCCAGCCGTCTGGGCTCGGTTGGTCTGGTGGCGGTGCTGTTTTCAGCCATTGCCCTGATGGTGACGATTGAACGCACGCTGGGGCAGATCTGGCGGGCGGAGAGCCCGCGCCCGCTGCAGCAGCGCCTGATCCTTTACTGGTCAGCGATCACCCTGGGGCCGCTGCTGCTGGGCGCGAGCGTGGCCATCACCTCGTACGTGACCACGGCTTCGCGCGGGGTGGTCGATGTCTTGCCCGGCAGTCTGCGCTGGCTGCTCGACAGTTTTGAATTTGTGCTGCTGGTGCTGTGCATCAGCGGTTTGTATTTTTATGTGCCCTATGCGCGTGTGCGCTGGCGCCATGCGCTCACCGCTGGCCTGATGGCGGCGCTGGGCATCGAGCTGGGCAAAAAGCTGCTGGCCAGCTATCTGGTGGAGATGCCAACGTACTCCGCCATTTATGGGGCTTTTGCCGCTGTTCCCATTTTGCTGGTCTGGGTGTACGTGGCCTGGTTGGTGGTGCTGCTGGGTGCCGTGGTGGCCGCAAGTCTTCCTGAGCTGGGCCGCAAGCACTGGCGAAGGCCCTCCGGGGCCGGGTGGCAGTTCAGGCTGGCGCTGGAGGTCCTTTCTCAGTTGCGCGCGGTGCGTCTGCATCCAGCGCGCGGCCTGAGTCAGCTGTCGCTGGCCTCACGCATGCGCGTGCAACCCGGAGAGCTGAACGCCGTGTTGCGCTGTCTGCGCGAACTCAACTGGGTGGGCGTTCTGCAGGAGGAAAACACCGCAACCGATCCCCGGCACGTGCTGCTGATCGAGGTGGAGCAGACCTTGCTGGAGCCACTGGCCGGACGTTTGCTGATTCGCCACACTGACGGCAGCGGCGCCCTGTGGAGCGCCAGCCGGCTGGACCAGCTCAGGCTGGCTGAGGTGCTGCCCGAAGCCTGACTCAGCCGGGCACAAATGGGGCGGTCAGAAAACCCCGAAAACGGGCCCGCCCACCGCGCACCGGGTCGGCCGTGAGGCGGTAGTCCGGGAAGCGCTGCAAAAAGCGCCCAATCGCAATGCGGCCTTCAAGACGCGCCAGGCTCAGTCCGGCGCATTGGTGAGGGCCAAAACCGAAAGCGAGGTGTTTGTTGCCCTGGCGGCGCAGGTTCAGCACTTCGGGGTCGGCGTATTGCGCCGGGTCACGGTTGGCGGCGCCGATGCACAGGGTGATCAGCGCGCCTTCGGGTAGATCCATGCCGCCCACACTGCAGGCCTTGAGGGTGCGGCGGTTGCCCAGCTGGTTGGACGATTCAAACCGGAGGAACTCGTCCACGGCCAGACTCAACACTTCTTCGCGGGCTTCGTCACTGACCGCTGCATGCAGATCGGCCATGAGTTGCGCCCGCTGCTGCGGCCACTCCTGGAGACTCAGCAAGGCGTTGCCGATCAGGTTGGTGGTGGTTTCGTGTCCGGCATTAAGCAAAAAGACGCAGTTTTGCAGCAGCTCGACTTCGGTCAGCGCTTCGCCACCGTCGCCCTGTATCAGGCGCGTGAGCACATCATGCTCAGGGTTGCCCGGGTGCTGACGTCGATCGGCCACCAGATCTTTCAGCCAAGCCAGGAATTCGCTCACACTGCGGTGACCCAGGGCCTCCTGTGCGGGGGTGAGCGAGGGCTCCAGCGCACCCAGAATGGCCAGTGACCAGCCACGGAGTGGGCCCCGATCGGCGTGCGGTACATCCAGCAGGTTGCCAATGATCTCGACGGGAATGGCGCTGGCAAAGTCCTCGATCAGGTCTCCGCCGCCCCGGGCCTCGATGCGGTCGAGCAGGTCATCGACCAGTCGCACCAGCCCCGGGGCCATGTTGTCGATGGCGCGGCGGGTGAGGGCGCCCATGATGATGCGCCGCACACGGGTGTGAAGCGGCGGGTCGTTGAAGACCAGCGAGCTGGTGTGGTGCTGGTACAGCGGCGAGACGCCGGGAGCCACTGCCCAAGGGGGCTCGTTGAAAGGCGCGTGGTTGTACTTGGGGCCGAATTCAACCTGCTTGTCCGAACTGAAAGTCTGTGCGTCGCGGTAGACCGCCACCAGATCGGCATGGCGTGTGAGGAACACCGAGCCGTCTGGCATGCGCCGGACCGGCTCGGTCTCGCGCAAGCGTGCGTAGACCGGGTAGGGGTTGGCCAGAAAGTCGGCGGGCAGCCGCCGCAGGTCGAGTGTGGCCGCAATCTCTGCGGCGCGCCCGGGATCCATGGGCGGTGTGATGGCGGTCATGCCTTCAAAAAGTCTTTGAGCGCCTGCAGCACACCGTCGGGCGCTTCGGTCATGAGCGAATGGCCGGCGGGCAATTTGACCACCTTGGCGTTTTTGGCCTGGCCGATCAGACTTTGGGCCGCTTTGGGCGGCGTCATCTGGTCCTGGCTACCCAGCACAAACAGGGTGGGGCACTGCACCTGGGCCATGGCGGCCTCGCCATTGGCGTAGCTGTCGCAGGCCTTGAAGCCTGTATGGAACACGTTCACCCTGGGGTTGCTGGCCAGCACCCGGCGCATGAGCGCGCGGCTGCCGCCATACAACCAGGTGCCGGGGCCGAGCGCCGAAGGCGGTGGCGCCAGCGTCGAATGCGAGAAGGTGTTGACCATGTCGATGGCTTTCATGGGAGCCGACACCGACGATTCGAGCAGGGCGGGCGACACCCGCATCGGGAAGGCCGTGCCCACCAGCACCAGATGGCTGATGCGAGAGGGCGCGCTTGCGGCAGTTTCGAGCGCAATCAGAGAGCCGAAGCTGTGGCCGACCAGTGCGGCCTGTTGCACGCCCGCTCCGTCCAGCAGCGCCACGATGGCGGCGCTGGCCTCTTCCACGCTGGCCGGAGGTTCGCCACCGCTCTTGCAGTGGCCGGGCAGGTCAATGGCCAGCACGTTCCAGCCGTGGTGGGCCAGGTAGCGGCTTTGCAGAATCCAGACGCTGTGGTCGTTGAGCACGCCGTGGATAAAGACCACGGTGGGCTTGGCCGGGTCAAAGTCCTTGCCGCCGGTGTAGGCGTAGATGTCACCGAGCTTCATGCGGCTTTCTCCGCGGCTTTCAGGGCCTTTTTCAGGTCATCGATCAGGTCGGCCGCGTCTTCCAGGCCAATTGACAGGCGGATGGTGCCGGGGCCGATGCCCGCTTGCGCCAGCGCCTCGTCGCTCATGCGGAAATGCGTGGTGCTGGCCGGGTGAATCACCAGGCTGCGGGCGTCGCCCACATTGGCCAGGTGGCTGAAGACCTTGAGCGCCTCGATGAAGGCCTTGCCCTGCGCGCGGTTGCCCGCGATGTCGAAGGTGAAGACCGAACCGGCGCCGCGCGGCAGCAGCTTTTGCGCCAGCGCATGGCTGGGGTGGCTTTCCAGCAGCGGGTGGCCAACGCGTGACACCAAAGGGTGCGAGGCCAGAAACTCGACCACCTTGGCGGTGTTGGCCATGTGGCGCTCCATGCGCAGCGGCAGGGTTTCGATGCCCTGCAGGATCAGCCAGGCGCTGTGCGGTGAGAGGCAGGCGCCGAAGTCGCGCAGGCCTTCGCGGCGGGCGCGCAGCAAAAAGGCGCCCACCGTGCTTTCCTCGCTGAACACCATGTTGTGAAAGCCCTCATAAGCCTGCGTCAGCTCGGCAAACTTGCCCGAGCGTTCCCAGTCAAAGCTGCCCGCGTCCACCAGCACGCCGCCAATCACGGTGCCGTGGCCAGAGAGGAACTTGGTGGCCGAGTGGTAGACCAGGTCGGCGCCGTGGTCAAACGGCTTGATCAGCCAGGGCGAGGTGAGGGTGGAGTCCACCAGCAGCGGCACGCCCGCCTCGTGCGCAATCTGGCTCACGGTGGGGATGTCCAGCACGTCCAGCCCCGGGTTGCCCACGGTCTCACCAAACAGCAGTTTGGTGTTGGGCCGGATGGCGGCGCGCCAGCCGTCGATGTCGCCGGGTTTCACAAAGGTGGTCTCGATGCCGAAGCGCCGCAGCGTGTAGTGCAGCAGGTTCTGCGAGCCACCGTAAAGCGCGGTCGAAGCCACGATGTGCGAGCCCGCGCCCATGAGCGTGGCCACGGCCAGGTGCAGCGCCGCCTGCCCGCTGGCAGTGGCAATGGCGCCAATGCCGCCTTCAAGGGCCGCCACGCGCTGCTCCAGCACGGCGGTGGTCGGGTTGCTGATGCGGCTGTACACATGCCCGGCACGCTCCAGGTTGAAGAGGGCGGCGGCCTGGTCGCTCGACTCGAACACGAACGAAGTCGTCAGGTGGATGGGCACGGCGCGGGCGCCGGTGGCGGGGTCGGGGGCGGCACCGGCGTGCAGCGCCAGGGTGTCGAAACCGGGGTCGGAATAACCGGACATGGGGGAGTGTCTCCGATAAGCAATCTGCAAGCGTCAAACGCTACGCTCACGGCCTATTGTGGGCTATATTGGTGCCCACTTCTGTCACACCCCCGTCATCCGGAGACACCCCATGAAAGTCAGCGACATCCTTCGCGTCAAGGGCAACACCCTCTACACCGCCCAGCCTGATCAGGCCCTGATGGACGCGGTCAGTTTCATGGCCGACAAGGATCTGGGTTCACTGGTCGTCATGGACAAGGGCCAGGTGAGCGGCATGCTCACCTTCCGAGAGGTTATCCAGAAGATCGTGGGCAACGGCGGCCAGGTCGGTGCCAGCAAGGTGCGCGAGGCCATGGACGCCCAGCCCCTGACCTGCACCCCTGACACCGAAATCGACGAGGTGCGCCGCATGATGCTCGAGCGCCACGCCCGCTACATGCCCGTGCTTGACGGCACCCTGCTTATGGGCGTGATCAGTTTTTACGACGTGGCCAAAGCCGTGGTGGACGCCCAGAACTTCGAAAACAAGATGCTCAAGGCCTACATCCGCGATTGGCCGGCCGAGAAAGACGCGGCCTGAGGGCCGGGCCGCTCTGGGATAATCCCAGCCCATGAGCGGCAATACCTTTGGACAACTTTTCTGCGTCACCAACTTTGGTGAATCCCACGGCCCGGCCATTGGCTGCGTGATCGA
>JAYRQF010000257.1:0-3328 GCA_041910735.1 Limnohabitans sp.
CGTCGGCGCCACGGCCGATGAAGACCTGCCGCATGATCGGCTCTTTCTCGCGCACCGTCGGGGACATGGGCATGTCCTTGTTGACGGGCACATCACGCCAGCCCAGCAGCATCTGGCCCTCGGCCTTGATGGCGCGCTCCATCTCCTGTTCGCAGGCCAGGCGGCTGGCGTGCTCCTTGGGCAGGAAGATCATGCCCACACCGTACTCGCCGGGCGGCGGGAGGGTCACGCCCTGCTTGGCCATCTCCTCACGGTACAGCGCGTCCGGGATCTGGATCAGGATGCCGGCGCCGTCGCCCATCAGCTTGTCGGCACCGACAGCGCCGCGGTGGTCGAGGTTTTCAAGGATCTTGAGCGCGCCCTGGACGATGTCGTGGCGCTTCTCGCCCTTGATGTGCGCCACAAAGCCGACGCCACAGGCATCGTGTTCGTTGGCCGGGTCGTACAGACCCTGTTGTTGAAGCTGCTGCTGTTCGGCTGCCGTGGTCATGGCGCTTCCTTCCGGGTTCGGGGGCATGAAACAAATATCGCGGGACGCGGAGCTTACTGCGTGGCAACAAAAATGCCAACGACATTAATAGGGGTCAGATTCCAATTTATTTCCGATGATATTGGTTTGATTTATTTTGGGGACACATCAATTTCATCCGTGTTATCCAAGAAAATCAATGGCTTGCAGCAGCATCAGGCCTCTGCAGACCGTTTCGGCGGTCGCCCGGGCAACCTGGGTGTCGTGCGACGAACGGTCTGCGTCTGCAACTGGGCCGCGAAAGCGTCACTGCCGAGCGCCCATCCGCGCAGGGTGGCATCGGTCAGCGCGGTTTGCTGCGCCATGCTGAGGCCGGCATGCACCAGTTCGGCGTATGCCGCCTCGCGGGCAAAGGGGGTGTTGCCGAGCGTCCACCACAGGGGGTGTGGTGTGACCAGGCGGTCCTGGCGCAGCCCGATGTAATGTGCATGACTGGACCAGGGGTAGTCGCTGGCCTGCGCCACCATACCGGCACGCACCGGGTTGAGCTCGATGTAGGCCATGCAGGCCAGCAGGTAGCGTTCGGTCTCGATCACCGTCGCCCGGTACCTGCCCTCCCACAGGGTACCGGTGCGCCCGTGCCGGTCGTTGAAGTGGCGCACATAGCGCCGGCCCACCGACTGCATCAGCTTGGGCAAGCCGTCTGCCGTCTCGGGTGTGGCAAGCAGGTGCAGGTGGTTACCCATGAGAACGTAAGCGTGGACAGCCACCCGGCACGCGGGCGCGTATTCCCCGAGCAGACCGAGCATGAATTCGCGGTCGACGTCATCGACAAAGATGGCCTGGCGGTTGTTGCCGCGCTGGATGACGTGGTGCGGATAACCGGGAACAGTGAGGCGGGGCAGACGGGCCATGGGATAAGCGGACAGGCAGGCAAGCCCCGGATGTTAATTTGAATCCGACCCCGTTTATGCCGTTTATGTATCTGGTGTACCCGTCCAAGTGCGTGGCCGCGAGAGCGTCAAGCGAAACGACTGACCTGCCCCACGATCAGTTTGGCCATTTCGTCCAGCAAGCCTGTGCTCACCTGCTCGGCACGGTAGCGGGTGTTCACCACTTCCAGCCCCTGGACCGCCGTCAAGCGGAAGTCGAGCGCACCGGCGTCGTGATCGGCCGTCACCCGTATGCCGGCACGCGCGGCAAACGCGTGCTCGAACACGATGGCCAGCAGGCCGTTGGTCTGGGGATGGCGCTGTTCGATGCGCTCATGCGGCACGCTTCCCCCGCGCAGGCGCCGTTCGATCCGCTCCAGGTCGGGTGGAAAATTCACCTTGACCTGACCTTTACCGGCCACCGGTGCCTGGGGTTCCAAGGCCCAGCCCATGGCCAGGTAGTCGAATACCTCGCGGTCGCGCAGGCGCTTCTGGCGCGCATCGAAGCGGAAGTCGGTCAGACGCATGGGCGGCCAGGCGGTCCTGCCATCCAGGCTCACGGCCAGCGCGGGTGGCTGGATGACGTTGAGCTGGCGGTGCAGGTCATCGAGGTAGTGCCAGACCCGCTGACAGGCCACCTGCGTGGCGGCGCTCTGGGCCTCCAGGTTCTGCTGCGTGGCGGCCTGTTCCGACTGCAGCGATTGCGCCTGTTGTTTGAGTTGGTGCAGAAAGCTCATGTGTTGTCACTCCTCCCGTTCGTCCCGACCGGCAGCCGGAGCGGGGTCAGCGACCGGCGCCGCCCGACTGGCCGCTCAGCGCCGGATTGCGGCCGCAGTGTAGCGCCCGCCCGAGGTGCGCTGAAGCCGCCAGGCCAGCCACAAGCCGACGAGCGAGCACAGCCCGTTGAACACCCAGGTCCATTGCCAGCCCCCAACCTGTGTGGCCAGCCAGGCCACCAGCGGCGGCCCCAGAAACTGCCCGAGTGCGGACCACTGCTGCATCCATCCCACCGTGGTGGACACGGTGTCCTGACCTGGCGCCAGTTGCACCGCGAGACCGAACAGGGTGCCCGGGATCAGACCGCCCACGCTGGAGAACAGCAGCACCGCCAGGTATTGCGCCACAGGGTGACCCTGGGCACCAAAGGCCACCAAGGCGCCACCGGCCATGCTCAGGTAGCCCGCCGTCATGAGAACGCCAGGTGGCACGCCACGCGCCAGCAGGCGCCCCGCGGCAATATTGCCCGTCATGTTGATGCCTGCTGCCAGCGCACTGAGAACCCCCAGCGTGGTGCCACCGACGCCCGCCTGGCTGTAGATGGTGGGCAGGAAGCCGACCACCGCCAGCCACTGCCCCGAATAGCAGAAAAAGGCCAGCGCCAGCCACCAAGGCGACGGGCTCGCCAGTGTCCGGTGCAGGCGTGGCCATAGCCTCGCCGCTGGCGCGGATGGCGTAGCCAGAGGGGTATCCGGCACAGCCCGGGCCAGCAGAACGGCGGCGGCCAGCGTCGACAGCGCCAGCAAGGCCCAGAGCCCGCGCCAGCCGAGCACGCCCATCAGCGGTGCGCCCAGCAGCAGGGCCAGCGCGGCGCCCGCCGGCATGTAGGCGCCCCACCAACCCAGTGCACGCGCCTGCGTCGGTGGATGCTGGACACACTGTCGCATCAGGCCCGGTGCCGGCAGCACGGCCAGCAGGAAGCCCAAGCCCTCCAGCGCACGCGTCCACAGCAGCACACGCACATCGGGCGCCAGAGCACCCCACGCGCTGCCGCCGGCCAGCAGCAGCAGGCCCGCCAGCATGACGCGACGCGGCCCGAGCCGGTCGGCCGCCAGGCCGACGAACAGGCCCAGCGTCATGCCCGCCAGTTGCACCAACGAAAGCAGGAAACCCGCCTGCAACAGACTCAGGCCCAGTCCAGCCTGCAAAG
>JAYRQF010000258.1:0-2590 GCA_041910735.1 Limnohabitans sp.
CACCTCGGCCGCCATGGTGCGCAGGGCCTGCTGCCAGGCCGGATCGCGCTGCCAGTGCGCCACCGGCAGCGGCGGCATGCCCAGACGAGAGGCATTCATCAGCGCCTCGCCATCGGGCAGCGGCACGGCGGGAAAGCCGAGCAGCGCACGCTGCTGCGCGTCGGCCAGTTCGGCCATGAATTGCAGGAAATCGCCCATGGCATGGCCGCTGGCCAGCTGGCGCAGACGCATGGCGCGTTCGGCAAACACCGTGCTGCGGGCAGGAAGCTGCAGGAAGCTGGCCTCGCTGGCCTGGCGCTGCGCCAGCTCTTCGGCGTCCATCAGACGCGCGGTGGAAGTGATCTTGTCCATAAACCCCAAATGAAAAGCCCCGGCCGCACAAGGCGCCGGGGCCTGGTTACCGGCGTTGCGGATCAGGTCCGGTCGGCATTGCCTCCGGTGACCTTCTTGTACCACAGATAGTGGTGCTGCTTGGCCCAGCCGGCCGACACCGTGCCCTGGGTCATGGCACGTACCGTGCCCTTGACCCACAGCGCGGCGTAAATGTGGATCACCACCAGCAGCGAGATCACGAAAGCGGCCAGCGCATGGAGCACCACGGCCAGACGCTGCAGCGGAATCGGCACCGCATGGGCAAACCAGGCCTGCCAGAACAGCACGCCCGTTACCAGCAGCACGATCAGGCAGATGCACACGCCCCAGAACACCCCCTTCTGGCCGGCGTTGTACTTGCCCACCGGCGGCATGGCGGTCTGGTTGCCCTTGAGCATGTCGCCCGAGTGCTTGACCCATTCCACGTCATCCTTGTTGGGCAGGTTGTCGCGCCAGTAGCGCGCCAGCATGAAAAGGAAGGCGATGAACACGCCGATGCCGAAGTAGGGATGCACGATGCGCGTCCACTGCGGTCCGCCAAAAATGCCGGTCAGCGGGAACAGGTTGGGATGGAACAGCGCCAGCCCCGAGAAACCCGCCATGCCGAAAAGGATGACCATG
Organism: Limnohabitans sp.; assembly: GCA_041910735.1. Lineage (GTDB taxonomy): Bacteria > Pseudomonadota > Gammaproteobacteria > Burkholderiales > Burkholderiaceae_C > Limnohabitans_A. Next base: position 994 of record JAYRQF010000258.1, read on the forward strand.
ACCCAGTGGTTGAAGCGCGTCACACCACTGTGTCGATGCAGATAGCGTTTCATCAGGATTCTCCTTTCTCGGGCGCATGCGCCGGCAACACCTGCACCAGCCTGCCATCAGCGGTGCGCACGGGATCGGGGACATCGGCCTCGTCCTCGGGCTCCTCTTCCGGACCGACCTTCACGTAGTGGAAGAAGCCAGTCAGGGCTGCACCCACCATGGCGGCCAGCGCCAGCGGCTTGGCAATCCCCTTCCACAGGCCGACGAGCGGACTGATGGCCGGATCCTTGGGCAGATCGCTGTACAACTCGGGCTTGTCGGCATGCTGCAGCACGTACATCACGTGCGTGCCATGCACGCCTTCCGGGTTGTACACGCCGGCTTGCTCGTAGCCACGCTCCTTCAGGTCGGCCACGCGGGTGGCGCCGAAGTCCAGCATGTCCTTCTTGGTGCCAAAACGGATGGCGCCGGTGGGACAGGTCTTGACACAGGCCGGCTCCAGCCCCACCCCCACCCGGTCGGAACAGAGCGAACACTTGTACGCCTTGTTGTCCTTGGTGGAGATGCGCGGCACGTCGAACGGGCAGCCCTTCACGCAGTAGCCGCAGCCAATGCAGTGTTCGCTGATGAAATCGACGATGCCGTTGGCGTACTTGACGATGGCGCCGGGAGACGGGCAAGCCTTCAGGCAGCCCGGATCCTCGCAGTGCATGCAGCCGTCCTTGCGGATCAGCCACTCGAGCTTGCCCTTTTCCACTTCGACTTCGGAAAAGCGCATCACGGTCCAGGCCTCGGGGGCCAGATCAGCCGGGTTGTCGTACACCCCGACGTTGTTGCCCACTTCGGGGCGCAGGTCGTTCCACTGCATGCAGGCCACCTGGCAGGCCTTGCAGCCGATGCAGGCGGACACATCGATCAGCTTCGCCACTTCGGGCACCGCGTTGCGCACCTGCGGGGTGGGCGTGGTGGTGGCCGAACGCTTGACGACGTCGAGGGATTGCAAAGATGACATGTTTCGCTCCCCCTCAGATCTTTTCGATGTTCACGGTGAAGGACTTGTACTCGGGCGTCTGGGTGTTGGCATCGCCCACGAAGGGGGTCAGCGTGTTCACCAGATAGCCGGGCTTGGTCAGCCCGACAAAACCCCAGTGGTTGGGCAGGCCCACGGTGTTGACCGTCTGGCCGTCCACAGTCAGCTGCGGAATGCGCTTGGTCACCACGGCCACGGCCTTGATGAAGCCGCGGTTGGAACTGACCTTGACGCGATCGCCCTGACGAATGCCCTTGGCCTTGGCGAGCTCCTCGCCGATCTCGACGAACTGCTCGGGCTGGAGAATGGCGTTGCTCAGCGCGTTCTTGGTCCAGTAGTGGAAGTGCTCCGTCAGACGGTAGCTGGTGGCCACGTACGGGAAGTCTTCGGGCTTGCCAAAGGCTTCCATGTCGCCCTTGTACACGCGGGCGGCCGGGTTGGACTTGGCCTGCGCGTTGTTCGGGTGCATGGGGTTGCGCTTGAGCGGCGTCTCGAACGGCTCGTAGTGCTCGGGCAAGGGCCCCTCGGCCATGCCGGACGGCGTGAACAGGCGTCCCACGCCCTCCCCGGTCATGA
>JAYRQF010000259.1:0-1590 GCA_041910735.1 Limnohabitans sp.
CAGCACCCGGGCACCATCGGTCAGACCAGTCACCACCACCCGGGTCTGGCTGCCGGCCTGCAGCCGCGCACCGGTTTGCACCTGCACATGGCGCACACTGTCGCCCTCGATCAGCTGCACATAAGGCTGCGGCTTGTCGGTGCGCACGCTGCCCAGCGGCACGGCAATGGCCTCGACCTTGCGGGTGCCCAGTGTGCCCTGCGCGAATGCACCCTGACGCAGTCCTTCCCGGCCCGGCACGCCCAGATACACGAGCACGCTGCGGCTGCCCGTCTGCGCGCTGGGGTTGATGCGCAGCACGGTGGCCGTCACGGCCTGGTCGGCGCCTTCGATCTGCAGCTCGGCTTTCATGCCGGTCTTGACGCTGGCGGCATCCTGGGCGGGCAGGGCAGCCTCGATTTCGAACTGCTCCAGATTCACGATTTCGACCACTTTGGTGTCGATCGCCAGCCGTTCACCTGGCTGGGCCAGACGCTGGGAAATCCGCCCGCCAATCGGGGCCTTCATCGTCGCGTCGTCCAGCGCTTTTTGCGCCACATCGGCAGCGGCCACGGCCGACTGCCAGGTGGCGCGGGCGCCGTTCAGGCTCATCTGCGAGGTCTGCAGCGCAGTCTGCGAGATGAAGCCCTGTCTGACCAGCGCTTCGTTGTTGTCGTACTGCTTTTGCGCTATGTCCATCTGCGCCCGGGCCGAATCGGCCTGCTGGCGTGCCTGGCGCAACCGGGCCTGGTATTCGGTCGGGTCGATGCGGGCGATCACCTGCCCGGCCCTGACCGCATCGCCTTCGCGCACAACCAGATCCATCAGTTCGCCCGCCACGCGGGCCTTGACCAGCGCGGTCTGCGTGGCCTTGAGCGTGCCCGACACCGGCAGCCCCAGTGACAGGGTTTCGGTCCGCGCAATGAACACATCGCCCGGCGCCAGTTCAAGCGCGGCGGCGCTGACCGCCACGGGTGGGGAAGCGGTGGTGTCGTTGCGTCTGGCGGACAGACGCCAGCCGGTCACCACGACCGCTGCAGCGGCCAGTCCGGCAAGAATCAGGAGTCTGTTTTTTTTCATGGGGTCTGCGTCAAATGGAAAGCCCCCGCACCAGCAGCCCGGCGTGGTGGCGGATGAAGCTTTCAGGGTCAATTTGCTCGGGTGCGGGACAACACGGCGCCATGGAATGTTTCCAGGTCACCAGAAACAGCAGGGGCGCCAGCACGGAATGCACGGTCAGGTCCATGTCCACCGGCCGGAACTCGCCGCGGTCCATGCCGCACTGCAGCACCGAGCGGATCATGGCGTGGCCGGGGGTGACGACTTCCTCCTGGAAGAAGCGGGCCAGGTCCGGAAAGTTGCTGGCCTCGCTCATGACCAGTTTGGAAATACCCGAGGCCTTGGTGGCCCCGTAACGGCGCCACCATTCGAGCATCAGGTATTGAAGGAGTTCTGCCGTGGGGCCCTGAAAGCGGGCGATTTCTTCGGCGCCTTCGGTCTGGTGGCGCACCATGTTCTCGCGCACCACCGCCTTGAACAGTTCTTCCTTGCTCGGGAAGTAAAGAAAGAGTGTGCCTTTGGACACGCCCGCCCGCGCCGCCACTTCTTCGG
>JAYRQF010000260.1:0-11576 GCA_041910735.1 Limnohabitans sp.
AGCTGTAGGCGCCGCCCTTGCCCTTGTCGAACTTGCCGCCCGCGTGCAGGCGGGTGAAGACCAGTTCGATGACCGGCGCCTTCTCTTCGGGGTGCAGGCCGAACGGGATGCCGCGGCCGTCATCCTCGACGCTGACCGAACCGTCGGCATGCAGCGTGACCTTGATCTTCTTGCCAAAGCCTGCCAGCGCCTCGTCGGCGGCGTTGTCGAGCACTTCCTGGACGATGTGCAGCGGGTTGTCGGTGCGGGTGTACATGCCCGGCCGCTGTTTGACCGGCTCCAGGCCCTTGAGAACGCGGATGGAGCCTTCGGAGTAGTCGCTGGAGGTTTTGACGGTATTGGAGCTTGCCATGGCGGCGGATTGTAGTGCGAAAGCGAAGGATTTACTGGATAAAAAACCAGACCACAAAAATCCAACTGACCCTGTCGAAGGCACTCCTGCCCCGCAGGCCCGGACAGGACAGCAGGGCCAGTGCGGATTGGTTACAGTCGCCCGATGCAGTCCAGATCCCTCTCCCTGACCCAGGTGCTCATTTGCGGCGCCGCCATCGTCACCCTCTCCATGGGCATCCGCCACGGCTTTGGCCTGTGGCTGCAGCCCATCACCCAGGCCCAGAGCTGGGGCCGCGCCGACTTTGCCTTCGCCATGGCGGTGCAGAACTTGGCTTGGGGCTTTTTTGGCATCTTCGCCGGCATGATCGCCGACCGCTTTGGCGCCTTCCGCGTGATTGCGGCCGGCGCCCTGCTCTACGCCACCGGGCTCGTGGGCATGGCCTGGTCGACCTCGCCCTGGACCTTTGCGCTGTTCACCGGCGTGGTCATCGGCATGGCCCAGGCGGGTACAACGTATGCCGTCATTTACGGTGTGATCGGCCGCAATGTGAGCGCCGATCGGCGCTCCTGGGCCATGGGCATCGCGGCCGCAGCCGGTTCGTTTGGCCAGTTCCTGATGGTGCCTGTCGAGGGCATGCTGATCAACTTCAGCGGCTGGCAAAACGCCCTGCTGATCCTGGCCGCTGCCGCACTGCTGATCGTGCCGCTGGCCCTGGGCCTGCGAGAGCCGCAGCTGGCCGCTGCCGGCGGTGTCAGGCGCGAACAGACCATCGGCCAGGCCCTGGGCGAGGCCTTTGGCTACCGCAGCTTCCTGCTGCTGATGGCCGGCTACTTTGTCTGCGGCTTCCAGGTGGTGTTCATCGGCGTGCACATGCCCAGCTACCTCAAGGACGCCGGCCTGTCACCGCAGGTGGCCAGCTACGCCCTGGCGCTGATCGGCCTGTTCAATGTGTTTGGCACCTATGCTGCCGGCGCCCTGGGCCAGAAACTGGCCAAGCGCAAGATCCTGGCTTTCATCTACTTTGCGCGCTCGGTGGCCATCGTGCTGTTCCTGCTGGCGCCGCTCACGCCAGCCAGCGTTTACATCTTCTCCGCTGCCATGGGCCTGCTGTGGCTGTCCACCGTTCCCCCCACCAACGCGGTGGTGGCTCAGATTTTTGGCGTGGCCCACCTGTCGATGCTCAGCGGTTTCATCTTTTTCAGCCACCAGATCGGTTCCTTCATGGGGGTGTGGCTTGGCGGCTACCTGTACGACAAAACCGGCAGTTATGACATCGTCTGGTACCTGGCCATCGCTTTGGGCGTGTTCGCCGCACTGGTCAACCTGCCCGTGCGCGAAGGTGCGATCGCCCGCAACCAGCCGCAGGCTGCCTGAAGCCGAGTTGCCTGCCATGAGCCGCCAACGCATGCCCTGGACCCTGATCGCCGCCGTGGCGGTGGTGCTGGCGCTGACCGCCTGGCTGTACGCCCGCCCCGAGACCGCCATCCTGCTGGCCGAGCAGCTCTGGGCCTGTTTCTGAAGATTCCTCATGCACGGCACCGAAGCCCCCTCCCCCTGGGTCTGTCGCTGGACCCCCTTGATCCGTCCGACAGGGCAAGTGCTGGACCTGGCCTGCGGCGGTGGCCGCCACATGCAATGGCTGGCCTCGCAAGGCCACCGCGTGCTGGGCGTGGACCGTTCGCCCGAAGCCCTGGCGCTGGCGGCGGCCTTCGGCCCCACACTGCAGGCCGACATCGAAAACGGTCCCTGGCCACTGACCGGGCGGCACTTTGACGCGGTGGTGGTGACAAACTATCTCTGGCGCCCGCTGTGGCCGCAGATTCTGGAGAGCGTGGGGCCGGGCGGCGTGCTGATCTACGAAACCTTTGCCCGGGGCCACGAAACCGTGGGGCGCCCTTCGCGAGCGGACTTTCTGCTGGCCCCCGGCGAGCTGCTGGAGGTGGCGACCCGGTGCGGCCTGCGGGTGGTGGGCTATGAAGACGGTTTTCTGGATGCACCCGCACGCTTTGTGCAGCGGATGGCGGCGGTGCGCGAAGCCCCCGGCCAGGGCCCTGTTCGCTGGCCACTGGTTTGACACATCCGGCGACAGGCAAGCGCCTGTCCGTCGTTAGAATGTTCTTTTCTGTCCAACAACACCGACATGACCACCACCCACCGCATCCAAGGCAGCATTCCCGCCCTGATCACCCCCATGCTCGACAACGGCGATGTGGATTACCCCACCTTGCGTAAACTGATCGACTGGCATGTGGCCGAAGGCACGGATGCGCTGGTGATCGTCGGCACCTCGGGTGAGTCACCGACCGTCAACGTCGAAGAACACCGCGAAATCCTGCGGGTGTCGGTCGAGCAGGCCGCCAAACGCATCCCCATCATCGCCGGCTGCGGCGCCAACTCCACCGCCGAAGCCATCGAACTGGCCAAATACGCCGAATCCATTGGCGCCGACGCCCAGCTGCAGGTGGTTCCCTACTACAACAAGCCCACACAGGAAGGCCTGTACCGGCACTTCAAGGCGATTGCCGAAGCCACGCCCAGGCTGCCGGTCATCCTCTACAACGTACCAGGCCGTACAGTGGCCGATCTGCAACACGAGACCGTGTTGCGCCTGGCGCAGGTGCCCGGCATCATCGGCATCAAGGAAGCCACCGGCAGCCTGGAGCGCGCCCAGTGGCTGATCCGAGACGTGCCCAAGGCCTTCGCCGTGTACTCTGGCGACGACGCCAGTGCCGTGGCCCTGATGCTGTGCGGCGGCGCCGGCAACATCAGCGTGACCGCCAACATCGCGCCGCGTCAGATGCACGAGCTGTGCATGGCCGCCCTGCGCGGTGACATCGCCACGGCGATGAAGATCCAGTTCCAGCTCATGCCTTTGCACAAAAACCTGTTTGTCGAAGCCAACCCGATCCCCGTCAAGTGGGCCGCCGCCCGCCTGGGCCTGTGCGGCCACGCCCTGCGCCTGCCGCTGACACAACTCTCGGCCAGCCAGCAACCGGTGGTCGAAGCCGCACTCAAGGCCAGCGGCCTGCTGTGAACCCCTTGCAAGGACTTTCTGTGAAGCGATCGCTTTTCTCCCAATCGGTCACCTGCCTTGCCGTGCTGGCCGCGCTCTCCGGCTGCTCTGTGCTGGAAGAAGACAAAGTCAACTACAAAAGTGCCGCCAAGGCGCCCAATCTGGACATCCCGCCCGACCTGACCCAGCTGCGCCGCGACTCGCGTTACGCGCTGGAAAGCACCTCGGCCACGGCCTCGGGCTTTGCCTCGGCACAGCGCGCCGTCAAGGACGCCGGCACGGCCGCCAACACCATGGGCGACGTGCGCATGGAGCGTTCGGGCAACCAGCGCTGGCTGGTGGTCAACCGCCCGGCCGACAAGGTGTGGGACAGCCTGCGCGAGTTCTGGACCAGCAATGGTTTTGAACTGACCACCGACTCGGCCGATCTGGGCATCATGGAAACCGACTGGGCCGAAAACCGCGCCAAGATCCCGCAGGACTTCATCCGCCGCACGCTCGGCAAGGTGCTGGATGGGCTGTATTCGAGCGGTGAGCGGGACCGCTACCGTACCCGCGTGGAGCGCAACAGCGCCGGTGGCGTGGAGATCTACATCAGCCACCGAGGCATGGTTGAAGAATTTGCCGATACAACCAAAACCCGCACCACCTGGATGCCCCGTGCTTCCGATCCTGAACTCGAAATCGAGTTCCTGCGTCGCCTGATGGTCAAACTGGGGGCGCCCAAAGAACAGGCCGATCAGGCCGGCGCTTCAGCCGCACTCACAGCAATGGTCAAGGTCACGTCGGTGGACGGGCAACCTGCGCTGGTCCTGCAAGACCCGCTGGACCGCGCATGGCGCCGCGCAGGTCTGGCACTGGACCGCAGCGGCTTCACAGTGGAAGACCGCGACCGCAGCCAGGGTCTGTACTTCGTGCGCTATGTGCCCTCAGCCACGAACACCGAAGAGCCGGGCTTTTTCTCACGCCTGTTCAGCAGCAAACCCCAGGGGCCGAGTCTGACCCGCTACCAGATCCAGCTCAAGGCCACACCCGACGGTGGCTCGCAGTTGCGTGTGCTCAATCAGGCAGGTCAGGCCGAAACCTCGGACAACGCCGAGAAGATCCTCAAACTGCTCGCCGCCGAAATCCGCTGAACCTGTTCAGGCGCCCCAACAAAAAACCCGCCAATTGGCGGGTTTTTTGTTGGCTGCCAGTCTGCAGGAGACTGGCATGCACAAGACCAATTACTTGGCAGCGGAAGCGTCAGCGTCAGCAGCCGGAGCAGCGGCGGAAGCGTCAGCGGCGGGAGCAGCAGAAGCGTCAGCGGCGGGAGCAGCAGCAGGAGCGGGAGCAGCAGGAGCAGCGGCTTCTTCTTTTTTACCGCAAGCGGCCAGAGCAGCAGCAGCGATCACGGCGGCCAGAACGAGGGTCTTGTTCATTTTGATAGTCCTTGATGGGATAGAAAACAATTTCCGGAAATTGTCAGCACAACCGAAGCGGTTGGAAGACTGAACCAAAAGCACTCGAGCTCTTTTGGTTCAGCTTGAAATTATAGCGTTTTCCCTGATCTTCGGTACAGCCCGGTGCAATGTTCGCGTCAGAATCGTGTGAACTTCTGTAAAGACAGCACCCAACCTGAGTGTGCCCACTCACCGAGTGCCTGCTGCGCTCCTTCGCTGAGGCGACTGCATTCAGGTGCAGACAACTGCCGTTCATCGGCCAGTTTTCGCAACAACTGTCCGTCCCGGCCAGCCACCCGGAACCCTTCCCCGTTGATGAACACGTGCCGCTCGTCGTAGAGCATGCGGCTTCGCCTGTCCAGCACGGCCCCCTGCCCGGGCGCCCACAGGGCAGCGTTTTCCGCGTCGAACCAGACATTCGGTTTGGGCTCGGTCAGGTATTCGCCCAAGAGCAAGGCCAGCAGGTGCGGGTCGTTTTGGGCCTTGTGCAGGGCCTGTCTGGCGAAGTCCAGCAACCCGGCCGGCATGGCTGCAGGGTGCGCCACCGCCGACTGCCCCGGATCGCGGTAGACAGCTTCACCCGCCTGATCCATAGCCTCGTCGGCCAGACCTTGAAGCAGCTCGCGTGCCAGTTCACCCTGTTGCGGCGAACGAAAACCGATCGACCAGGTCATGCACTCGCCCTCGGCAATGCCATCGTGTGCGTATTTGGGCGGCAGGTAAAGCATGTCGCCGGGACCCAGCACGAACTCTTCTTCCGGCTCGAAATGCTGCAGGATCTTGAGCGGCACGGCCTCTTCGAGTGTCAGGTCCTTTTGCCGGCCGATGCGCCAGCGGCGCTGGCCATGGGCCTGCAGCAAGAAAACGTCGTAGCTGTCAAAGTGCGGCCCCACCCCACCGCCATCGCTGGCGTAGCTGATCATCAGGTCGTCCAGCCGCGCATCCGGCACAAAGCGAAACTGCTGCATGAGCTGGTGCACCCCGTCGTGGTGGAGGTCCACGCCCTGCACCAGGAAAGTCCAGTTCTTCTGGCTGAAGGGCGGCAGGCTGCGGCGCGGCAGCGGACCGTGCTTCATCTTCCAACCCTTGTCGCCATGCACGATCAGGCGCGATTCGACATCGTCGCGGCCGGCCAGTTCGACCAGCTCGGCACGGCCCACACAGGGCTTGAAATCGGGGATGGCATTGCGCACAAGCAGGGGTTTCTTGTGCCAGTGGCGCTTCATGAACTGGGCTGGCGTGAGGCCACCCAGCAGGGTCAGGGGTTGGTCGATGTCCATGGTGAGACAATTGTCCCATGGACATCAAAGAACAATGCGTGGTCGCGCTGACCTGGACGCTCAAGGACACGCTGGGCTACACACTGGACGAATTGCAGGAGCCGGTGGAGTTTCTGCTTGGCGGCAACGACCTGCTGCCCAAGATCGAAGCGGCCCTGCAAGGCCACACGGTGGGCGACAAGGTCGACCTGCATCTGGAGCCCGAAGATGCGTTCGGCGATTTTGACGACCAGCTGCTGTTTCTGGAGCCACGCACGCTGTTTCCCAAGGACATCGAAGAAGGCCTGACCATCGAGGGCTCGGCCCTGCCGGCAGGCTGCAACCCCGATGCGCCCCGCAACACGCTCTACACGATTGCCGAGATTTACCCCGAGCATGTGGTGCTGGATGGCAACCACCCGCTCGCGGGCATCGCGATCCGTCTGCACCTCAAGGTCGAAGCCGTGCGCGAAGCGACCGAAGAAGAAGTCGGACGCGGCACCTGCGGGACTGGCTTCTTCCGCATCGAAGTGGGTGAGCACGAGTCGTCTGAGGGCAAGACGCTGCACTGAGCTTGTGTGATTTTGAGCTGGGTGCCTCCGAACCGCGTGAGTGGTCGGCATGCCCGGTTCCTCATGCTGCGCCGAAGCGCAGAAATCGTTCACCGGGCACGCGCCCCGCTCACACTGCAGCGGTTGGCATTTGAAGTCCAGGCCTTCGCAGGCTGGTAGCGCTCATTTTGCTGATGAGGTTCGTGGGGCTGGGGGTGCCGTGGGCCGATTTCTGGTACCCCAGCATGAGGCCCGCGGCACCCCCGGCCCCGCGAACCGGCACACAAAATACGCTACCGCTTCCCCGTAGAGCCGTAACCACCGACGCCACGCGCCGTCACGTCACTAAACTCTTCGACCACTTTGAAGCGCGCCTGCACCACCGGCACGATCACCATCTGCGCAATGCGCTCCATCGGCTCGATGGTGAACGCCACATCGCTGCGGTTCCAGCAGCTGACCATGAGCTGGCCCTGGTAGTCGCTGTCGATCAAGCCCACCAGATTGCCCAGCACAATACCGTGCTTGTGGCCCAGCCCCGAGCGCGGCAGCAACATGGCCGCGTAGCCCGGGTCCTTCAAGTGAATCGCAATGCCCGTGGGCACCAGCTGCCACGCATTGGGCTGCAGGGTCAGCGGCGCATCGAGGCAGGCGCGCAAGTCCAGACCGGCACTGCCGGGGGTGGCGTATTGGGGCAGCTGGTCGCGCATGCGCGCGTTCATAATCTTGACGTCGAGGTCCATCGGTGAGGCTTTCGGTTCAGGCTTGAAGCATTCAGGCGTGACAGTTGCCCAGCCGGCGGGCAATGTCATCCATGAGTTGGGCAGCCAGCGCCTGCTTGGAGGCGCGGGGCAGTTCGCGGGCACCTTCGGCATCCACCAACAACAGGGCATTGTCGTCCTGCCCAAAGGTGCTGGGGCCGATGTTGCCCACCAGCAGTGGCACATTCTTGCGTGCGCGCTTGACGGTGGCATGTGCCAGCAGATCGTGGCTTTCGGCGGCGAAGCCGACGCAAAACAGCTCGCCGGACTGTGCCCGGTCCGATTGGGCCACCGTGGCCAGAATGTCGGGGTTTTCGACAAAGCCCAGCTGCGGCGTCTGGCCTGAGCCGTCTTTCTTGATCTTCTGATCGGCAGCCGTGGCCGGGCGCCAGTCGGCGACGGCGGCGGTCGAAATGAACACTTCGGCGGTCGCCACGTTCTGCTCCACCGCCTGCAGCATGTCACGGGCCGAGCGCACATCCACGCGGCGCACGCCACGCGGCGTGGGCAGGCTCACCGGGCCGGCCACCAGCGTGACGTCGGCCCCGGCCAGACGGGCGGCACGGGCAATCGAGAAACCCATCTTGCCGCTGGAAAGGTTGGTGATGCCGCGCACCGGGTCAATGGCTTCGTAAGTCGGCCCGGCCGTCACCAGCAGCTGTTTGCCCGCCAGCGCCTTGGGTGTGAAAAAGGCTTCCAGGTCTTCCAGAATTTCTTCGGCTTCGAGCATGCGACCGTCGCCGGTTTCGCCGCAGGCCTGGTCGCCCTGCCCCACGTCCAGCACATGGATGCCATCGGCCTTGAGCTGCGCCACATTGCGTTGCGTGGCCGGATTCGCCCACATTTCGCGGTTCATGGCCGGTGCCACGATCAGCGGCACCTTGTCCATGGGGCGTGCCAGGCACATCAGACTGAGCAGTTCGTCGGCACCGCCATGCAGCAGCTTCGACAGAAAATCGGCACTGGCCGGAGCCACCACAATGGCATCGGCTTCGCGGCTGAGGTTGATGTGGGCCATGTTGTTGCCCTCGCGGGCGTCCCACTGCGAGGTGTAGACACTGCGGCCGGACAGGGCCTGCATGGTGACCGGCGTGATGAAATGCGCTGCGGCATCCGTCATCACGACCTGCACCGTCACCCCGGCCTTGACCAGCGCCCGGCACAACTCGGCCGCCTTGTAACAGGCGATGCCTCCGGACAGGCCCAGAACAATGTGTTTTCCAGCAAGATGGCTCATGGCCGGCAATGTAGCAGACGACCGCCCCAACCCCGCCCATCTATAATCTCGCTTTACCACCAGACGGGAGGCAGGCCTCCCCACCGGACATGACCAAATTCGTCTTCGTCACCGGCGGTGTGGTGTCTTCCCTGGGCAAGGGAATCGCCTCCGCTTCTCTGGCCGCGATCCTCGAATCGCGCGGCCTCAAAGTCACCCTCATCAAACTCGACCCCTACCTCAACGTCGATCCGGGCACCATGAGCCCGATCCAGCACGGTGAGGTGTTCGTGACCGACGACGGCGCAGAGACTGACCTGGATCTGGGCCACTACGAGCGCTTCATCAACACCCGGATGAAGAAGGCCAACAACTTCACGACCGGCCAGATTTACAAGAGCGTGCTCGAAAAAGAGCGCCGCGGCGACTACCTGGGCAAGACCGTGCAGGTCATCCCCCACGTCACCAACGAAATTCAGGATTTCGTCAAGCGCGGTGCCGGCTTTGGCACGCCGGACGCGGTCGATGTGGCCATCGTCGAGATCGGCGGCACCGTGGGCGACATCGAGTCCCTGCCCTTCCTCGAAGCCGTGCGCCAGCTGAGCCTGCGCCTGGGCCCGAACAATGCGGCCTTTGTGCACCTGACCTACCTGCCCTGGATCGCTACCGCTGGCGAGCTCAAGACCAAACCCACCCAGCACACCGTGCAAAAGCTGCGCGAAATCGGCATCCAGCCCGACGCCCTGCTTTGCCGTGCCGACCGCCGGATTCCGGACGAAGAACGCGAAAAAATCTCCCTGTTCACCAACGTGCAGGGCTGGGGCGTGATTTCCATGCCCGACGTGGACACCATCTACAAGGTCCCCCGCGTGCTGCACGAGCAGGGGCTGGACGGTCTGATCTGCGACAAGCTGCGCCTGAACACGCCGCCGGCCAACCTCAAGCGCTGGGACGATCTGGTCTACGAGACCGAGCACCCGCAGGGCCAGGTGACGATCGCCATGGTGGGCAAGTACGTGGAGCTGACCGACAGCTACAAGTCGGTCAACGAAGCGCTCAAGCACGCCGGCCTGCGCAACCATGTGGGCGTGAAGATCGAACACATCGACTCCGAAACCATCACCCCTGAGACCCTGGGTCAGCTGGCGAAATACGACGCCGTTCTGGTGCCCGGCGGTTTTGGCAAGCGCGGTGTGGAAGGCAAGATCCAGACCGCCAGATTCGCCCGCGAAAACAAGGTGCCCTATCTGGGCATCTGTCTGGGCATGCAGGTCGCCACCATCGAATACGCCCGCCATGTGGCCGGCATGAAGGACGCCAACAGCACCGAATTCGAGCCCGACACCCCCTACCCCGTGATCGCCCTGATCAACGAGTGGAAGGACGCTGACGGCTCGATCCAGAAGCGCGACGAGAACTCTGACCTCGGTGGCACCATGCGCCTGGGCGCCCAAAGCTCCGACGTTTCCAAAGGCACGCTGGCGCACAAGATCTACGGCGATGTGGTCACCGAACGCCACCGCCACCGCTACGAAGCCAACGTGAACTACCTGCAGGACCTGCGCAAGGCCGGTCTGGTGATCTCGGCCCTGACCCAGCGCGAGCAGCTGACCGAAATCGTCGAGCTGCCGCAGGATGTGCACCCCTGGTATGTGGGTGTGCAGTTCCACCCCGAGTTCAAGTCCACCCCCTGGGACGGCCACCCGCTGTTCAATGCCTTCATCAAGGCCGCTGTCGACCACCAGGGCCAGGGCAAGAAGCTCAAGGCCGCTTGATTCAGGAGCCAGGTCATGCAACTGTGCGGATTTGAAGTCGGTCTCGACAAGCCTTTCTTCCTGATCGCCGGCACCTGCTCCATCGAGGGGCTGGAGATGTCGCTCGAAGTGGCCGGCCAGCTCAAGGAGATTTGTTCGTCGCTGGGCATCCCGCTGATTTACAAAGGCTCCTTCGACAAGGCCAACCGCTCCTCGGGCAACACCAAGCGCGGTGTGGGCATCGACGCCGGCCTGAAAATCCTTGAAGAAGTGCGCAAACAGCTGCAGCTGCCCATCCTCACCGACGTGCACGACGAGTCGCAGGTCGCCACAGTGGCCAGCGTGGTCGATGTGCTGCAGACCCCGGCCTTCCTGTGCCGCCAAACTGACTTCATCCGCGCTGTGGCCAGGTCGGGCAAGCCGGTCAACATCAAGAAAGGCCAGTTCCTCGCCCCCTGGGACATGAAGAACGTGATCGACAAGGCCCGCTCCGCCGCGCGTGAAGCCGGTCTGTCCGAAGACCGTTTTCTGGCCTGCGAACGCGGCGTGAGCTTTGGCTACAACAACCTGGTGGCCGACATGACCAGCCTGGCCGAAATGCGCAAGTCTGGCGCCCCGGTGGTGTTCGATGTGACCCACTCTGTGCAAAAGCCCGGTGGCCAGGGCACCAGCAGCGGCGGCGCCCGCGAGATGGTGCCGGTGCTCGCCCGTGCCGGCGTGGCCGCGGGTGTGGCCGGCCTCTTCATGGAAACCCACCCGCGCCCTGCCGAGGCCTGGTCCGACGGCCCCAACGCCGTGCCGCTGGGCAAGATGAAGGCCTTGCTCGAAACGCTGGTGGAACTCGACGCCATCACCAAAAAGAACCCGCTGCTGGAAAACGACTTCCAGTGAGTGACCCCGTTTTTAAACTTCACAGAGAAAACCATGAGTGCAATCGTTGATATCGTCGGCCGTGAAATCCTGGACAGCCGTGGCAACCCCACCGTCGAATGCGACGTGCTGCTGGAGTCGGGCGTGATGGGCCGCGCCGCCGTGCCGTCAGGCGCGTCCACAGGCAGCCGCGAAGCCATCGAACTGCGGGACGGCGACAAGAGCCGTTACCTGGGCAAGGGCGTGCTCAAGGCCGTCGAGCACATCAACACCGAAATCAGCGAAGCCGTGCTGGGCCTGGACGCCTCCGAGCAGGCCTTTCTGGACAAGACCCTGATCGACCTGGACGGCACCGACAACAAGAGCCGCCTGGGCG
>JAYRQF010000261.1:0-3611 GCA_041910735.1 Limnohabitans sp.
ACGGCGAGCGTTACTTTGCCCTGACCAAGCTGGACAAGGTCAACGGCGGCCCACCCGAGCAGAACAAGCACAAGGTGATGTTCGAAAACCTGACGCCCCTGTTCCCCAAGGAACAGATGCGCCTGGAACGCGACATCAAGACCGACGAGAACATCACCGGTCGCGTCATCGACATCATTTCGCCCATCGGCAAGGGCCAGCGCGCCCTGATCGTCGCCCCGCCCAAGAGCGGCAAGACGGTCATGATGCAGCACATCTGCCACGCCATCACCGCCAACCACCCCGAGGTGGAGCTGATGGTGCTGCTGGTGGACGAGCGCCCGGAAGAAGTGACCGAAATGCAGCGCACGGTGCGCGGCGACGTGATCGCCTCGACCTTCGACGAGCCGGCCGCCCGGCACGTGCACGTGGCCGAGATGGTGATCGAACGCGCCAAGCGCCTGGTCGAACTCAAGAAGGACGTGGTGATCCTGCTGGACTCGATCACCCGCCTGGCCCGTGCCTACAACAACGTGCTGCCCAGCTCCGGCAAGGTGCTGACCGGCGGTGTGGACGCCAACGCCCTGCAGCGCCCCAAGCGTTTCTTCGGCGCGGCCCGCAACTTGGAAGAATGCGGCTCGCTGACCATCATCGCCACGGCCCTGGTCGACACCGGCAGCCGCATGGACGAAGTGATCTTTGAAGAATTCAAGGGCACCGGCAACAGCGAAATCCACCTCGACCGCCGCCTGTACGAAAAGCGCGTCTTCCCCTCGATCCAGCTCAACCGCAGCGGCACCCGCCGCGAAGAGCTGCTGCTGGCGCCCGAGATCCTGCAGAAGACCCGCATCCTGCGCCAGTTCATGTACAACATGGACGAGATCGAGGCCATGGAAATGGTGCTCAAGAGCATGAAGGCGACGAAGAACAACTCCGAGTTCTTCGACATGATGCGCCGCGGCGGTTGATCCGACCGAAAACATCATATAATTCAAGGCTTTGCAACTTGCGACAAGTACGGGGAAACGGTTTTCCCGCGGCTGCCGCACCTGACCCTAAGGAATCGCCATGAAAGAAGGCATTCACCCCAACTACCGCGAAGTCTGCTTCCTGGACCTGTCGAACAACTTCAAGTTCGTGACCCGCTCCTGCGCAAACACCAAGGAAACGATCAAGATGGAAGACGGCCGCGAGCTGCCGCTCTTCAAGCTCGATACCTCCAGCGAATCGCACCCCTTCTACACCGGCACCCAGAAGTCGGTGGACAACATGGGTGGTCGCGTCGAGAAGTTCCGCAACCGCTACGCCAAGAAGTAATCCGACTGATCGCTTCTTCGGGCCCTTGGCCCGTAGCGCAAAAAGCAGCCGGCCTCCGGCTGCTTTTTTTTTCCCCCCGACGCGGGGCTTTGACCACTGTCTTCCGCCTGTATATTCGTTCCGTGAGTTCCGCCACCCCAGCCATCGTGCCGCAGTCCGCTGTGCGCCGCCTGCCGCGGCTGGCACTCATGCTGTTCTGTACCGCCTATGTGCTTCCGGGTTTCCTGGGACGGGAGCCGTGGAAGTACTACGACGTGGCCTCTTTCGGCGCCATGCTGGAGATGGCGCGTGGCAGCAGCGACTGGTGGACGCCACAAGTGCTCGGGGCGCCGGCCGACGTGGCCGGCCCGCTGCCGTACTGGCTGGGCGCTCTGGCCATCAGGTTGCTGCCCTTTCTCGCCCCGGACTTCGCGGTCCGCATCCCGTTCGCACTGCTGCTGGCGCTGACGCTGGTCTGTACCTGGTACGCCGTCTACCACCTCGCGCGCCAGACCAGCGCACAACCGGTGGCTTTCGCCTTCGGTGGGGAGGCTGACCCGATCGACTACGCGCGAACCCTCGCCGACGCGGCCCTGCTTGCACTCGTCGCCTGCCTCGGGCTGGCGCAGATGTCCCACGAAACCACACCGGACCTGGCGCGCCTGGCCATGGTCAGCGCCGTGCTGATGGCGGCCTCGCGAATGGCGCTGCCGGTCACCCGCAAGCCCTGGCGTGCGGTCTTGCTCTGGACCGCATCCACGCTCGGGCTGGTCTTCAGCGGTGCCCCCTGGGTGGCCATTTCCCTGGGGATCGGTCTGTTGGGCGGGGTCTGGTACGCCCGCGCCCGGCAGAATGCCTTCAACCCGGTCGAAATCAGCTGGGTGATCGGCTCGCTGGCTCTGGCCTTGTTGCTTGCGGCCCTGACCGAGCAGATTCACTGGCCCGCCAACCTTGCCTGGCCGGAAGACTTCGGGGATTGGCAACGCTGGGCCCGTCTGCTCGTCTGGTTCACCTGGCCGGCCTGGCCGCTGGTGCTCTGGACGCTGTGGCGCTGGCGCCATCAGCTCGCCAGTCCGCATGTGGCCCTGCCGCTGTGGGCGGCCCTGGTGAGTGTGATCAACAGCGGCGTCAACCCCGACTTCGACCGCGCGCTGCTGCTGGCGCTGCCCGCGATGGCGACGCTGGCGGCGTTTGCGCTGCCCACGCTCAGTCGCAGCGTCTCCGCCCTGATCGACTGGTTCACGCTTGTGTTTTTCAGCGGCTGCGCGCTGGTGATCTGGGTCATCTGGGTCGCCATGCAAACGGGTGTTCCGGCCAAACCAGCGGCCAATGTGGCCCGACTGGCGCCGGGCTTTTCGCCGGAATTCTCCTGGCTGCTGTTCGCCCCGGCACTGCTGGCCACGCTGGCCTGGTTCTGGCTCGTGGCCTGGCGGGTCGGTCGCCACCGCCAGGCGCTCTGGAAGAGTCTGGTCCTGCCCGCAGCGGGCGCCACCCTGTGCTGGCTGCTGCTGATGACCTTGTGGCTGCCGTTGCTGGATTTCGGACGCAGCTA
The DNA here is from genome assembly GCA_041910735.1 of Limnohabitans sp. GTDB lineage: Bacteria > Pseudomonadota > Gammaproteobacteria > Burkholderiales > Burkholderiaceae_C > Limnohabitans_A. The sequence continues at coordinate 2,828 of JAYRQF010000261.1, forward strand.
CGGTCCGCTGGCCCGCCGCGTCGCGCGCCTGGTGCCGCCGGCTTCGCCCTGTGTCCTGGTCGACGGCCTGGGGCAGGCCCAGATCGCGGCCCTTCAGTACCAGGGCGGACTGACGCTGGAACGCAGTGGCCCGCAAGGTGCCGGCGCCGACTGCCGGCTGATGGTGGTGCATCCCGACAGCCAACCCACGCTGGACCGTCGGGTTCGCCTGGTGGACTGGGCCTACAAGGGCACGGTGCGCCGGCTCTCCGACAAGGAGCCGCTGCTGATCTACCTGCGCGTCAGCAATTAGGCGACTGCGCTGTCTTTTCGAAGCCGCGTCGGCGGCAGCACGATGCTGAACGTGGAGCCTTTGCCCAGTTCGCTGGCAATCTTCACCTGGCCGCCGTGGCGCTGGGCCACATGCTTGACGATGGCCAGGCCCAGCCCGGTGCCGCCGGTTTCGCGCGAGCGACTGCGGTCGACGCGATAAAAGCGCTCGGTCAGACGGGGCAGGTGCTCGGAGGCGATGCCCGGCCCGGTGTCTTCCACGAAAAGCTCGCACGAACCGTCACCCGGCAGGCGCCAGCCCGCACGAATGCGCCCGCCCGGCGGGGTGTAGCGGACCGCATTGCTCAGCAGGTTGGTCACGGCGCTGAACAGCTCGCCGCGGTTGCCCGCCACATGCATCGACGGGCCGGTCACCACCTCGATCTGGTGCACCGGGTGGGCAATGGCGGCGGACAGGCCCTGCGACTCCTGCACGGCCGGCTGCATCAGGTCCTGCACTGCGACCCACTCCGAT
>JAYRQF010000262.1:0-6901 GCA_041910735.1 Limnohabitans sp.
CCGCAGTACAGCATCATCGCCAGCTGCGACGTGGCCGCCGCCATGATGGAGCCGCCCGGCGGCACCGCGCTGGTGGAAGAGAGCATTGCCGAAGCACTTGACTTCCGCCGTGCCATGCGCAAGGTCGCAGCCGATTACGGCAAAGACTGGTGGTTCAAGGTGTGGGGGCCTGAGAAGTTCGCCGACGAAGGTGTAGGCAAGGCCGATGACTGGATTTTGCACAACGACCCGCGCAAGAAGGCCAGCAAGTGGCACGGTTTCGGCCAGCAGCTGGCTGACGGCTTCAACATGCTCGACCCGATCAAGTCGACCATCGTCACGCCGGGCCTGGACCTGGACGGCAAGTTCGACAAGACGGGCATCCCGGCCTCGATCGTCAGCAAGTTCCTGACCGAGCACGGCGTGGTGGTGGAGAAGACGGGCCTCTACAGCTTCTTCATCATGTTCACCATCGGCATCACCAAGGGACGCTGGAACACGCTGCTGACCGCGCTGCAGCAGTTCAAGGACGATTACGCCAAGAACCAGCCGATGTGGCGCATCATGCCGGAGTTCTGCCAGAAGCACCCGCGCTACGAGCGCATGGGCCTGCGCGACCTCTGCCAGCATGTGCACGAGATGTACGCCCGCTACGACATCGCGCGCCTGACGACCGAGATGTACCTGTCGGACCTGACGCCGGCCATGACCCCGGCCGACGCCTACGCGCACATCGCCCGCCGCAAAACCGAACGGGTGGAGATCGACGATCTGGAAGGGCGCATCACGGTGGGCTTGGTGACACCTTACCCACCGGGCATTCCACTCCTGATCCCGGGCGAGGTCTTCAACAAGAAGATCGTCGACTACCTGAAATTCGCACGCCAGTTCAACATCGAGTGTCCGGGCTTCGAGACGGACATCCACGGCTTGGTGGAGGTGGTTGGCGAGGACGGGAAGAAGCGTTACTTCGCAGATTGTGTGAAGGTCTGAGTCTTTTCCGCTGCGGCGACCGGAGGTACTGGCCGGGGCTCATGATGCGCTGCGCGCAAAAATCGCCCCAACCAGCACCCCCGATCACCGCAGCTGAGTCGGTGGTGACCCGAACAAAACAAAAGCGGCTTAGAGCCGCTTTTGTTTTGGATGGACCACCGAGCCAGAGGTGTGGCGGGTGTGGGCTGGCCGATTTTAGCGCGCCGCGCGTCATGAGGCCAGACCACACCCGCCATGCCTCCGGCGGGCCTCGGTGTGGCAACACGTCAAGCGGCTTCAACAGGCTCCGCAATGCCGCCGACCACCTGGCTGAAACCACCGTCCACATAGGTGATCTCGGCCGTCACGCCGGCCGCCAGATCGGACAGCAGAAAGGCGGCCACATTGCCCACGTCCTCGATCGTCACATTGCGTCGGATCGGTGAGTTCTCGGCCACCACCGACAGGATCTTGCCAAAGCCCTTGATGCCGCTGGCCGCCAGCGTCTTGATCGGGCCGGCCGAGATGCCGTTGGCGCGCAAGCCACGACCTTGGGAACCCAGTGACTCGGCCAAATAACGCACAGAGGCTTCGAGGCTGGCCTTGGCCAGACCCATGGTGTTGTAGTTGGGCACCGTGCGGATCGCACCCAGATACGACAGCGTGAGCACAGCCGCCTTGTCGTTCAGGTAAGGCAGGGCAGCCTTGGCCATGGCCGGAAAACTGTAGGCGCTGATGTCGTGCGCGATCTTGAAGGCTTCGCGCGACAGGCCGTCCAGAAAATCACCGGCAATCGCTTCGCGCGGCGCATAGCCGATGGCGTGCACGAAACCGTCGAACTTGGGCCAGACGGCCGACAGGTCGGTGAACAGTTTTTCGATCTGCTCGTCGCTGCCCACATCGCAGTCGAACACCAGCCTGGAGTCGAAATCGGCAGCGAATTCGGTGATGCGGTCCTTGAAGCGCTCGCCCACATAGCTGAAGGCCAGCTCGGCGCCCTGCGCGTGGCAGGCCTTGGCGATGCCGTAGGCGATGGAGCGGTTGGAGAGCACGCCGGTGATCAGCAGCTTCTTGCCTGCAAGGAAACCAGTTTTTGTCGTCATGGAATTCTTCTCCGGAAAAATATGGGCAGAATTGTCGCATGCGAAATGTGTGGGGCTGGCTGGCCCGCTTGTCCTTGATGTTGAGCGTGACGTGGGCTGCGAATCCCTCGTGGGCGGCGCACGCCTGGGGGCAGTTTGGCGATGTCAAATACCCGGCCGGTTTTGCGCATTTCGATTACGTCAACCCCAAAGCCCCCAAGGGCGGCGAGATCGTGCTGGTGCCGCCGACGCGCCAGTCCAACTTTGACAAGTACAACCCCTTCACCCTCAAGGGCAGTGCGCCGCCCGGCCTGACTGGGCTGTTGTTTGACACGCTGCTGACCGGCACCATGGACGAGCCAACCACTGCGTATGGCCTGCTGGCGCGGGACGTGCAGGTGGCGCCCGACAAGAACTCCGTCACTTTCGAGCTGCACCCGGCGGCCCGCTTTCACAACGGCGACCCGGTGCTGGCAGCCGACGTCAAATTCAGCTTTGAGCGCCTGACCAGCAAGGAAGCCGCGCCGCAGTACCGCACCTATTTCAGCGAAGTCAAAGCCGTGGTGGTGGAGGGCGAGCGCCGCATCCGTTTCGAATTTGTGCGCCCCAGCAGCGAACTGCCGCTGATCGTGGGCAGCCTGCCGGTGTTCAGCCGGGCATGGGGGCAGACCGCCACCGGCCACAAGCCACTTGACCAGCTGGTGACCGACATCCCCATCGGCTCCGGTCCCTACACCATCGGGCCGGTGCAGTTCGGCAAGGACATCACCTACGTGCGCGACCCGAATTACTGGGCGCGCGACCTGAACGTGCGCCGTGGCCTCTACAACTTCGACCGCATCACCTACAAGATCTACAAGGACAGCACGGCCCAGCTCGAGGCCTTCAAGGCCGGCGAGTTCGACTACATCCAGGCCTTCATCGCCCGCGAATGGGCGCGTGCCTACACCGGACGGCCGTTCGAGCGCGGCGAGATCGTCAAGGCCGAACTGCCGCACCACAATGCGGGCGACTTTCAGGGCTTTTTGTTCAACACCCGCAGGGCCAAGTTTCAGGATATGCGCGTGCGGCAGGCGATTGCGCTGGCGATGGACTACGAATGGATGAACCGCCAGCTGTTCTACAACGCCTACACCCGGGTGCGTGGCTTTTTTGTGGGCAGCGACTTTGAGGCCAAAGGCCGTCCGGGCAGCGACGAACTGGCTTTGCTGGCGCCGCTGCGGGGCAAGCTGCCGCAGGCGGTGTTTGACGAGGACGTGCCGCTGCCGCCCACCACCTCGCTGGACCCGGCCTCCGGCCACACCCTGCGCGACCACCTGCGCCAGGCCCGCGATCTGCTTCGGGCCGCGGGCTGGACGGTTCAGGACGGCCAGCTGCGCAACGCCAAAGGCGAGGTGTTCCGCATCGAGTTCCTCGACAACTCCGGCTCCATGGGGCGGGTGGTGACGCCCTATGCCAAGAACCTCGAAAAGTTGGGCTTTGAGGTGCAGTACAAGGTGATCGACTTTGCCCTGCTGCAAAAACGCATGGACGTGTTCGATTTCGACATCATCAGCAACCGCACCGTGGGCAGCGAGGCACCGGGCACCGAACTGCTCGAGCGCTTTGGCTCCAAAGCGGCCGACACCGAAGGCTCGGGCAATGTGATTGGCATCAAGAGCCCGGTGGTGGACGCCCTGCTGGACAAGGCCGTGAGCGCCCAGACCCGGCCGCAACTGGTGGCCGCCCTGCGCGCCCTCGACCGGGTGCTGCGCCACGGCCACTACGTGGTGCCACACTGGTACGGCGCGGTGCACCGGGTGGCGTGGCGCGCTGGCAAGTTCGGCAAGCCCGAGGTGATGCCGCTGTACTACCAGCCCGAAGCCTGGGTCACCACCGTCTGGTGGTCCACGGTGGCCAAAGGGCACTGACCATGCTGAGCTACATCCTCAAACGCCTGCTGCTGATGATCCCGACCCTGTTCGGCGTGCTGCTGATGACCTTTGTGGTGATCCAGTTTGTGCCCGGGGGGCCGGTGGAGCAGATGGTGGCGCAGCTGCAGGGCCGCGATTCGGGCGGTGAGGGCGCTGCCGCGGGCGGGGCCGGTTACCGCGGCCGTCAGGGCGTGGACGCCCAGCGCATCGAGGAAATCAAGGCGCTGTACGGTTTTGACAAGCCCGCCACCGAACGCTTCTGGATGATGCTGGGACAGTTTGCGCGCTTCGATCTGGGCAAGAGCTTTTTCTACCCCAAGGACGTCTGGAGCCTGATCAAAGAGAAATTGCCGGTGTCCATCAGTCTGGGCTTGTGGACCTTTTTCATCAGCTACCTGGTCTCGGTACCGCTGGGCATCGCCAAGGCGGTGCGGGCCGGCAGCCGCTTTGACACACTGACCAGCCTGGTCGTGCTGGTCGGGTACGCCATCCCGGGCTTTGTGCTGGGCGTGGCGCTGCTGGTCATCTTTGGCGGGCAGCTGCAGTGGTTTCCGCTGCGCGGCCTGACCTCGTCCAACTGGGAACAGCTGGGCTGGGGCGCCAAGGTGACCGACTACCTCTGGCACATCGCCTTGCCGGTCACGGCCAGTGTGCTGGGCGCCTTTGCGGTCACCACCATGCTGACCAAGAACGCCTTTCTGGAGGAAATCCGCAAGCAGTACGTGCTGACCGCCCGCGCCAAGGGGCTGAGCGAGCGTCGCGTGCTCTGGCGCCATGTCATGCGCAATGCCCTGATCCCCATCGTCACGGGGTTCCCGGCCGCCTTCATCGGCGCCTTCTTCACCGGCTCGCTGCTGATCGAAACCCTGTTCTCGCTCGACGGGCTGGGCCTTTTGAGCTACGAATCGGTGATCCGGCGCGACTACCCGGTGGTGCTGGGCACGCTGTATTTGTTCACGCTGATCGGGCTGGTGACCAAGCTGATCAGCGACCTTTGTTATGTCTGGGTCGACCCCCGGGTGAAGTTCGACCGATGAGCGCATCCGACCACGCCCAGATGTCACCCGCGCGCCGTGCCTGGCTGCGCTTTCGCCGCCACCGGCTCGGCTTTGCCAGTCTGGTGCTGTTCACGGTGCTGTTTGTGCTGAGCCTCGGCGCAGAGCTGCTGTCCAACGACCGGCCGCTGCTGGCGCGCTACGAAGGGCGTTGGTACTTCCCGGTGGTGCAGAGCCTGCCCGAGACCGTGTTCGGTGGCGACTTCGAGACCCCCACCGACTGGCTGGACCCCTTCATCGAACAGCAATTCCACAAAGATGGCAACTGGGCCCTGCACGCGCCCAACCGCTACCACCACGCCACGCTCGACTACTTTGCACCCACGCCCAACCCGGCGCCGCCGTCGGCGCGCAACTGGCTGGGCACCGACGACCGCGGGCGCGACGTGCTGGCGCGCCTGCTCTACGGCTTTCGCATTTCCATCCTGTTCGCCCTGGCACTGACCGCCATCGGCGTGGTGCTGGGCGTCATCACCGGGGCCATTCAGGGCTTTTTTGTGGGCAGGACCGATCTGGTGTTCCAGCGCTTCATCGAGATCTGGAGCGCCATGCCCGAGCTGTACCTGCTGATCATCTTCTCGGCCGTGTTCGAGCCCAGCGTAGCCCTGCTGCTGGTGCTGCTGAGCCTGTTTGGCTGGATGGGCCTGTCGGACTATGTGCGCGCCGAGTTCCTGCGCAACCGCCAGCTCGACTACGTCAAGTCGGCGCGGGCGCTGGGCTTGTCCAACTGGACCATCATCTGGCGCCATGTGCTGCCCAACAGCATGACGCCGGTGGTGACCTTTCTGCCATTTCGCATGAGCGGCGCCATTCTCGCGTTGACTTCGCTGGACTTTCTGGGGCTGGGCGTGCCGCCCGGCACGCCGTCTCTGGGTGAGCTGCTGGCCCAGGGCAAGAACAACATTGACGCCTGGTGGATCTCGTTGTCCACCTTTGCCGTGCTGGTGGTGACCTTGCTGCTGCTGACCTTCATGGGCGACGCGCTGCGTGATGCACTCGACCCCCGAAAGGCCGACGCATGAGCGATTTGCTGGACATCCGCGACCTGCGCATCGCCTTTGATGGCCATGAGGTGGTGCATGGGGTGAACCTGCGCATCGCGCCGGGCGAACGCGTGGCGCTGGTGGGCGAATCCGGTTCGGGCAAGTCGGTCACCGCGCTGGCCTTGCTGCGCCTGCTGGGCGATGCGCGTTTGCAGGGCACCATCGGCTGGCAGGGCCGCCCGCTGCTGGACCTGAGCGAGCGCGAGATGCAGGCCATCCGCGGCGACGAGATCGCCATGGTCTTTCAGGAGCCGATGACGGCGCTCAACCCGCTGCTGACCATTGGCCAGCAGATTGCCGAGGTGCTGCAGCTCAAAAAAGGCCTGTCGGCCAGACAGGCGGCCGACCTGGTGCTGGCCCTGCTGACCGAGACCGGCATCGAAGAGCCCGAACGCCGCGCCCGCAGCTACCCGCACCAGCTCTCGGGGGGGCAACGCCAGCGCGCCATGATGGCCATGGCGCTGGCCAGCGAGCCCAAGCTGCTGCTGGCCGACGAGCCGACCACCGCGCTGGACGCCAACCTGCGTCTGCAGATGCTGGAGTTGCTGGGTCAACTGCAGGCGCGCACCGGCATGGCGGTGCTGCTCATCACCCACGATCTGGCGCTGGTTCGGCATTTCGCGCAGCGGGTGGCGGTGATGGAAAAAGGCCATCTGGTGGAGGAGGGGCCTTGCGCCGACATGTTTGCCTCGCCCCGCCACCCCTACACACTCAAACTGCTGGGCAGCCGGCCCGACCGCTCCGGCTTGGCCCCGGCGCCGCAGGACGCACGTCCGCTGCTGCTGGCCAGACAGTTGCGCGTGACCTACCCCGTGCCGCTGCCGGGCCTGCGCGGCTGGTTCAGCCAAGGTCAATTC
>JAYRQF010000263.1:0-6313 GCA_041910735.1 Limnohabitans sp.
ATCGGGCGGGGGAGGGTGAAGCGTTTACCGACGTTCAGGACAGGCAGATTCATGGCGCGAAAAGCAACAAAACCCCCCGCCAGAGCTGGAGGGGGGTAGAAAAATCGACGTTCAGATTTTAGGGCAGGGGATCGGTGAGCTGCTTCTAGAATCGGGGGCAATGTCTTCCTTTCATGCATTGATCCCTTGCGCCGGTACCGGCAGCCGGGCGGGTACCGCGCAGCCCAAGCAATACCAGCAGCTCGCTGGCCAGCCCATGGTGATGCACACCGTGCAGGCTCTGGCAGCCGTGCGCTGCATCGCCACCGGATGGGTCATTGTGTCGCCGAGCGACGCGTTTGCCTGGCCCGACGCCGGATGGCCGGGGCATTTCAGGCGCGAGCGCTGCGGCGGCGCCAGCCGCGCAGAGAGCGTGTTCAACGGTCTGCGCGCCATGCTGGCGGCAGGTCTGTCCGGGCAGGACTGGGTGCTGGTGCACGATGCGGCGCGCTGTCTGGTGCAGCCCGAGTCCGTTGGCCGCCTGATCGATGCCTGCAGGGACGATCCGGTGGGGGGGCTGCTGGCGCTGCCTTTGCCCGACACGCTCAAAAACGAAGCGGGCGGGCGTGTGGTGCAAACGGTGCCCCGTGAGCACAAATGGCTGGCGCAGACGCCGCAGATGTTCCGGCTGCAGGCCTTGCACGACGCACTGGCCGCCGAGGCCGGTTCGGGTTTTGCCGGCATCACTGACGAAGCCAGCGCCATGGAGCGTCTGGGTTTGCAGCCCCGTCTGGTCGAGGGCTCGGCGCAGAATTTCAAGGTGACCTATCCGGCCGACTTTGCGCTGGCCGATGCGGTAATCAGGAGCAGAACATGAACATCCGCATTGGGGAAGGCTGGGACGTGCATGCCCTGGTGCCCGGGCGCAAGCTGATTCTGGGCGGAGTGCACATTCCCCACACGGCGGGCCTGCTGGGCCATTCTGACGCTGACGTGCTGCTGCACGCCGTCACCGACGCGGTGCTGGGGGCTGCCGGGCTGGGCGACATCGGGCGCCATTTCCCGGACACCGATGCGCAGTTCAAGGGGGCCGATTCATCTGTGCTGTTGGCCGAGGCGATGCGCCGCGTGCGTGCGCAGGGCTGGGAACTGGTCAACATCGACAGCACCATCGTGGCGCAGGCGCCCAAACTGGCGCCCCACATGCCGGCCATCCACGCTGGCGTGGCCCGCGCCTTGGGCGTGCAGCCCGATCAGGTCAATGTCAAGGCCAAGACCGCCGAAAAGCTTGGTCCGGTGGGGCAGGGCCAGAGCATCGAGGCGAGGGCGGTGGCACTCCTGCGCAGGACCTGAACAGCCCAAGGTGCCGCTCAGCGGCCCTGGGCCAGCTCGATCACCGCCATCAGTCCGCCGTCAGCGTGGTTGAACACGCGAAACTTTCCGCCCATGCGCTCAATGGCGCGCTCCACAATGGCCAGCCCCAGACCAGAACCCACGGCCGAGGTGCGTGCCGTGTTGCCCCTGTAGAAAGGCTGGGTCAGGTGTTCGAGCTGGTCTTCGGGTACGCCCGGTCCCTGGTCGCGGATGCGCAACAAGACCCGGTTGTTGTGGGCCTGCGCCTCGATCTCGATGTGGCTGATGCCATCTTGCAGGCTTTGACCATAGCGGCGCGCGTTTTCGAGCAGGTTGGAGACCACGCGGCCAAGTTCGACCGGATCGGCCACGGCCAGCAGGTCCTCGGGCACATGCACCTGGATGTCCATGCGCGAGGCGCTGCGAAACGGGGTGATGCACCTGCTGATGACAGGGGCCAGCAGCACCGGTTCGAGTTCGGTGTGGTCGGGTCGGGCATAGCCCAGAAATTTGTCGATGATGTCGTCGAGCTGGTCGATGTCTGCAGCCATGGCGCGCTGTGCTTCGGTGTCGGGCACGCTCAGCTCGGTTTCGAGGCGCAAACGTGCCAGCGGCGTGCGCAGGTCGTGCGAGATGCCGGCCAGCATCAGGGTGCGCTCGTCTTCCACCTTGGCCAGGCGTTCGGCCATGCGGTTGAAGCCGATGTTGACTTCCCGGATTTCGGGCGTACTGGCGCTGGCATCGAGTGAGGTGTCCCGGTAACGGCCTTCTCGCACGCGGCTGGCGGCCAGCGACAGCTGTTTGAGGGGGCGGTTGATGCGGGCCGTGATGGCGGCAGCGCCCAGCAGAGAAAGTGCCACCGCCAGTCCCAGCCAGACCAGCCAGGCCGAGTTGCCCAGGGGCCGCAGGCGTTCCGGGTCCATCTGCAGCCAGTAGCTGTCGCGTTCGATCTGAAAACCCACCCACAAACCGCGTTCGCCGTTGACGCTGGAGGCCACCATGGTTTCGGGGCCCAACCGCTCAATGAGGGTTTCGGCCAGTCGGGTCTCCAGTGAGGATTCACCAAAGGGCAGAACCTTGTCGCCCGGCTCGCGGATCACCAGCCGAACGTCCTCCTCGTCGGCCAGAGACTTGAGCAGTGACACCCGCGCAATCGCGTCGGTGTGGATCAGTGCGTTGCGCGTGAGGTTGACCACGGTGGCGAGCTGGTGCGCGTTGCGCAGCACGCGCGGTTCGTATTCCTGGCTGCGAAACAGCAGCAGCCAGACCAGCGTGCTGCAGAGCATCAGCAGGCTCAGCAGGATGAAGGTGCGCCAAAACAGGCTCAGCCCCCGTGGGGGCTGAGTGTGTGAGGGGCTGAAAGAGGCAGAGGCCACCTCAGGCGGCTCCATCGGGCACGAACACGTAGCCCACACCCCAGACGGTCTGGATGATCTTGGGGTTGGCCGGATCGGCCTCGATCAGTTTGCGCAGGCGCGAGACCTGCACGTCCAGGCTGCGGTCAAAGGGCTCGAATTCCCGGCCGCGGGCGAGCTGGGCCAGCTTGTCGCGGCTCATGGGCTGGCGCGGGTGGCGGGCCAGTACCTTGAGCATGGCGAACTCGCCGGTGGTCAGGGCGATGTCCTGACCGGCTTTCTTGAGCGAGCGGGCGCCCAGATCGAAGACGAAGTCACCGAAGCTGATGACCTCCTGGTCGTTGCTTGGCGCACCGGGCGCCTCCTGCGATGGACGGCGGCGCAGCACGGCATGGATGCGGGCCAGCAGCTCACGCGGGTTGAACGGCTTGCCGAGGTAGTCGTCCGCGCCGACTTCCAGGCCCGTGATGCGGTCCACATCTTCGCCCTTGGCCGTCAGCATGATGATCGGCACTTTCTGGCCTTCGGCCCGCAGCCGGCGGCAGATGGTCAGGCCGTCTTCGCCTGGCAGCATCAGGTCGAGCACCAGCAGGTCCACGCTTTCGCGCTGCATGATGCGCGTCAGCGCCCGAGAGTCTTCGGCCATGAGCACATCAAAACCTTCCTGCGACAGGAAACGTCGCAGCAGGTCGCGAATGCGGGCGTCGTCATCGACGATGACGATCTTGTCGAGGCGGGTGTTGGAGTTGGGCATGCTCAAACCAGCTTATTGCGCGACCCAGCCACCGTCCATGTTCCACGCCACGCCACGCACGTTGTCGGCTGCGGGCGAGCAGAAGAAGACGGCCAGCTGGCCCAGTTCTTCGGGGGTGGTGAACTGCATGGAGGGCTCTTTTTCGCCCAGCAGCACTTTTTTGGCGTCCTCGTTGGACACGCCCAGTGCGGCCGCCTTGGCGTCCACCTGTTTTTGCACCAGCGGGGTCAGAACCCAGCCGGGGCAGATGGCATTGCAGGTGACGCCGGTGGTGGCGTTTTCAAGGGCCGTCACCTTGGTCAGACCAACGACGCCGTGCTTGGCGGCCACGTAGGCGGATTTTTCAGCCGAAGCCACCAGGCCATGGACAGAGGCCACGTTGATGATGCGGCCCCAGTTGGCTGCCTTCATGGCGGGCAGGGCCAGACGGGTGGCATGGAAGGCGCTGGAGAGGTTGATGGAGATGATGGCGTCCCAGCGCTCGATTGGGAAGTCTTCGATGCGTGCCACATGCTGGATACCGGCGTTGTTGACCAGAATGTCCACGCGGCCGAAGGTGTCGGCGGCGAACTTCATCATGGCTTCGATCTCGCTGGCTTTGCTCATGTCGGCGCCGTGGTAAGCCACCTTGACACCCAGGGCGGCGATTTCGGCTTTGGGGCCTTCCACATCGCCAAAACCGTTGAGCACGATGTTGGCGCCCTGGGCGGCCAGAGCCTTGGCGATCCCCAGTCCGATGCCGCTGGTGGAACCTGTGACGAGGGCCGTTTTGCCTTTGAGCATGCTGTCTTCTCCGTATCCATTACGATGGTGAAAAATCCATTATGACCGGACTGTCAGCCCCTCTGGCTGACGCCTTGGGTCGATTGTTTCCGTTTGTGATCTGCGTCATGCTCCAGCCCCGTCTTGAATCCGTGATCTGCCCCCACCCCGACGGCCAGCACCGCATGGCCTGGTGGTCATGGGGGGATTGCGCTGCACCGCATGTGGTGGTGTGCGTGCATGGCCTGACCCGTCAGGGGCGGGACTTTGACCGGCTGGCCAGGACGCTGGTGGCGCGTGCAGACGGCCAGTTGCAGGTCGTCTGTCCGGACGTGGCCGGACGTGGCCACAGCGATTGGCTGCCGCAGCCAGCCCTCTACCAGATTCCCCAGTACGCCAGCGACATGCTGGCCCTGCTGGCCGCATTGCAGCAACGTGCCACCATCCGCACGCTGGACTGGGTGGGCACCAGCATGGGCGGCCTCATTGGCATGGTGCTGGCGGGACAGCCGAAACTGCCATTGCCTTGTCCGGTGCGTCGGCTGGTGCTCAACGATGTGGGGCCCTCGATCACCTGGGCATCGGTCCAGAACATGCAGCAGTACGTGGGGCGCTACGGGCAGTTTGCCAATCTGGGCGATGCTGCGGCCGCCATGCGCCGCCTGTCCACCGGTTTTGGCCCGGTGCCTGATGACATCTGGCTGGAACTGAGCTCGCACATGGTGCGCCAGCTCCCCGATGGGGCGCTGACCTTGCACTACGATCCGGCCATCGGTGAACCCATCCGGGCAATGACGCAGGAGGCTGCACAAGCGGCCGAGGCGGTGGTTTGGGGGCTGTACGACCAGATTCAGGCGCAGGTCCTGCTCATCCGGGGCATGGAGTCCGACTTGCTGACCGAAGCCACTGCGCAAGCCATGACCTTGCGTGGGCCGCGTGCCCGGCTGATGCAGTGGCCGGGCGTCGGCCATGCGCCCACGCTGACCGCGCCGGAGCACATGCGTGAGGTGGCGGACTTTTTGCTTGGGCCTTTGGCATGAGCCACTTGAGCAGTCTTCCCGTGCTGACTTCCGCCGCTGTCTTGCAGGCCACGGCCACTTCAGCCTTGGCGCAGGGCACCCTCGAGCGTGCCCGCAATTTCGCACGCGCCCTGATCGAGACCGAAAAGCTGGACACCGGTGAAAACGTCTGGGCGCATGCGCAGGCGGTGGCACTGCTGTTGGCCGACATTGGTGGCTCGGAAGAAATGCAGGCGGCCAGCTATCTGGTCTACGCCTGCCCGCACCTGAACAAACCCGAGGAAGTGATTTCCAAAGCGTTTGGCGACAACCTCGCCCAGCTGGCCATGCAGACCAACCAGCTGCTGCATGTGCAACGCCTTTCAAGGGCTGCGGCCAGCACGGCGCAGCTGGTCGACGATCCGAAAATGCAGACCGAGAACGTGCGCAAGATGCTGCTGGCCTTCTCACGCGACCTGCGGGTGGTGATGCTGCGGCTGGCTTCGCGCATGCAGACGCTCAGGCACTATGCGGCCACCAAGCTGCCGGTGCCCTCGGCCTTGGCCAAAGAGTCGCTCAATGTGTTTGCCCCGCTGGCCAACCGTCTGGGCATCTGGCAGATCAAATGGGAAATGGAAGACCTCTCCTTCCGTTTTCTGGAGCCGGAAACTTACAAACAGATTGCCCGCCTGCTTGACGAGAAGCGGGTGGAGCGCGAGCGCTACATGGCGGCCTTGTGCGAGCGCCTGTCGCACGCTCTGGCTGCGCAGGGCATTGCCGCGCAGGTCAGTGGCCGGCCCAAGCACATCTACAGCATCGTCAAGAAGATGCGCGGCAAGTCGCTGCCCTTCGAGCGGGTGTTCGACATCCGCGCCTTGCGCGTGGTGGTGCCCGCCGTGGCCGACTGCTACCAGACCCTGAGCTGGGTGCACGAGCAGTTCACGCCAATCCCCGAGGAGTTTGACGACTACATCGCCCGGCCCAAGGCCAACGGCTACCAGTCGCTGCACACAGTGGTGCGCGACACCGACGGTCGTCCCATCGAGATCCAGATCCGCACCCAGGCCATGCACGAGCATGCCGAACACGGCGTGGCGGCGCACTGGGCCTAC
>JAYRQF010000264.1:0-10104 GCA_041910735.1 Limnohabitans sp.
AGGTTCGGGCTTGAGGCCCAGCACGATGGCGCCGCGGTGCGCCTGGCCGTAACGGCCCTTTTGCTTGCCGCGCAGCAGGTCCACCAGGGTGCTGCGGGGCACCTGGTGCTGGCGGGCCAGCTCGGTCACGGCCACGCCGTGGTCTACCAGCCACTGGTGGGCGGTCTCGGGCGTCTGCGGGTAAGGCACGCGCGGGGGCAGCGGTGGGGCAGAGGTGCGTTTCATGGTCTTTGGCGTGTGGTAACTTGCGGTAAATTCACAAGAACAAATCAGGAGGAAGCCATGACAGACGAATCACCTGAAGAGCCTTTCGAGGAAGACTTGCCAGACTGGATTGGCAAGGTCGAGGACAAGGCTTGGCTGGCGGCGTGCGATGCGGCGGTGTCGCGCTTTGTGCTGGGCAACCTGGTGCTGGAGCTGGGGCAGAGGGGCGCCATTGATGCGGGGCGGTTCATTGGCCGGCTCCAAGCGGTGGCACCGCTGCACCCAGACCCACCGCATCAGCAGGCGATCCAGGAATTTCTGGTGGAGCTTCAACGTTGCCTGCCTGAACCTGGCGCCAGCGGCGCAGGTGGCGCGCCCGGCGTGCCGCGGGTGTTTCATTAGCGAAGGGGCTGGGCCCCGGCATGTAAATGGCGGGCGCCTTGGCGCTGCGCAGTGGGCGGCGGCGCAGCAGGGCCTGCATTTTGCGGCCGATGTCTTTCAGAGTGGCGACGCTGGCAGCGAGGTGGCTTGCATAGGTGCTCATTTTTTTGGGCCTTGGGGTTGGTAGTTCGGCGCTTTGTGCGTTGGTATGGGGTGTATTGTGGTGCAACTTCTTTCACCTTGCAATAGGTGTTGGTGAAAAACATGGATATTTCGACGCGACTGCAAGAAGAGCGCAAACGGTTGGGCCTGACACAGGAAGCTGTGGCGGCTCAGCTCGGCGCCACGAAGCGGTCGGTGATCAACTGGGAAGGTGGCGCTGCGCTGCCTGGCGCAGAGGTGCTGGCGCGGTATGCAGCCGCAGGCGCAGACGTGCTCTACATCCTCACCGGCCAGCGCGCAGGCGGCGCATCAGCCCCGCCCCCGCCGCGTGCCGTGAGTGAGGGCGACCGCATCCTGCTGGACAACTTTCACGCTGCGCCAGCGCAAGTGCAGGCCGGGGTCAAGACGGCGCTTGGCGCGTTCGCGCCTGCGGGCGGCACCCGGCGGGGCAGGCAGGACAAGGCGGCATGAGGCGGTCAATGACGAGCATCGCAGCGGGGTAGCAATGAACACCATCGGACGCATCTCAAAGGAAGAATTTCGCCCAGGCTTTAATTGGGTGGCGCATGAACTGACGTTGCCAGATCAGCATCGAGAAGCTGTTTTCGAGGCCGTGCACGCAACACTCTACGAAGGGTTGGCGCAACGTCTCAAGGCCATCTATACGGTTTGGCCGGAAGGCGCTCAGTGGCCCGCTGGACACGCCTACCTGCAAGAGTCTTTACGACAAGAGCTGGAGGACGAGGGCGAATGGCAGGACAGCGATGAGCCGCCCCAGGTGACGGAACGTGAATTGTTCAAGCTTCTACTGATCCGGTTCAGCCATGTAGCTCATAGGCTATTTCGGAACGCGCAAATCCGCGAGTGGTATGCAGACGAATGGTTGACCAAGCGGCACCCTTTTATCGAAATGAATCGCCACCCATGCGAGGAGCACGCGCTGTGCGGTCGCGAAAGCAGAGTCCAGCTGAGCATTGACGAAGGATTACGGCTCATGACGGAATTGGCCTGCTCGCACCCGGCATGCCGCTGCACCTTCGACCCTTCAAAAGGAAAATGATGAAAGTCCACACATTGTTTGCAGTGGCTTTGCTTATGGCGGCACCCGCCTGGGCCATCAACAAGTGCACCGGGTCCGACGGGAAGACCGTGTTTCAAGACGCGCCTTGCATGGGTAAGGGCGGAAAAATTGAGGTGAATCCCGCCAGCGGAAATGCGCCGGTGGCGCCTGCACCCACTGCCGCAGCGCCTGCAAGCGCGGCAACAACGGCACCCGCTGGCACTGCTGCGACGACGCCAAGGAAGGAAGGCGCATTCGGTGAGAGCTGGCAGCGCCGAACGTTTCTCGAAAATCGGGGGGTACCTGACGCCCGAGGTGCGCTGCAGGCGCACCGACGTGCTTGCGATTCGAAACAGCGGGAGCTTTCGTCGCAAAAGAGCCAGGCCAACAACAACCTCGCAGGTGCAACGTGGCTGCAATCTATTGCGACGGAAATGCAGGCCGCTGCGACGATCTGCGAGACGAAAGCCCGCGATCTTCAAAGCAACTTAGATAGGCTCGAAAAAGAGTTGCGCGAATTGCAGACAAAGCAGTAGCGCGACCATAAGCTGGCCGATATTCAGGGCATTTTTGCCCTGATGTGGCCGCTAGCCTCACGCAGCAAGCAGCCGTTTTTCAAGCGCTTTCTTTTCGCGTTTCGCGCGCGCGCGGCATCCTGCCGTGCATGGAAAAATCACCGCGCATAGCCATCGCTGCTTTGGCCTTGTCCGCATCGGGCATGGTCTACATCGCCCAGCGTGAGGGCTACCAAGAGCGCGCCTATCCAGACCCTGTCCACGGCACCAAGGTGCCCACAGTCGGCTTTGGCACGACCCAGGGCGTGAAGATGGGCGACACACTGCCGCCCGTGCGCGCATTGATTCGCCTGCGCGCCGATGCCGCTGAGTACGAGCTTGGGCTGAAGCGCTGCCTTCCCTACCCAATGCACCAGCACGAGTGGGATGCCTTCGTCGGGCTGGCCTACAACGTGGGCGTTACCCCAGTCTGCAAGAACAACGACCGCACGGGCCCCAGCACCATCGCCCGCGAGCTCAGTGCAGGCAACTACCCCGGCGCCTGCAACGCCATCCTGCTCTACGACCGGGCGGGGCCTGTCAATAAGCCGCAAGACCGCTGCAGTCACCCAGACAACCGCACCTGCCGTGGCATCTGGAGTGACCGCCAGCAGCTGCAGAAGATGTGCCTCGGGGAGGCCACCCCATGAGCGCCCGCCTGATCGCCATGGGGCTGCTGGTCTGCGCAGCCATCGTGGGCGTCAAGGCCTGGGAGTCGCACCTGATCGGCAAGGGTGATGCGCGTGGCGCTGCCCGTGTGCAGGCCGACTGGGATACCCAAGAAAACGCCCGCAATGCCGCCACAGCGCGCGACAACGCCACCAAGTTCCGCAATGCCGAAAGGACCGCCCATGAAGACGCAAAACGCGAGGCTGCGCGCCTTGCTCGTGACGCTGCTGCTGCCAGTGTTGTGCGCGGGCTGCGCGACGAGATCACCCGCCTCAACCAGCGCCCCAATCCCTACCCAGCAGGAGACACCGGCATTGCCGCCTGCACTCGCGAAGCCTCCACCGCCCGCGAGCTTTTCGGAGAAAGCAGCAGCGCGTATCAAGAGCTGGCATCAGAGGCTGACCAGCTCCGAGACCAGGTAGTCGGCCTGCAGGACTTTGCGCACTCCGTGTGCCGCGCCCCGTTACCAACCTATGAGAGCGCCGAATGACTTTTGAGTTGACGATGGCAAACCTGATCTCCCTGGCGGGTTTGTTCTTTGGGGCGCTGTGGGCACTCCTGAAGGTCATTGGAGCGCAAGCAGAACGGCGGGCCAATGAGAAGTTTGCAGCCCTGCAGGCATCGCTCGCAACTCTGAGCCAGGACATGCGCCGCGAGGCTGACGCTGCCCGGCAGATGGAGACCTCTTTTCTCAAGTTCCAAGCGGAGTTGCCACGCGACTACGTGCGGCGTGATGACTTCGTGCACGCGCTGGGGACGATCAATACCCGAATCGACAACTTCGCCCTGCGCGTGGAGCGTGCGATCGACAACCGCCTGGGGAACATGCAATGACTTTCAACTATTCCGCCGCCGCGCTCAAGGCCCGCCGTGAGGCTATTCGCTGGCACTTGTTGTCAGCCATTGATCTGTCGCGCCCTGTGGGCATCTACACAGAGGCCCTGCTGCCCATCATTAACTCGGTGTATCCCGATGCCACGCATCAGGAAATCCGGCGCGAGTTGGACTACCTGGAAGCGCGTGAAACCGTCCGCATTGACCGCGACCCGATGGACCGTTGGTTTGTGGACTTGACCCGCACAGGAATCGAGTTTGTGGAATACACCATCGACGCGCAACCAGGCATTGCGCGTCCCCGGATCACGCAGGGCTGACCCATGGCGCCACGTAGCAAAGTGCACTCGCTGCCGCCTGAGCTCAAAGAGTGGCTGGATGCCGAGCTGGTCAAGCGCGGCTTTGGTGACTATGTGCAGCTCGCCGCTGATCTGAAAGCCCGTGGTGCCGAGGTTTCCAAGTCGGCACTTCAGCGCTATGGCTCGCCCTTTGAGGCGCGCATGGCGCAGCTCAAGATGGCCAGCGAGCAAGCCCGCGCCCTGGTGGACGCAGCGCCCGACGACGAGGACAAGCTGGGCTCTGCTGTGGTTCGAATGACCCAGGAGAAGATTTTCACGCTGCTGATGGACATGGACATCGACCCCAAAAACGTTGACGTCAACAAGCTGTTCAAGAACGCCGCCGAGATCGGCAAAGCCTCGGTCACGCAGAAGAAGTTCAGCCAGGCCGTGCGCAAGGAGATCGAAGAGGCCGCACGCAAGAAGGCCCTGGAAGACGCGGCGCAGCAGGCCAGCGAGACCGGCAGGCAGCAGGGACTCTCGCCTGCGGGTGTGGATGCGCTGCGCATGGCGATCATGGGGCAGCTGTGATGCAACAGACACAGGTGGCGCAGGCCGCGCGCATCTTGATGCAATACCAGGTCGACTGGATTGCGGACAAGTCGCAGGTCAAGATCATGGAGAAGTCGCGGCGTATCGGTATCAGCTATGCCGAAGCGGCCGACGATGTGCTGTACGCGGCCAGCGCCGAGGGCGCCAACGTCTATTACATCTCCTACAACAAGGAGATGACGTCGGGCTTTATCCAGGACTGCGCCACCTGGGCCCGCGCCTTCAATGCAGCGGCCAGCCAGATCGAAGAGTCGGTGATTGAAGAAGAGGACAAACAAATCCTCACCTACACGATCAAGTTCGACAGCGGCCACATGATCCAGGCCTTCACCAGCAGCCCGCGCAACTTGCGCTCCAAGGGGCGACCAGGTGAGCGCCTGGTGGTCGACGAGGGCGCCTTCCTGGACGACATCAAGGAAGTGCTGAAAGCCGCCATGGCGATGACCATGTGGGGCGGGCAGATTCGCATCATCAGCACGCACGACGGCGACGACAACCCGTTTAACGAGCTGATCAACGATGTGCGGGCGGGCAAGTATCCCTACAGCGTGCACCGGGTCGACCTGGACGATGCGCTGCGCGACGGGCTCTACAAGAAGATTTGTAAGGTGACTGGGCAAGAGTGGTCGAGAGAGCGCGAGGTGGAGTGGCGCCAGACCATGATCAACCGCTACAAGCCCAATGAGGACGAGGAGCTGTTCTGCATCCCGTCCAAAGGGGGCGGCGCCTGGCTGAGCCGTGCGCTGATTGAAGCGCGCATGAAAGAGGCGCCCGTGATCCGCTTCACGGGCAGCATCGACTTCAACAATGCACGGCCTGACCTGCGCCAGAGGGAGATGCAGGACTGGATTGATGAGCACCTGAAGCCACTGTTGGCCTTGTTCTCGCCCGAAGAGCGCCACGCCCTGGGCATGGACTTTGGGCGCAGTGGCGACTTGTCATGCATTGCACCGGCTGCGATCGCACACAACCTGCGGGTGCGCATCCCGTTCCTGGTCGAGCTCAAGAACGTGCCCTACAACGAGCAGCTGCAGGTGCTTTTCACGATCACGGAGGCATTGCCACGGCTGAGCGGCATCGTGATCGACAGCCGGGGCAACGGCAGCTACATCGGCGAGGCCGCGTTCGACAAATACGGGGCGATGGTGGTGCGCCTGATGCCTACCGAGGGCTGGTACCGCGACAACATGCCCCCATACAAGGCCGCATTTGAAGACGACACGATCGAAGTCCCCAAGCACGACGGCCTGCTGCAGTCGCACCGGGCCATTCGTCTGGTGCGTGGCGTGCCGCGCATGCCTGAAGGCAAAACCGCAGATGGTGGCCACGGCGACAACGCCATGGCCTGCGTCTATGCGCACGCAGCTACGCGCATGAATTTTGGCCCGGTGCATGCCGAAAGCCGCCCCCGCCGCAGCGCGCTATCCCTAGAAGGCTACTGACCAACATGTCCCGAGGCATTTACGTTACCCCCACCGAATTCGTCTCGTTTAGCGAAGCACGCGCCACAACGAGTCTGTCCGAGCAGATCGCCACGCGCGAGCGCAGCATGGATATGTCGTTTGGCTTCATCCTGCCCAACCCTGACCCGATCTTGAAGCGCCAGGGTAAAGACATTGCCGTGTACCGCGACATGCGCAGCCGTGCCTCGGTGGGTGGCCCCATTCGCCGCCGCAAGGCTGCGGTGAAGGCGCTGGAATGGCGTGTGGAGCGCGGCAAGGCCAGCGCCCGCGTGACTCGTCTGGCCAACGATGTGCTGGCCACCTACGACATGGACACGCTGATCAATGAGATCACCAACGCGGTGCTGTTTGGCTACCAGCCGCTGGAGCTCGTCTGGGGACCCTTCAATGGGGCGGCAGCGCCCCTGCAGGTCATCGGCAAGCCTCAGGAGTGGTTCTTCTTTGACAACGCGGCGCAGCTGCGATTTCGCAGCCGCCAGCAGCCGCTGCAGGGTGAAGAGCTGGAGCCGCGCAAATTCCTGCTGGCACGCCAAGAAGCAAGCTACGAAAACCCCTACGGGTTTGCCGACCTGTCCATGTGCTTCTGGGCTGACACGTTCATGCGTGGCGGTCTCAAGTTCTGGGTGACCTTCACCGAGAAGTACGGCACGCCTTGGCTGGTAGGTAAGCAGCCGCGCGGCACGCCAGGCAGTGAGGTCAACAACCTGCTGGACAAGCTGGAAGCCATGGTGCAAGACGCTGTCGCGGCCATTCCAGACGACTCCAGCATTGACATCCTGGAGTCTGGCGACAAGGGTGCCAGCGCCGATCTGTATGAGCGGCTGCTGATGTACTGCCGCTCTGAGATCAACATTGCGCTGCTCGGGCAGAACCAGAGCACCGAGTCGAACAGCAACCGGGCCAGCGCCACGGCGGGGCTAGAGGTCGCCAAAACGATCCGCGACGGCGACTCTGCACTGGTGATGGCCACCATGAACCAGCTGCTGCGCTGGTTGACCGACCTGCACGACGGCGAGCAAGCCCCCGCGCCGACCTTTGTGCTGTTTGAAGAAGAGGACGTCAACACCCAGCAGGCGGTGCGCGATGAAACCCTGACCAAGGCGGGGCTGAAGTTCACCAAGGAATACTGGAAGCGGGTGTATCGCCTGCAGGACGGTGACATTGAAGAGGCACCAGCCGGGCCCAGCATGCCTGCGGCACCAGGCACCGCTGCTGCTGTGCCGGTTGAGTTTGTGGAGGGCACGGCGCCTGCCGTAGTGCCCACTGGCGAGCTGAGCACCGCTGCAGCGCCCATCGTCATGGCCTGGGTTCGTGACTTGCGGGCCCTGGTGGAGGCCAACTCAGAGCCGCAAGCCCTGCAAGACGCCTTGCTGGAGGCCTACAGCGAGCTGCCCACGGATGAGCTGACCGAGGTGATGGCCCTGGCTTTCGAGCTGGCCCACCTGCAGGGGCGCGATGAGGTGATGCAAGGGGCTGGCCGTGGCTGACATCGGTAATGCAGCCCGCTCGACTGTGGATGGTGTGCGCCAGCAGTTCCAGGAGCAGATTGACTTTCTGCGCCGCAAACTGAACCTGCCCAGCGAGAGCTGGCGAGACATTCAAAGCGCGGCCCATGACCGTGCCTTTGTGGTGGCTGGTGCGACAAAGGCTGATCTGCTGCACGACCTGCGCAAAGCCGTTGACCAGGCCGTGAAGGGCGGCTCTATCGGGGAGTTCCGCAAGAACTTTGCAGAGATCGTGGCAAAGCACGGCTGGACGGGCTGGACTGGTGAGGGCACCAAGGCGGGCGAGGCCTGGCGCACTCGGGTGATCTACCAAACCAACCTCATGACCTCCTATGCAGCGGGGCGCCGGGCCCAGCTGCTGGACCCCGACCTGGTAGAGCGCCGCCCGTTCTGGCGTTACGTGCACAACGACAGCGTGACGCACCCACGGCCCCAGCACAAGCGCTGGGGCGATATGAAGCTGACCCTTCGCCACGATCACCCCTTCTGGGAGACGCACTTCCCCCCGAATGGATGGGGCTGCAAATGCCGCGTGGTGGCCGTGGCTGCGCCGGGCGATGGGGATGGTACGGAACCGCCAGAAGGCTGGGCACAAACAGACCCGGCCACAGGGGCGCCCGTGGGCATTGATGAGGGCTGGGGCTATGCACCAGGCGCGCGCGCCGACAGCGAGCTGCGCTCATTCGTCCAGGACAAGCTGATCGACTACCCCCCAGCGATTGAGCGCATGTTGTCGGTGGATGTGAACCGACACCTCAACACCACCGAGCGCATCACGGACTTTGTCCAGCGCGTGCGGGATGGCTCCCTGCGCAATGAGGACCTGTGGATGGGTTTTGTGGAGCCTGAAGCTGCCGCCCGGATCAAGGCCGCAACGGGCCAGGATGTGGACAGCTACATGGTTCTGCTGCCAGAAGACAACGTGCGGCACACGTACCGCGAGCACCGCTGGGACGGCAAGGGGCAGCGGCCGGTGGTGCCCGCTGACTATGAGCATGTGGCGTCATTCATCAATGAAGCCAACGAGACCTTGCCTGGCACCGATCTGGGCCGCCACGGTGAAACCCGCGTGCTGGTGCGCAGGGAAATTGACGGGGAGGTGTTTCGGGCCGTCTTTGAAATCCTGCACGGAAAGCGCAACCGGGCCCTGAAGCTGATCAGCCTGGCCATCAAGACCGCGCAGAAATGAAAAAGCCCTGTGTCCCCGACCTTTACGCCCGAAACGGGTCTGGCGAGAACCGCCAGGGGTCGATGTAGCCACAGGGCTTCGCACATTTTACGAAAGAAGCTTTCATGGCGCAAATCATCGAACTGGTCAACCGCAGCGGCCTGGACTACCTTGATGGCCTGGTGAAGCGGGCCATGAACATGGGGCCTGTGCTGAAGGAAATCGGCGAGGACATGAGCGAGTCCACAAAGCGGCGGTTTTCTTCGGCCAACGCGCCCGATGGCACGGCCTGGGCGCCCAACAGTGCTGTGACATTGGCCCGCTACAGCTCCAATTTCGCCCGCAAGAAGGATGGCGAGCTGACAAAGCGCGGCGCGGCGAAGCTGGCGAACAAGAAGCCAGGCACAGGCGAGACCCGAGCGCTGGGCACCACCATCAACTACCAGCTGCAGGGCGATGAAGCGGTCTCCATCGGTAGCCCGATGGTCTACGCGGGCACCTTCCACTACGGTGCCAAGTCGGGCGAGTTCGGCTTCGGCATCTACGCGACCCGCCAGGGCAGCTTTCCTTTGCCCTGGGGCGATATCCCGGCCCGTCCCTTCCTTGGGGCATCTGATGACGACCAGGCCAACATTGTGCGTCTGGTGCGCAGCTACTTGATGGGGGAATGAACCATGAACGGCCTTTTTCAACTCTGCGCTGCCGTTCTGTTTGTGCTGTGGGACCGTGGCCGGATGCTGCGCGGCGCCTGGCGCCGCAGGGAGTGGCGCAACGTCGCATTGCATGGCATCTGGTTCAGCCTCTGCCTGGGCGTGGCGCTGGCGGTGCTTGCCGGGGCCGTTTGGCTGGTTTTGATCCTCAGCCCCATATTGTTGGCGATGCTGCGCTGACGGATACTTCACACTGAGCCAGCGGAACAAAAAGGCGCCGATTCCGACGCCTTTTCTTCTTTTGATTCATCGTTGCGTGTTGAGAAAGAGATTTTCAGAACCACCGGCCCACGTTGCCCCTGTTCTTCCCGTTTCTTCCCATTTATCGCGCCTCTATCTCTTTCTTTATCTCAACTCCCCTCATGTGCACGACCTGGTGCAAGCCGTGCGGCAGCCGCCTGCACAGGCTGTCTGAAGACTGGTTGCTATTAAAAATATAGCTGCTCGCGCTTTCTGAATAAGCGCTAGAGGCCTTTTTTATTCAAACCCCTGCGCCCACACCCA
>JAYRQF010000265.1:0-12860 GCA_041910735.1 Limnohabitans sp.
GAAACGCTGGCTCGCCCCAACCCCCGTGCCCTGCAAGGGCGCAGCCTGTGGCGTGCCAATCTCGAAATCCTCCGTCACCCTACCTTTCTCGCCTGGTGCGCGCTGTCCTCGGGCTCCTACCTTGGGCTGTTCACCTTTCTGGCCAGTTCGTCCTTTGTGTTCACGCGCAGTCTGGGCTACAGCAAGACCGCCTACGGCCTGTTCATGCTTACCATGTCGCTGTCTTACATCGTCGGTACCTTCTGGTGTCGCTGGATGCTGCGACGCACCAGCGTGCACCGCACCGTGGGGGTGGCCGCTGTGATCACACTCAGCGCAGGCTTACTGATGGCTGTGCTGGCTCATGCAGGTCAGGACAAGGACTGGTACGGCGCCTGGGCCGTCATGTTGCCCGTCTGGCTGTACATGTTCGGCCATGGGGTGCACCAGCCTTGCGGTCAGAGCGGTGCCGTGGCACCGTTCCCGACCAGGGCAGGCACCGCGTCCGCGCTCAACGGTTTCCTGATGATGCTGGGCGCCTTTTTCATGGGGGGCTGGCTGGGGCAACACATGGACGAGCCAGTGTTTGCGCTGGCCCACGGCATGTTGCTGTGGAGCTGCTTCATTGCACTGGTGGCCTGGACAGCGGTGCAGCGACACGGTCGCCCTGTGGAAGTGGCCCAGGCAGCATGAGCGTGGATGCCGTTGCCCTCGTAGGCCCCACCGCCAGCGGCAAAACCGCGGCGGCACTGGCTTTGGCCGAAGCGCTGGCGCCGCAAGGGGGCGCAGAAATCATCAGCGTGGACTCCGCCCTGGTTTATCGTGGCATGGACATCGGCACCGCCAAGCCCAACCGCGAAGAACTGGCGCAGGTGCCACACCACCTGATCGACACCCTTGACCCGCTGCAAAGCTACAGCGCTGCCGAATTCGCCAAAGACGCCACGCGCCTGATCGGAGAGATCCGCGCACGCGGCAAGACCCCGCTGCTGGTGGGGGGCACCATGCTCTACCTCAAGTCCCTGCTCGAAGGGCTGAGCGACATGCCACCGTCGGACCCGCAGGTGCGCACCGACATCCAGCAACGCGCCCTGGCGCTGGGCTGGCCAGCCATGCACGCCGAGCTGCAGGCGGTGGACCCGGTCACCGCTCAGCGCCTGGCGCCAGGGGACAGCCAGCGCATCGGCCGCGCCCTGGAAGTCTGGACGCTCACACGCCAGCCGCTGTCGTCCTTTCACCAGAGTGCCAAACCCGAAACGCCACGGTGGCGCATCCCCGTCATCAGCCTGGAACCCATGAACCGCGCATGGCTGCACGATCGCATTGCACAGCGCTTTGACGCCATGATGGCAGCCGGCTTTCTGGACGAGGTGCGCGCCCTGATCGCCCGCGGTGACCTGAGCCCCGACCTGCCCTCGATGCGCTGCGTGGGTTACCGCCAGGCCTGGCAGGGGCTCGATGAAGGCTGGAGCGAAGCCGAGATCCGCGAGCGCGGCATCTTCGCCACCCGCCAACTGGCCAAGCGCCAGCTCACCTGGCTGCGCGGCATGGCGCAGCGCACGGCCGTTGCAGCAGATGCGCCTGATGCGCTGGCACAAACGCTGAAACTGGCCTTGGCGCCTCTTCAGCTCCCCCTCTGACGCCGCCCCGCCTTGAGCAGACTGTGCCGAGCCTTGGCTTGCAGGCGCCTTTGCACCGACGCCCGCGTGGGCCGCGTGGCCTTGCGCTTTTTGGGCGCCCGCTCAAAACGTTCCAGCAGTTCATACAGTCGTGCCCAGGCGTCCTGCCGGTTGGCTTCCTGTGTGCGGTAGCGCTGGGCCTTGAAAATCAGCACGCCTTCAGGGGTGAGGTGGTTGCCCGGCGCCTGTAGCCAGCGGGCCTTGATGTCCTCAGGCAGGCTGCTGGCATGCACGTCAAAACGCAGCTGAATGGCGGTGGAGACCTTGTTGACGTTCTGCCCGCCCGGACCTTGTGCACGGATGGCGGTGAGTTCGACTTCGGTGGCGAGGATGTACGGGTGGTTCATGGCATCACGGAACAGTTTGATCCATTGAGCACCTTCTCATCCTCGGGATCAACCAGTTGCCTGTCATTCCCCGGCTTGACCCGAGGATCCATGGATTCCCCGTTCAAGCCGGAGAATGACAGAAAGGGGGACGGGCGGGCAACGACCAAGGGATGTTTTACTGCAACGGCTCCTTGAGCCCCACCGGCACCGGCAAGGGCAGGATGTCGATGCCTTCGTCGAGCAGGGCTTCGGTTTCCTCCCGGCTGGCCTGGCCCCGGATGTTGCGGTGTTCGACTTCGCCGTGGTGGATCTTGCGGGCTTCTTCGGCGAACTTGTGGCCCACGTCTTCGGTGTTGGCCATGACGTGGCGCACCATCTTCATCCAGGCGGCCTGCAGGTGCTGGGGCGTCATCTGCGCCACATCCTGCGCGGGTGCGGCAGACACAGCGGATGCGCTGTCCTGCGTACCGTGACCCAGGTTCAGGCGCGGCGCCGAAGGCATCTTGGTGACTTCGGCATCGTTGCACAACGGGCAGCTGACCAGGCCGCGCTCGCGCTGCGACTCGAAATCTTCATGCGAGGCGAACCAGCCTTCAAAGGCATGGCCATGGCTGCACTGGAGGTTGAGGACTTTCATGGTGGGGATATCGGGTCCGGTGTCTGCCAGTTCAAGGGCCAGGCACCGGAAAGCGCATTCTGCACCCAGAGCATGCAGCTCAGGGTCTTGGCGTCTGTCACCCGACCGTCGCGGCACCATGCCATCAGATCTTCGGGGGTGGCGGTGAACACGTCCAGAAACTCGCCCTGGTCGAGCTGGCGTTCCCCCAGACTCAGGCCACGGGCAAACCAAATGTGGATGACTTCGGTCGAGTAGGCAATGGCCAGATGCATCTGCCCTGCCCTGGCCCATTCACGCGCCTGGTAGCCTGTTTCTTCGAGCAGCTCGCGCCGGCCGCAAACCAGCGGGTCTTCGCCGGCATCGAGTTTGCCCGCGGGCAACTCGACCATGACCTGCCCCACCGGGTAGCGGTACTGGCGCTCGAGCACGATGCGCGTCTGGCCATCGGGACCTTGGAGCAGGGGCACCACCACCACCGCACCCGGATGCACCACGTATTCTCGTGTGGCTTCGCCGCCATCGGGCAGGCGCACCGTGTCGCGAAAAGCATGCAGGAAACGGCCTTTGAACAGTTCCTGTTGCGCAATGCGCTGCTCGATCAGGTGTTCGTCGGACATGGCTTGCCTCTCAAGGCTGGGGCATCAGTCGCGGCGGTGCACGAGGTAGCGGTAAACGAAGCCCGGAAAAGCCAGCGTCAGGAACATGGCACCGGTGACCGCATAAAACTCCCAGCCCTGGGGTGCGATCTGACCGGCGCTTTTTTCAAGCGCCAGGCCAATGCCGCCGACCACAAAGTACAGCAGCACCAGTTCCAAAAGACGCCATGCCAGCGCCTTGGGCTGTCTGAGGGGGCCAATCACCAGCAGACGCTGGTTGATGAAGGGCAGATTGGCGGCCACCAGGGCCAGCAGGACCAGAGCGCCAATCTGCAGAGACTGAGACATGCGGTGTCTTACAGAGCCAGCATGCTCTTGACGGCCTGCGCGCACAGGGCCATCAGGGCACCAGGCACGATGCCCAGCACCAGCACCAGCAGACCGTTGACCGACAGCACCGCACGCACATCGGCAGGGGCCGACACGGTGGTGGCCGTCACCGGCTCGTCAAAGTACATGACCTTGACGACGCGCAGGTAATAGAAAGCGCCAATCAGCGACATGAGCACCGCAAAGATGGCCAGGCCAATGTAGAAGCCCTGGCCCGAGGCGATCAGCGACTGCAGCACGGCCAGCTTGGCGTAGAAGCCCACCATGGGCGGGATGCCGGCCAGCGAGAACAGGCAGATCGCCATGACGCCGGCGTACAGTGGGCTGCGCTGGTTCAGGCCAGCCAGGTCGGCAATCTCTTCGCTCTCGAAACCCTGACGGGCCAGCAGCATGATGATGCCGAAGCTCGCCAGCGTGGTCAGCACATAGCCCACCACATAGAACATGGCCGAGCTGTAGGCGTTGGCCGCCAAGGTGGTCTGACCGTTCACGACGCCGGCCACAAAGCCCAGCAGCACAAAGCCCATCTGGGCGATGGTGGAGAAAGCCAGCATGCGCTTGAGGTTGGTCTGGGCGATGGCAGCAAGGTTGCCGATCAGCAGCGAACCGATCGCCAGGAAGGACAGCATCTGCTGCCAGTCAATGGCCAGCGGCATCAGGCCTTCAACCAGCAAGCGCACGATGATGGCGAACGCCGCCAGCTTGGGGGCACCACCGATCAGCAGTGTGGCTGCCGTGGGTGCGCCCTGGTACACATCGGGGATCCACATGTGGAAAGGCACGGCACCGATCTTGAAGGCCAGACCGGCGACGATGAAGACCAGGCCAAAGACCAGCACCTGGTGACGGATCTGGCCGGAGGCGATGGCCTGCAGCACTTCATCGAGCTGCAGGCTGCCGGTGGCGCCGTACATCATGGACATGCCGTACAGCAGGAAGCCCGAAGCCATGGCGCCCAGAACAAAGTACTTCATGGCGGCTTCGGTGGCTTGCGCGTGGTCGCGGCGCAGGGCCACCAGGGCATAGCTCGACAGCGTCAGCAGTTCCAGACCGAGGTAAATCACCAGGAAGTTCTGACCGGAGATCATGAAGTCCATGCCCAGCAAGGCCATCAGGCTCAGGCTGAACAGTTCGCCACCGCGCAGCATGTCGCGGTCAGCGGCGTAAGGGCGTGCATAGACCAGCGTGACCAGCACGGCAAGGGCGGCAAAGCACTTGAGCCAGTGGCCCAGCGGATCGCTGACCACCAGACGGCCCCAGCCGTACAGGGTCTGATCAGCCGAGGCGTACGAGGCATTGAGCCAGGCCACGCCACCCAAGGTCAGCAGTGTCAGCACATAAGTCGCGGTGCGGCGCGGCGACTTGACCGTCAGGTCAACCAGCGCGATCACGCAGGCCATGACCAGCAACACGATTTCCGGATAGATCGTCATCCAGCTGGTGGGGTCCATCATGGTGGTTTCTCTCAATTCTTCAAATCGTTACTGGGGCAGCTTGGACAGCGCCACATGCTTGAGCAGCTCGGCCACCGAAACGTCCATCACATCGGTGAAGGGTTTCGGGAACAGGCCCATCCAGAGCACCGCTGCAGCCAACAGGGCCAGCATCAGGAATTCGCGGCCATTGATGTCGGTCAGCTCGCGCACATCGTCGTTGACGACGGGGCCGAGGTACACGCGCTTGAACATCCACAGCGTGTAGGCGGCGCCAAAGATCAGGGCGGTGGCGGCAAGTGCGCCGATCCAGAAGTTGAACTTCACGGCGCCCAGGATCACCATCCACTCACCCACGAAACCGGCAGTGCCCGGCAGGCCGCAGTTGGCCATGGCGAACAAAAGCGCAAAGGCAGCGAACTTGGGCATGGTGTTGACCACACCACCGTAGCTGGCGATCTCACGCGAATGCACGCGGTCGTACAGCACGCCGATGGAAAGGAACATGGCGCCCGACACGAAGCCGTGGGCGATCATCTGCACCAGACCACCGGACACGCCGAGCGGGTTGAAGATGAAGAAGCCCAATGTCACGAAACCCATGTGGGCCACCGACGAATAAGCCACCAGCTTTTTCATGTCCTGCTGGACCATGGCGACCAGACCCACATAGACCACGGCGACCAGCGACAGCACGATCATCAGGGTGCCCCACTCGCGTGCGGCGTCGGGCGCGATAGGCATGGAGAAACGCAGGAAACCATAGGCGCCGAGCTTCAGCATGATGGCGGCCAGCACAGCAGAGCCGCCGGTGGGGGCCTCGACGTGCACATCGGGCAGCCAGGTGTGGACCGGCCACATCGGCACCTTGACGGCAAAGGCGGCAAAGAACGCAAAGAACAGCAGCGTCTGCACCGTGCCCGACAAGGGCAGCTTGTGCCAGCTCAGGATGTCGAAGCTGCCGTTGGAGGCGGTGTAGAGGTAGACCAGCGCGATCAGCGTCAGCAGCGAGCCCATCAGGGTGTACAGGAAAAACTTGAACGCTGCGTAGATTTTGTTCGGGCCGCCCCAGATGCCGATGATCAGGTACATCGGGATCAGCGTGGCTTCAAAGAAGACGTAGAACAGGATGCCGTCCAGTGCAGAAAACACGCCGATCATCAGACCCGACAGGATCAGGAAGGCGGCCATGTACTGGTTGACCTTGGTGGTGATGACCTCCCAGCCGGCGATCACAACGATCACGTTGATGAAGGCGGTCAGCAGCACGAACCAGAAGGAGATGCCGTCCACACCCAGGTGGTAGTTCACGTTGAAGCGCTCGATCCACGAGAACTTCTCCACGAACTGCATGGCAGCGGTGCTGTTGTCAAAGCCCTGCAGCAGCGGCAGGGTCACGAGGAAACTGACCAGGGCACCGATCAGGGCCAGCCAGCGCACAGCGCGGGCCTGCTCGTCACGGCCGAGGGCCAGCAAGATGACGCCAAAAGCGATCGGCGTCCAGATGGCAAGGCTCAACAATCCCATTTTTGTTCTTTCCTCTTGTTACTTGGCCATCCAGACGAAATACGTCATCAGCACCAGAATGCCCAGGATCATGACCAGCGCATAGTGGTACAGGTAGCCGGACTGGAACCAGCGCACCACGCTGGAGACCCAGCCCACCACTTTCCAGGAACCGTTGACGATCAGGCCGTCGATCAGCGCGCGGTCACCGCCCTTCCACAGGCCGGTACCCAGCAGACGGGCGCCACGGGCGAGGATGTTCTCGTTGATCCAGTCCATGAAGTACTTGTTCTCCAGGACCACGATCAGCGGACGCAACACCTTGGCAAAGAAGGCGGGCACAGCAGGGTTGATCAGGTACATGTACCAGGCGACCACCACACCACCGAGCGCCAGCCAGAACGGCAGCGTGCTGACCGCGTGCTGTGCCATGGCCACAGGGCCGTGGAAGGCGTCGGCCAGTTCGTGCATCACATGGTGTTTGTCGGCGTTGACGAAGATCGCGTCCTTGAAGAACTCGCCAAACAGCATGGGTTCGATGGTCATGTAGCCGATCACGACGGACGGGATGGCCAGCAGCAGCAGCGGCACCGTCACCACCCACGGCGATTCGTGCGGCTCATGGTCGTGACCGTGGTCATCATGGCCGTGGCCATGGTCATCGTGGTGTGCATCGGGGTTCTGGTCGTAGCGCTCCTTGCCATGGAAGACCAGGAAGTACATGCGGAACGAGTAGAAGGCCGTCACGAACACACCGGCCAGCACGGCAAAGTTGGCAAAGCCGGCAGCAGGCAGCGCACTCTCGTGCACGGCTTCGATGATGCTGTCCTTGGAGTAGAAACCCGAGAAGAACGGCGTGCCGATCAGGGCCAGAGAACCCAGCAGCGAGGTGATCCAAGTGATGGGCATGTACTTGCGCACGCCACCCATCCAGCGGATGTCCTGGTTGTGGTGCATGCCCATGATGACGGAGCCGGCACCGAGGAACAGCAGGGCCTTGAAGAAGGCGTGCGTCATCAGGTGGAACACCGCCACCGAGTAGGCAGAAGCGCCCAGCGCCACGGTCATGTAGCCCAGCTGGGACAGGGTGGAATAAGCCACCACACGCTTGATGTCGTTCTGGATGATGCCCAGGAAGCCCATGAACAGGGCCGTGATCGAGCCGATAACCATGATGAAGTTCAGGGCGGTGTCCGACAGTTCGAACAGCGGCGACATGCGCGAGACCATGAAGATGCCGGCCGTCACCATGGTGGCGGCGTGGATCAGCGCGGAAATCGGGGTCGGGCCTTCCATCGAGTCGGGCAGCCACACATGCAGCGGGAACTGTGCCGACTTTCCCATGGCACCGATGAACAGGCAGATGCAGACCACGGTGATCAGCTGCCAGTCCATTCCGGGAAAGGCGATACCGCCCAGGTCACCCGCCTTGGCGAAGATTTCGGTGTAGTTCAGCGTGCCGGCGTAGGCAGCGATCAGGCCGATGCCCAGAATGAAGCCAAAGTCACCCACACGGTTGACCAGGAAGGCCTTCATGTTGGCGAAGATGGCGGTCGGCTTGTTGAACCAGAAACCGATCAGCAGGTAAGACACGAGGCCCACGGCCTCCCAGCCAAAGAACAGCTGCAGCATGTTGTTGCTCATGACGAGCATCAGCATGGAGAAGGTGAACAGCGAGATGTAGGCGAAGAAGCGGTTGTAGCCTTCGTCCTCTTCCATGTAGCCGATGGTGTAGAGGTGCACCATCAGGGACACGAAGGTCACCACGCACATCATCATGGCGGTGAGGCCGTCGACCATAAAGCCGACTTCCATCTTCAGGCCACCCACCACCATCCAGGTGTAGAGGGTTTCATTGAAGCGGGCGCCGTCAATCACGCTCTTGAGCGTCATGGCGGAGATGATGAAAGCCACCAGCACGCCCAGAATGGTCAGGGTGTGCGTGAGCTTGCGGCCGATCCAGTTGCCACCGAATCGGGTGCCAAAGACGCCAGCCAGCGCCGAACCCACCAGGGGCGCCAGCGGCACGGCCAGCAAAGTGCTTGCGTTGAGGGTCTGACTCATTTTTGTATTAACCCTTGAGCGTGTTGAGGTCTTGGACGTCGATGCTGTTCTTGTTGCGGAACAGCAGCACCAGAATAGCCAGACCAATGGCCGATTCAGCCGCGGCCACCGTCAGGATGAAGAACACGAACACCTGCCCGTGCATGTCACCCAGGTAGCGCGAGAAGGCCACGAAGTTGATGTTGACCGCCAGTAGCATCAGTTCGATCGCCATCAGCAGCACGATCAGGTTCTTGCGGTTGAGGAAGATGCCGACCACCGCCAGCGCGAACAGCATCGCACCGATCGAGAGGTAATGTCCGAGGGTGATGCTCATCATTTTTTCTCCTCTGCAGCTTCCGGCACCACGGGTGCGGGAGCCGGTTGCGTGACGTCAACCTTGACCACTTGCAGTCGGTCACGCGCCTTGACGCGCACCTGGATCGAGGGATCGATGGCCTTGCTGTCCTTGCGGTGGCGCAGGGTCAGCGCAATGGCTGCGACCATGGCCACCAGCAGGATGGCGGCAGCAATCTGGATGGGCATCAGGTAATCGGTGTAGAGCAGCACGCCCAGCGCTTTGGCATTGCCCGCCTGGCTGGCGGCATCGGCAGCAGGTGCCGGCAGACGGAAACCGCTCATCAGCACCGCGGCCATCTCAAAAGCCACCACCGCACCCAGCGTGGCTGCCAGCGGGAAGTGCGACCAGAAGCCCTGACGCAGCGTGTCGATGTTGACGTCCAGCATCATCACGACGAACAGGAACAGCACCATCACCGCCCCCAGATAAACCAGCACCAGCGTGATGGCGAGGAATTCGGCGTTGAGCAGGAACCACAGACCGCTGGCCTGCGAGAACGTCAGCATGAGGTACAGCACGGCGTGCACGGGGTTGCGCGCGGTCACGACCCGGAAGGCCGAGAACAGCAGCACCGCCGCGAAGAGGTAGAAGAAACCGGTTTGGATGTCCATGGAGAAATCTTTCAGTGGGATCGCATCAGCCGGGCATCAGCGGTAAGGTGCGTCCGCTGCCTTGTTGGCCGCGATCTCTTTTTCGTAACGGTCACCCACGGCCAGCAACATGTCCTTGGTGTAGTACAGGTCGCCACGCTTTTCGCCGTGGTATTCGAAGATGTGCGTCTCCACGATCGAGTCGACCGGGCAGCTCTCTTCGCAGAAACCGCAGAAGATGCATTTGGTCAGGTCAATGTCGTAGCGCGTGGTACGGCGGGTGCCGTCGGCACGCTCGCCAGCTTCGATGGTGATGGCCATCGCCGGGCACACCGCTTCGCAGAGTTTGCAGGCGATGCAGCGCTCTTCGCCGTTTTCATAACGGCGCAGGGCGTGCAGGCCACGAAACCGCGGTGACAGCGGGGTTTTTTCTTCCGGGTATTCGAGCGTGACCTTGCGGGCCAGCGCATAACGGCCGGTCAGGGCCATGCCCTTGAACAGCTCCACGAGCATGAAGCTCTTGAAGAAGTCCTTGATCGAGAAAGTGGATGCAGTCATGGGGGAGCCGCTCATTTCCAGATGTTCCAGGGTGAGAACAGCCAGGCGCCCACCACCAGCAGCCACACCAGGGTGACCGGAATGAAAATCTTCCAGCCCAGACGCATGATCTGGTCATAACGGAAGCGCGGGAACGTGGCGCGAATCCAGATGAACATGGACACCACGATGAAGGTCTTGATGGCCAGCCAGATCCAGCCCGGGATGAAGGTCAGGGCCGCCACCGGCGAGTCCCAGCCACCCAGGAACATGATCACGGCCAGGATGGACACCAGCCACATGCTGGCGTATTCGGCCAGGAAGAAGATGGCAAAGCCCATGCCCGAGTACTCGACCATGTGGCCGGCCACGATTTCAGCCTCGCCTTCGACCACGTCGAAGGGGTGGCGATTGGTTTCAGCCACACCAGAGATCAGGTAGACCATGAACATGGGCAGCAGGGGCAGCCAGTTCCAGGACAGGAAGTTCAGACCCATGCTGGCGAACTGGCCCTTTTGCTGGACCTGCACGATCTCGGTCAGGTTCATGCCACCCGACACCATGACCACCACCAGGAAACAGAAACCCATGGCGATTTCGTAGCTCACCATCTGAGCCGAGGCACGCAAGGCGCCCAGGAAAGCGTACTTGGAGTTCGAGGCCCAACCGGCAATGATCACGCCGTACACCTCGATCGAGGTGATGGCCATCACCAGCAGCAGACCGGTGTTGAGGTTGGTCAGGGCGACTTCAGGACCGAAAGGAATCGCCACCCAGGCAGCCAGTGCCGGCATGATGGCCATGATCGGGCCCAGACGGAACAGGCCCTTGCTGGCCGCCGTCGGGTTGATCAGTTCCTTGGTCAGCAGCTTCAGACCGTCAGCAATCGGCTGGAACAGACCGAACGGGCCCACGCGGTTGGGACCCATACGTACCTGCATGAAGCCCAGCAGCTTGCGCTCCCAAAGCGTGAGGTAAGCAACCGCACCCATCAGCGGCGCGAGGATGGCGACGATCTTGAGCAGGATCCAGAGAACCGGCCACGCCATCGTGGTCCACCAGGCATCGGCCAGAAGGTTCAGGCCGCCGTTGTACAGCGCGTCGATCATGCGACCTCCTTGCGTGCATCAGCGGTCTGCTGCAGCGAGGCAGCCCGGCGCACGATGCCGTCGAGTTGGTAAATCGGAGCAACCACCGGCTCGCTCACGGCACCACCCAGTCGCACGTCGGCGCGGATGGCGTTGGACAGGCTCAAAGGCTGTGCGGTCACCTTGGCGAGCACGTCCTGCGAGG
Organism: Limnohabitans sp.; assembly: GCA_041910735.1. Classification (GTDB taxonomy): domain Bacteria; phylum Pseudomonadota; class Gammaproteobacteria; order Burkholderiales; family Burkholderiaceae_C; genus Limnohabitans_A. The sequence continues at coordinate 11,356 of JAYRQF010000265.1, forward strand.
TCTCAAAGCTGAAGCCGGGCACGTCCAGCAGGTTGCCCAGCACGCGAAGCACTTTCCAGGCCGGACGGGTTTCGCCACGCGGCTTGACCACGGCGTGGAAGCTCTGCAGACGACCTTCGGCATTCACGAAGCTGCCCGAGGTTTCGGTGAACGGGGCGATCGGCAGCAGCACATCACTGAAGGCCATATTGGCCTTGAACGGGCTGAGCGTCACGACCATCTCGGCCTTGTCCAGGGCCGCCACGGCGGCGGCACCGGCGGCGGTGTCGAACTCGGGCTCGGTGTTCAGCAGGACCACTGCCTTGAGGCTGCCGTCCAGCATCTGGGCGGCATTCTTGCCACCGGACTGGGGCTGTGCCTTGGCCCACTGTGCACCCACGGTGTTGGCTGCTTCGGTCAGGTAGCCGACGGTGGCACCGGTCTGCTCGCCGATCCAGTTGGCCAGGGCCAGCAGGCTCGATGCGTTGGCGTGGTGCGCGGCGCCGTTGCCCAACAGCACGGCCTTGCGCTCGCCGCCCAGGAGGGATTTGGCGATGGCTTGCGCCTGAGCGCTGGCGTTGCCAGCGGCCGGGGCTGCAACGCCTTTCTCGGCGGCAATCGCGGCGGCCACATCGGCAAGGCTTTGCGCCCAGCCCGAAGCGTTGGTCACAACGCTGTTGGCGACCGGCAGGGCCCAGGCGTCGGCCTTGGCCAGCTGGGCGGTGGAGACAATCGCGTTGACCTGCGCACCGTGGCGTGCGGCCTGACGGATGCGCTGCGCGAACAGCGGATGGTCCTTGCGCAGGTTGGAGCCCACGACCAGCACGCGCTGCAGCGTGGTCAGGGAAGCAATGCTGGTGCCCAGCCACTGAACACCCTCGCCGGCCACGAACTCGGCGCGGCGCAGGCGGGCATCGACGTTGTCGGAGCCCAAGCCACGCAGCAGCGCGCCGGCAAGGTACGCCTCTTCGACGGTGCTGTGCGGGCTGACCAGCGCGCCGATGCTGGCAGCACCATGGTCACGCTGGATGTTCTTGAGGCCATTGGCCACGTATTCGAGCGCGGTCTGCCAGTCGACTTCCTTCCACTGGCCGCCCTGCTTGAGCATGGGCTGGGTCAGGCGCTCATCACCGTTGAGCGCTTCATACGAGAAGCGTTCGCGGTCGGCGATCCAGCACTCGTTGACCTCCTCGTTTTCGAGGGGCACGACGCGCATGACCTGGTTGTTCTTGACCTGCACGATCAGGTTGGCACCCGACGAATCGTGGGCGGCCACCGACTTGCGGCGCGACAGGTCCCAGGTGCGGGCCGTGTAGCGGAAAGGCTTGCTGGTGAGCGCACCGACCGGGCAGATATCGATCATGTTGCCCGACAGCTCGGAGTCCACCGTCGAGCCCAGGAAGGTCTCGATCTCGGAGTGCTCGCCGCGGTTGGACATGCCCAGTTCCATCTGGCCGGCAATTTCCTGTCCGAAGCGGACGCAGCGCGTGCACTGGATGCAGCGGCTCATCTCTTCCATCGAGATC